>NZ_JBLVQN010000001.1:0-315980 GCF_058323225.1 Neobacillus sp. PVCKKU3
AGGGGGGCTTTGCCCCCCTTTCTTTTAGTCTTTATCCCATTTGACGGTGAAGCAAACTTTGTTTGATTTTTTGACCGGGTGTTCGAAGGCTTCCGCGATGGCCCCTTTTTGGACTTCGATTTGCTGAGCAAGGAAGCCGGCTTCAAGTTGAAAGAAGTTTTCCGCTTTTGATTTAACACGCGATACAATCATTGGACTTGCCAACTCGAATTCCAGCTCATTTTTTGCTTCCTTCTTAATTTCTAACTCACCCCATGAAGCTTTTGCAAAAAAATCTATCAGGCTTTCGTAGCTTTCCAAAGGATATTTTCGAGCGAGACGTTTCCCTGCCCAGTAAAGAATTTCAGGAGTGTCCTTGCCGAAAATCTCAGGGAGAAGAACTTCTCTAATTAATTCATAGCCAAATATAGAGACTGTCCTTGGTTCAGGCGTTTGTAGATCTTGGTCCATTACTGCACTTTCTTTCATTTACTTCCCCTCTTTCTATCATTCTATTATATACAAATAGAGTTGTGTTTCAGTACAGTTTTCTAATAATGTAAAGAAGTCGCAAAGAAATTTATTATTTTACAATATTTGTTCTTATTTCTTATCATAATTATCGTTTCCGATATAGGAAAAAAATTTTCCCGTAAGATGTTGGTAATTACAAGTAAAAATAAAGCGCTTACAAAACGATAACATGCTGAAATTCATATCTATCATAATATCAATATATTTTAAAAATTTTAGTTTTCAACACTTTTTTATGTATCCGTTTCCTTGACGCTCTATGATGTTGGGAGTAAAATGGACATGTCACATAATTGTCACAGTGATGCTAGGTTATATTAATGAAGGAAGTTAAAACTTAACATCATTTTTTAAAATTTAAAAGGGGGTAAATCAATGGCGGGGAATCGCGAATTTTTCAATCGGAGACTGCACTCGTTGCTTGGGGTTATCCCAATCGGGGTATTCATTGTTCAGCACCTGATTGTCAACCACTTTGCAACAGAAGGAGTGGAATCCTTCAACAAGGCAGCAAATTTCATGGGGACACTTCCGTTCCGTATTGTCCTTGAAACAGTAGTAATTTATTTACCTTTGCTGTTCCATGCAATCTATGGTCTGTACATTGCATTTACAGCAAAAAACAATGTTTCAAGATTTGGTTTCTTTAGAAACTGGATGTTCCTGCTTCAGCGTGTATCAGGGGTAATCACTCTTATTTTTATCGCATGGCATGTGTGGGAAACACGTATTGCCGCTGCATTTGGTGCTGAGGTTAACTTCCAAATGATGCATGATATTCTTTCTTCACCAGTCATGTTTGCATTTTATGTAATTGGTATTATTTCAGCTATTTTCCACTTTGCGAACGGATTATGGTCTTTCATGGTAAGCTGGGGTATTACGCAATCCCCACGGTCACAAACTGTTGCTACATATTTTACGATGGTAGTTTTTGTACTGCTATCTATCGTAGCCGTTCAAACTCTATTAGCTTTTGTTTAATAAATTAATGATTTCTTGATTGGAAAAATATTGGATTTGGATTAAGGGAGTGAGTCACGATGAGTAAAGGTAAGGTGATCATTGTCGGTGGCGGATTGGCCGGCTTGATGGCAACTATTAAAGTTGCAGAACACGGAACTCCTGTAGAATTATTTTCTCTTGTTCCTGTTAAACGCTCTCACTCTGTTTGTGCCCAAGGCGGTATTAATGGAGCAGTAAATACTAAAGGTGAAGGGGATTCCCCATGGATTCACTTCGATGATACGATTTACGGCGGAGATTTCTTGGCAAACCAGCCTCCGGTTAAGGCAATGTGTGATGCCGCGCCTGGTATTATCAATTTATTTGACCGGATGGGTGTTATGTTTAACCGTACTCCAGAAGGCTTATTAGACTTCCGCCGTTTCGGGGGAACTCAACATCACAGAACTGCATTTGCAGGTGCAACAACTGGTCAGCAGCTTTTATATGCATTGGATGAGCAGGTTCGCCGCCACGAGGTAGCAGGGCTTGTTACTAAATATGAAGGCTGGGAGTTTTTAGGTGCAGTCGTTGACGAGGAAGGCGTTTGCCGTGGAATCGTTGCCCAAGACTTAAAAACAATGGAAATCAAATCCTTCGTTGCAGATGCCGTAATTATGGCAACTGGCGGACCTGGTATTATTTTTGGTAAATCTACAAACTCAGTAATTAACACTGGTTCTGCAGCATCGATTGTTTATCAGCAGGGTGCATATTATGCAAACGGTGAAATGATTCAGATTCACCCAACTGCCATCCCTGGTGACGATAAACTTCGCTTAATGAGTGAATCTGCACGTGGTGAAGGCGGCCGTGTTTGGACATATAAAGACGGAAAGCCTTGGTACTTCCTAGAGGAAAAATATCCTGCATACGGAAACCTGGTACCACGTGATATCGCAACACGTGAAATTTTTGATGTCTGCGTGAATCAAAAATTGGGTGTTAACGGTGAAAACATGGTATTCCTTGACCTTTCTCATAAGGATCCTCATGAATTGGATGTTAAACTTGGCGGTATCATTGAGATTTACGAAAAATTCGTTGGTGATGACCCGCGTAAAGTTCCAATGAAAATTTTCCCTGCCGTTCACTATTCAATGGGCGGACTTTGGGTTGATTATGACCAAATGACTAGTATTCCTGGTTTATTTGCTGCCGGAGAATGTGATTATTCCCAGCATGGTGCGAACCGTCTTGGAGCAAACTCACTTCTTTCCGCTGTATTTGGTGGTATGGTTGCTGGACCAAATGTGGTTAAGTATATTGAAGGTCTTGAAAAGAGCTCTGATGCTGTTTCTTCTACTGTATTTGATCGTCATGTCAAAGAGCAGGAAGAAAAATGGAACAACATTATGTCACTAAACGGTAATGAAAATGCTTATGTTCTTCATAAGGAACTTGGCGAATGGATGACTGATAACGTGACAGTTGTTCGATACAATGACAAGCTGTTAAAAACAGATGAAAAGATCCAAGAACTGTTAGAGCGTTATCAAAAGATTAACATTAATGATACTTCTAAATGGAGCAACCAAGGGGCAGCATTTACAAGACAGCTGCAAAACATGCTTCAATTGGCACGCGTTATTACGCTTGGTGCATACAACCGTAATGAAAGCCGCGGCGCCCATTACAAGCCTGAATTCCCTAAACGTAACGATGAGGAGTTCTTAAAAACAACGATGGCTAAATTCGTCGATGCAACATCTGCCCCAGCGTTCCATTATGAAGATGTAGATATTTCCTTGCTTAAGCCGCGGGAGCGCGACTATACAACAAAACACTAAAAGGAAAGGGGAGAAGATAAAATGGCTGAAACTAAGACTGTAAAATTTATTATTCAACGTCAGGATAATGAAAATTCTGCCCCTTATGAGGAAGAATTTGAGGTTCCATACCGCCCGGGGATGAACGTTATCTCGGCGTTAATGGAAGTTCGGAGAAACCCTGTTAATGCAAAAGGACAAGCTACCAGCCCAATTACTTGGGATATGAACTGTCTTGAAGAGGTTTGTGGTGCATGTTCTATGATTATAAACGGAAAGCCGCGCCAATCGTGTTCGGCGTTAGTCGATCAATTGGAGCAGCCGATCCGCTTAGCTCCAATGCGGACATTCCCTGTTGTGCGCGACCTTCAGGTTGATCGCAGCAGAATGTTTGATGCATTAAAGAGAGTGAAAGCGTGGATTCCAATTGACGGAACCTATGATCTAGGACCAGGACCTCGTATGCCTGAGAATAAACGCCAATGGGCTTACGAGCTTTCCAAGTGTATGACATGTGGTGTCTGCCTAGAGGCATGTCCGAATGTTAACAGTAAATCAAAATTTTTCGGACCGCAGCCATTATCACAGGTTCGTCTTTTCAATGCCCATCCAACAGGTGCGATGAATAAGGCTGAGCGGCTTGAAACCATCATGGGTGAAGGCGGTCTTGAAGGATGCGGTAACTCACAAAACTGTGTTCAATCCTGTCCTAAAGGTATTCCATTGACTACCTCAATCGCAGCATTGAACCGTGAAACAACATTCCAAGCATTTAGAAACTTCTTCGGCTCCGACCGCGACTAATAATGTTAAAAACCTCCTTTTTACAATGAAAGGGAGGTTTTTTCTTGTCTGGAAATTATAGTCGTTTCCCTGCCCGTTTGTTATACTTGAACTAACAATATGAGCTTTTTGAAAAGGCAGGTATTTATGGTGAAAACTAAGATTCCAATTCTTATTATATTGGCTGGGCTCATAGTTTTAGGTATCGGATTATGGCAGATTGTAGACACAAAAATGCAAACAAAAGCCTCCCTTCAGGAAGCAAAAAACATAGTGCGTGAGCAGCCCAAAAAGGCTTCAAGCAATAATCAACCAGTACAGAAACAGGGTGAAAGCAAACCACTGGATATGGGGGATACAGTCGGTCTATTGGCCATACCGAAGATAAAAGCGGAACTGGCAATCGTGGAAGGGACAAATCCGGATGATTTAGAAAGAGGAGTAGGCCACTATAAAGGATCGTATTTTCCCGGCGACAAAGGACAAATTGTATTATCGGGACATCGCGATACCGTTTTTCGCCACTTAGGTGAACTGAAAGTCGGCGACTCCTTAAATATGCAAATGCCCTATGGTAACTTCAATTACGAAATAACCCATACGAAAATCGTGAAGTCAGACGATACCAGTATTATCACCTTGCATCACAATGAAGAAGAATTAATTCTAACAACATGCTACCCCTTCCGTTACGTCGGAAACGCCCCAAAACGATATATTATATATGCAAAGCTAAAGAGCTCATAAAAGAAGGGCTCTTGTCTTTTTTTTTTAGAAAGTTTTTTCATAAAATTCATATCTAACGAGTAAATATAGTCACTCCCCCTGACCAGTGCACATAAGATATGGTGACTAAATATATACCCACCCCCGGTGCATAACTGGCGAAGGCAAGGAGGGTTACAATACTTGAAGGAGAATGAATATACTCACAAGCCATTACTCACCAAACGAGAAAGAGAAGTATTCGAACTGTTAGTACAGGACAAAACAACAAAAGAAATCGCTAGTGAATTATTTATCAGCGAAAAAACAGTTCGGAATCATATTTCGAATGCCATGCAAAAGCTTGGTGTGAAGGGGCGATCACAGGCAGTTGTAGAACTCCTTCGTATGGGAGAGCTAGAACTTTAAACATGACCGGCATCCTTATGGGAGGCCGGTTCATACATTTAAATGGACATTTTTTTTGTAATGACATAACAATACTTTCCTCCTTTATCATCTTCAGAGCAGGAGATACTTTAGTTGTAAGGCTAAAGGAGGTAAGAAATACAATTATGTCTATTACGCAAATTAAAGAAAAAAATTCTTGGCAAGAGGTCGTAAAGACGGTCAAAACTCTTAATCCGAATAAGCTTGAAATCATAAAAGCCACACTTCCGATTGTGAAGGATCATGGTGAACAAATAACCAAGCATTTTTATAAGCGTATGTTTAAGCAGCATCCGGAGCTTCTCAATATTTTCAATCAAACGCATCAAATAACAGGTCACCAGCCTAAAGCACTCGCAGATGCTGTTTACGGGGCAGCGGCAAATATTGAAGATTTCAGCCAAATTATGCCCGTTCTCGAGCGAATTGGTGAAAAACATCGAAGCCTGCAAATTAAGCCGGAGCACTATCCGATAGTTGGTGAGAATCTGCTGGGAGCCATCAAAGAAGTGTTAGGCGATGCGGCAACACCAGAAATTATCGATGCATGGGCGGATGCATATGGGGTCATCGCAGATGTGTTTATTAGAATGGAAAATAAAATGTATAAAACGGCGGAGACAATGCCTGGCGGCTGGGCCGGCTACCGGAATTTTGTTGTGGAAAAAAAGGTGAAAGAAAGCGACGTCATCACGTCGTTTTACTTAAAGCCGCAAGACGGTAAGGAAATTGCCAGCTATATTCCTGGTCAATACATTACCGTAAAACTGGAGATTCCCGGTGAACAATACACCCATTTACGCCAGTATAGTTTATCAGATCGTCCCGGTCAGAATTATTACCGAATCAGTGTAAAACGGGAAGACCCAAAAGGGGATAACATTCCTGCTGGGATTGTTTCCACCTATTTGCACACTCATGTAAAAGAGGGAGATACGATTCCGATTACCGCACCTGCCGGTGATTTTTATTTAGATTTGGATACGAGTCTTCCATTAGTATTAATTAGCGGCGGGGTTGGTCTTACTCCGATGATGGCCATGTTAAACACAACCGTAAACGAAAGGCCAAATCGGGAAATTTATTATATCCATGCTGCCATAAACAGCCAACTGCATGCCTTCAGAGCCCATGTAAATGACCTGGCATCAGGACATAAAAATGTCCACTCCTTCGTTATTTATGAAAAACCATCAGAAGATGATAAAGAAAAGAAAAATTACGATAAAGAAGGATTTTTCAGCCTGGATTGGCTGCAGCAAAGTTTACCAACCAAGGATGCCGATTTTTATTTCTGCGGACCGGAGCCTTTCATGAAAGTGGTTAATAAAGCTTTAAAACAATGGGGAGTTCCAGAAGAACGGATCCATTACGAATTTTTTGGCTCCTTTGGAAAGCTGGAAGAGATCGAATAATCCAACTGGCAGGATGAAGCACCTTCATCTTGCCAGTTTTTTTTGAAAAGCTGACAAGACAGTTCCGGCTTGAAATTTTCCTGAAAAAAGTAGACAATAAGTACAAGCTTGAAAAGTATTTTTTATTTGGTCATGTCATGAGGAGAAGCTATTTTAGGAGTGTAGAACAAATGAAACTCGAAAATTCCCAAAAAGTGACTGGGGACGTTGTCGCAAATATCGAAAAAGAACTGCGGTATATATCAGGCATAATTAAGCAAAAGGGAAGAGAGATGTTGAGTAATTATAAAATTACTCCTCCTCAATTCGTTGCCTTGCAATGGCTCTTCGAAGACGGAGATATGACAATTGGCGAGCTCTCTACTAAAATGTATTTAGCCTGCAGTACTACCACTGATCTGGTCGACCGTATGGAGAGAAATCTTTTGGTAGAGCGGGTGAAAGATACAAACGATCGCCGTGTTGTGAGAATCCATCTTCTCGAAGAAGGCAAGAGAATCATTGATGAAGTGATTAAAAAGCGTCAAGTCTATCTTGAAGAAGTCTTAAAAAACTTCAATAAGGAAGAAATTCAACTCTTGCAAAACAACTTAATAAAACTGCATCAGGAAATGAAGTAAGTCCAGTAGACGGATTGGCGGGCCAGAGGTTCGTTTAGGAACGCAGTTGATATGATGCGTTCGAATATAAAGAAGTTGCTAACAGTAAAATGAGGCGAAAAGTTTGAAGCAAGCAATTGGTGTTATAGATTCTGGTGTCGGCGGCCTGACCGTTGCTAAAGAGGTCATGAGGCAGCTGCCAAACGAGAAAATCATCTATTTGGGTGATACCGCGCGCTGTCCCTACGGCCCAAGATCGACGAAAGAAGTAAAAAGATTTACATGGGAATTGACCCACTTTTTATTAGAAAAAAATATAAAAATGCTGGTAATTGCCTGCAATACGGCAACAGCAGCTGCGCTCGACGATATCCGCAGGGAATTATCGATTCCTGTGCTAGGGGTCATTAACCCAGGAGCAAGAGCGGCAATAAAACGGACAAAAAACTATCGTGTCGGAATTATTGGGACAGATGGAACTGTTAAAAGCGGTGCCTACGAAAAGGCATTAAAATCACTTAACAGCCGTCTTTTTGTCAAAAGTCAATCCTGCCCCAAGTTTGTGCCGCTAGTGGAAAGCGGTGAATACGATGGGCCGATTGCTGCGAAAATTGTGGATGAAGCGCTGCAGCCTTTATTGAATCAAAACCTGGATACGCTTATTTTGGGGTGCACCCATTATCCACTGCTCGAACCGTTGATTAAAAAATTCATGGGTGAAAAGGTTAGTGTCATTAGCTCAGGTGATGAAACGGCCAGGGAGATTAGCGCCATTCTTCAATATAAAGGACTCCTTGAATCAGACGAACAGGAACCGGAGCATGAATTCTATACGACTGGTTCCACTTGGATTTTTTCAAAAATAGCGTCGCAATGGCTAGGCACCCCTATTGAAAACGTAAAAAAAATAAAATTGTAAAATAGAGTCTCTAGAGGGCTCTATTTTTTTTGAGCTAATAAGAAAGTATAAATTCAACTACGCCTCTGTCTTCGTCCTAACGTACTCGCCAATCGGCGAGTTTTCATTTAAAAAAATTTAATAAATTTGTCCTATTTTTCTTTTCGAAGCGGTCTAATTTTTTCATAGGCTCGTATACATGATAGTACAAACAGTCTTAGGGGGGAAAAATATGTTCAAAAATAAAGCAAAAATTCTTGGCCTGGCTGTGCTCACTTCCACGGTTGTGCTATCCGGCTGCGGCCTATTTGGCAGTGAAACACAAAAGAAAATTGATCCGCCAAAAACGGTGACGACAACGAGTGAGAAAAACACCAATAAGGAAACAGCGGCCGTAAAGAAGGAAAATGCAGAGAATGTGTTGAAAACGGAACTATATCTCATTGACAAGAATGGTTATGTTGTCCCGCAAACATTAAATCTTCCAAAAACCAAATCAGTCGCTAAACAGGCGCTGGATTACTTAGTGGTGAACGGACCTGTAACGGATATGCTGCCGAATGATTTTAGAGCCGTTCTGCCTGAGGATACAAAACCATCGGTTAATATTAAAGATGGGGTTGCAGTTGTTGATTTTTCAAAGGAATTCAAAAACTATCAGCCTGAGGATGAATTGAAAATCCTTCAGTCAGTCACCTGGACCCTGACGCAGTTTGCTGGTGTCAATTCTGTTAAGTTGAAAATGAACGGCCATGAATTAACGGAAATGCCTGTAAAAGGAACGCCAATCAGCGAAAAGCTTTCCAGGGCAACAGGCATCAACTTAGATACAAAGGATGTAGCGGATATCACGAATACGAAGCCAATTACTGTATACTTTATTGGCGGTGAAGAAGGCTCCTACTATTATGTGCCAGTTACCCGCAGGGTGAAAGCAAGTGAGAAGGATCCAATCACAGCGGCAGTCAATGAATTAATCAAGGGCCCAAGTGAAAAGTCGAACCTTGTTTCCGAATTTATGACTGACGTTAAACTGAATGAAGCCCCGAAATATAAGGACGGAACTGTCACCTTAAACTTTAACAAAAATATATACGGCAGCTTTGAAGAGAAAGTGATATCGCAAAACTTGCTGGATACACTTGTGCTTTCCTTGACTGAACAGAAGGGCGTGCAAAAGGTAGCTGTTTTAGTTGACGGTAAAGCGGAATTGAAGAATGACAAGGGTAAGAAGCTTTCTGCACCGGTTACCCGCCCAGAAAAAGTCAATACAGGTAGTTTTTAAAAAAAAATTTTTGTTATACTATATAATGACAATCAAAGAGGTTGGCTGACTGCCGCCTCTTTCTATTTTGTATTTAGTGTTTTTGTAAGGGGAGAGAGTCCCTTACAGATACCATGGAGGAGGAGTTTGGGATATGGCGCGTGCAGACGGAAGAGAGCCATTGCAATTAAGACCCGTACATATTGAAACCAATTATTTAATGCATCCGGAAGGCTCGGTCCTTATTTCAGTCGGCAATACAAAGGTGATTTGTACCGCCAGCATTGAGGAAAAAGTTCCGCCGTTTATGAGAGGGCAAGGGAAAGGCTGGATTACCGCGGAATATGCAATGCTTCCTAGGGCAACGGAAACAAGGAATATTCGGGAGTCCTCGAAAGGCAAGGTTACCGGCCGGACAATGGAAATCCAGCGATTAATCGGCCGTGCCTTAAGAGCTGTAGTGGATCTTGAAGCGCTGGGCGAGCGAACTGTTTGGATTGACTGTGATGTCATTCAGGCAGACGGCGGAACAAGAACAGCTTCGATAACGGGGGCTTTTGTGGCTTTGTCTCTTGCCTTACAGTCGTTTTCTGGGAAAAAATCATTATCGAAGTTTCCGATTACTGATTATTTAGCTGCAACGAGTGTCGGAATTTTAGAGGGCGGCCAAGTAGTGTTAGATTTAAATTACATAGAGGATTCCAAGGCACAGGTCGATATGAATGTTGTCATGACAGGCAGCGGCGAATTTGTTGAGCTGCAGGGAACGGGTGAGGAAGCGACATTTTCCTACAATGATCTCCAAGGGTTGCTTGGTGCTGCTCAAGAGGGGCTCATGGAGCTGTTTGAACAGCAAAAGGCTGCCCTTGGCGAGGAAATCATGCAAAAGATTGAAAATCGCAGAAAGAAATAGAGGGGATTCATATGAATGAAGTTATCATTGCCACCAAAAATCCTGGAAAAGCCAGGGAGTTTGAGCATATTTTTGCAAGCAGAGGAATTACCGTGCGGACGTTGCTGGACTTTCCGGAGCTTCCGGAGGTAGAAGAAACCGGGACAACCTTTGAGGAAAATGCCACATTAAAGGCGGAAACCATTTCGAAGGCACTTGGGAAAATGGTAATTGGTGATGATTCCGGACTAATCGTTGACGCGCTTGAAGGCCGTCCGGGCATCTATTCGGCCCGCTATGCTGGGGAACCGAAAAATGACTTGAATAACACTAATAAGGTACTTGCGGAGCTAGAGGGTGTTCCTGAGGAGCAGAGAACAGCCCGCTTCTATTGTGCTTTAGCAGTTGCCATTCCTGGTCAAGAGACCTTTACGGTGTCAGGTACCTGTGAAGGCCGGATATTGGAAGAGCCAAGGGGTACCAACGGCTTCGGCTATGACCCGGTTTTCTTTGCTCCGGAAAAGGGAGTGGCAATGGCAGAGCTATCTGCTGAGGAAAAAAATAAAATCAGCCATCGGGCGAATGCGTTAAGGAAATTGGATTCGGTGCTAGATTCGAAGCTGGAAAGCGCTGAAGGCAAATGAGCAAGGTATTGGTCGTCAGCGACAGCCACGGTATGACGAAAGAGCTTGAGGTAATCAGGGAAAGGCACATGGCCGATGTCGATTTAATGATCCATTGCGGTGATTCCCAGTTGGACCCGGACCACAAGTCCTTAATGGGGTATTTTACGGTTGGCGGAAATTGTGATTTTGGCGGATTCCCACTGGAGCTGGTAACGGACCTCTCTGGAAAAAAGATTTTCATTACCCATGGCCATCGATATTCGGTCAAAACTTCGTTGATGAAATTAACCTACAAAGCCCAAGAATCTGGTGCTGATATTGTCTGTTTTGGGCATTCGCATATCCTGGGGGCAGAGGTGATCGACGGTACCCTGTACTTGAACCCAGGCAGCATCCGCCTCCCACGCCAGCGTGTTGAAAAAACATACGTGATCCTTGACTTGCAGGAAAATTCCATCAGGATGACTGTTTATGAATTAAACGGCAAGGACATACCGAGATTAGCTCGTGAATTCAAGGTTAATTAATAATGGGGGGAGCGCCCCCCAATTATTTCTCAGAAAAAATTTATAATCTGTTGACAATAAAATACTAAGGTAATATAATAAATCTTGTCTTTGATTACTGATTATGTCCCAGTAGCTCAGCTGGATAGAGCACACGCCTTCTAAGCGTGCGGTCGGGAGTTCGAATCTCTCCTGGGACGCCACTACTACATACCAAAATATATACTCACCTCATCAGGTGAGTTTTTTTTATGCTTTAATTATGTTACACTATTTTCCAATGATAACCTACAAGGACGGATTCTTATGAAAAAGCGGGAAAAAGTGAAAAAAATAGATAACGTGATTTTTTTCCCCGGAATGGAAAAAAGATTAACGGACAAAGGCTTAGAAAGCCTGCACAATAAAAAATATACTGAAGCCATCAGGCTTCTCGAAGAGGCGAAAGAACTGGATCAGGATAACGATGATGTTTTAATCGGCCTGGTCCTTGCCTATTTTGAGGCAGGGAATTTTCAAAAGGCAAAGGTCCTTGCAAAGGAATTGCTTCATAAGGGAATCGGTGACTATTTTCAATTGGTGGATTTATACGTAACAGTGCTTATTCAGCTTCATGAATATCAGGAAATCGTCTCAACTATTGAGGCTCTCTTGGAGGAAAAAGAGATTCCGCCGGAAAGACTGGAGCATTTCTTAACCCTTCTCCAATTCAGCCGAAAAATGGCAGAGAACAAAAGCCTTGATCTGAGTAGTGAAGATCCTGAGGAGGATACCGGTCCGGATTCATTAAATCTATTATCCTTAACTAGCCTAAACGAGCAAATGCTGGCCATTTCAAGACTTTCAGATAAAAACATCAGGCCTTATGTCCCCGAAATAGAAGACTACTTAAAAGCGGAAATAGGCCATCCCTTTTTAAAAACAATCCTATTAACTCTTTTAAAAGAGCAGGAAGTCGACAAAAACATAAAAATGGTTAAATTTTCGGAAGAAATAACCATAAATCCGATAGGAATAGCAGATGTAAGACATCAGCCGAAAATGACCTCTATCAAAGAACTGATTGAGAATCGGCTTGAAAGCAGCAATCCCGTTCTCTTTGCCAGCATCAGTGAAATGGTAGAGCGCATTTTCTTTATCAGCTACCCATTCGAACTAGAGCCAGAGAACCCGGCTGCCTGGGCTGCTGGCTTTCAATATTTGGCGCAGGAATATATGGGGATAAACTCGGAAATAAATGAATTATCTAAAGACTATGACGTATCGTCAGTTGAAATCACCCTTGCTATACAGGAAATAGAAGAAATTGAGAAAATTTCTTATCCTAATCTATAACCTTCGCTGTTGAAAGAAACAAATCCTGTGTTATAATGTAAGGGTTGCATTGTGTAAAAAACTATTTTACAGCAAAAAAAGTGGAAAATGGCTTCGTGGACAAGACATATTCCGAATTTAAATTCGTTACGAATGAAATGAGTAATAGATGTTGGAGGGAAAAGAATGACTGCAAAATGGGAAAAGTTAGAAGGAAACCGCGGTGTCCTTACAATTGAAGTAAGTGCCGATAAAGTAAACGAAGGTTTAGACGCGGCTTTCAAAAAAGTAGTAAAACAAATCAATGTTCCAGGCTTCCGTAAAGGGAAAATGCCTCGTGGAATGTTTGAAAAGCGCTTTGGTGTAGAAGCTCTATACCAAGATGCATTAGATTTTATTTTTCCAGATGCATACATGACTGCTATCGATGAAACTGGAATCGAGCCAATTGCTCAGCCTGAAAATGTTGATTTTGACCTTGAGCAAATGGGCAAAGACAAAGACTTTACTTTCAAGGCAACTGTTCAAGTAAAACCTGAAGTAACTTTAGGCGAATACAAAGGCCTTGAAGTAGAAGAGCTTGACACCACTGTTTCAGAAGAAGATGTTCAAAAAGAACTAGAAGCTCTTCAAAATCGTCATGCTGAGCTTGTTGTGAAAGAAGAAGGAACTGCTGTACTTGGCGACACAGTTGTAATCGACTTTGAAGGCTTTGTTGATGGCGAAGCATTCGAAGGCGGCAAAGGTGAAAACTACTCTCTTGAACTAGGTTCAGGCTCTTTCATTCCTGGCTTTGAAGAACAACTTGTGGGCGTTGCTGCCGGCGAATCTAAAGATGTAGAAGTAACTTTCCCTGAAGAATATCATGCAGCAGAGCTTGCAGGTAAACCAGCTGTGTTCAAAACAACTGTTCACGAAATAAAAGGTAAAGAACTTCCTGCATTAGATGACGAGTTTGCTAAAGACGTAGACGATGAAGTTGAAACTTTAGATGCATTAAAAGAAAAAATCAAAACTCGTTTAGAAGACAGCAAAAAGCATGAAGCGGAACACAACCTACAAGATACACTAGTGGAAAAAGCTGCTGAAAATGCTCAAGTTGAACTTCCTGAAGTGATGATTGACAACGAAGTAAATCGTCTTCTTCAAGATTTTGAACAACGTCTGCAAATGCAAGGCATGAACCTTCAGCTTTACTATCAATTCTCTGGTCAAGACGAAGAAGCTCTTCGCGAACAAATGAAGGCTGATGCTGAGAAAAATGTTCGTGTAAGATTAACTTTAGAAGCCATTGCTAAGGCTGAAAACCTAGAAGTGTCTGAAGAAGATGTAAATGCTGAGCTTGAAAAAATGGCAGGAATGTACAACATGCCTGTTGACAACATCAAAAAAGCTCTTGGCGGAACAGAAGGCATCAAAGAAGAACTTAAATACAAAAAAGCAATCGACTTTCTTGTTGAAAACAAGAAGTAATACGTAAATAGTTCCAAGGCACGATTTTTATCGTGCCTTGTTTTATACATTTTTTCAATTACATATTATAATAAGGACAGGGTAACCTTTTTTATAAACGGGTGGCAGGAATAAAATTTTTGCCGGCGAATTAATTAAATCCAAGATTGATTTTTAAAAATTATGGTTAAGCTGTTTGAGGTACATATTTCATTTTAAGCGAATTCCAGACAAATAAAAAACATATTTTGAGAAAAGCTTTTTAGTTCCAGTCCGCCCGCTAAATGTGTTACAATGCAAAATACATACCTAATGAATTGTAGAAAAAATCGGATTTGTTTGGAATTTTCGCGAGCTTTAAATAAAGAAATAAGTCGTCTTAAGGGGTGAAAGGGTTGTTTAAATTTAATGATGAAAAAGGACAACTGAAGTGTTCATTCTGTGGAAAAACACAGGATCAAGTCCGCAAGCTTGTTGCCGGACCTGGAGTCTATATATGTGACGAATGTATTGAACTCTGCACAGAGATTGTGGAGGAAGAGCTTGGAACAGAGGAAGAAGTAGAATTTAAAGATGTTCCTAAGCCAAAGGAAATTTGCGAAATCCTTGATGAATATGTAATCGGACAGGATAAAGCAAAGAAAGCATTATCGGTGGCTGTTTATAACCATTACAAGCGGATCAATTCCAACAGCAAAATCGATGATGTCGAGCTTTCAAAAAGTAATATTTGTATGATTGGACCGACTGGTAGCGGTAAAACATTGTTGGCGCAGACATTGGCGCGTATCCTAAATGTGCCGTTTGCGATTGCAGATGCTACATCGCTTACAGAGGCCGGCTACGTTGGTGAAGACGTTGAAAACATCTTATTAAAATTAATCCAAGCTGCTGATTACGATGTAGAGAAGGCAGAAAAAGGGATTATTTATATTGATGAAATTGATAAAATTGCCCGTAAATCTGAAAATCCTTCGATTACCCGTGACGTTTCCGGTGAAGGCGTTCAGCAGGCATTATTGAAAATTCTTGAAGGAACGGTTGCGAGCGTTCCCCCACAAGGCGGAAGAAAGCATCCGCATCAGGAATTTATCCAAATTGATACAACAAACATCTTATTTATCTGCGGCGGAGCCTTTGATGGCATCGAGCCAATCATCAAGCGTCGTTTAGGACAAAAGGTTATCGGCTTTGGTGCTGATCCGAAACAACAGCAGGAAATCAGTTCAAAAGAATTGCTTTCCAAGGTTCTTCCTGAAGACCTTTTACGCTTCGGCTTGATTCCTGAATTCATCGGCCGTCTGCCGGTTATTGCTAGCCTAGAGCAGCTTGACGAAGGAGCGTTAATTGAAATTTTAACGAAACCAAAGAATGCTCTTGTAAAGCAATATCAAAAAATGCTTGAAATCGATGATGTCGAGCTTGAGTTTGAAGAAGGAGCACTGCAGGAAATCGCGAAAAAGGCGATTGAGCGTAAAACCGGTGCCCGCGGCTTACGTTCCATCATTGAAGGCATCATGCTTGATGTTATGTTCGACCTTCCTTCCCGCGATGATATTACCAAATGTATCATCACGAAGGATACAGTCGCGGACAACAGCGTTCCAAAGCTGATCCTTGAAGATGGTACGGTTGTTAAAGAAGAGAAATCTGCATAATAGGTGAGGACCCGGACTTATTGGTTCGGGTTCTTTTTATTGGGGGTTAGTGTTACTGTCGGATAAACCGTTCTAACTGGCGTATAGGTGCTCGTAACTGTCGGATAAACCGTTCCAACTGGCGGACAACGTACTCCAACTGTCGCTATATGCGAAATACTCTCGGATAAGAGCATAATACTCTCTCATAACGATGAAATACTCTCGGATAATCGCGGATTACTCTCGGTTCATGAATTTACTCTCGGATACGTTCGAAATACTCTCGGATAAGAACAGAATACTCTCGCATACCCCCGATTTACTCGCGGGTAACTGGATTTTACTCACATCTTCATTTTTTCCTCCCCCTTCAGTTTTTTCAATTCATGGTTTATTCCGCCAGCCTGCAGGAAATACTTATTAATATCTACAGGAGTTAATTAGATACTGGAGGGAAACGAAATGAGTTGGACGGGGATCGCCTTATTTATACAATTGTTTTTTGGAATCATCATTGGTCTTTATTTTTGGAATTTGCTCAAGAATCAGCGCACGCAGAAGGTGTCAATTGACCGGGAGTCCCGGAAGGAAATGGAGCAGCTTCGCAAAATGAGATCTATTTCATTAACCGAACCGCTTTCTGAAAAAGTGCGTCCGACAAGCTTTCAGGATATTGTCGGTCAAGAGGATGGCATTAAATCTTTAAAAGCGGCCCTTTGTGGACCGAATCCACAGCATGTGATCATCTACGGACCGCCCGGTGTCGGTAAAACGGCGGCAGCAAGGCTCGTTCTCGAAGAAGCCAAAAAGAATGCAAAGTCACCATTTAAAAAAGATTCCGTTTTTATAGAATTAGATGCCACAACGGCCCGATTTGACGAAAGAGGAATTGCTGACCCGCTAATCGGATCCGTTCATGACCCAATTTATCAGGGAGCTGGTGCAATGGGTCAAGCGGGGATTCCGCAGCCAAAACAAGGGGCAGTCACTAATGCTCATGGCGGTGTCCTCTTTATTGATGAAATTGGCGAACTGCACCCGATTCAGATGAATAAGCTGCTCAAGGTACTCGAGGATCGCAAGGTATATTTGGAAAGTGCTTATTATCACGAGGAAAATACACAAATACCTACCCATATTCATGATATTTTTAAAAATGGACTTCCCGCCGATTTCCGCTTAATCGGGGCGACAACGCGGACACCAAGTGAAATTCCGCCCGCCATCCGGTCGCGCTGCATGGAAGTGTTCTTTCGCGATTTAAACCAAGAGGAAATTGTGAAAGTAGCACGAAAGGCTGCGGAAAAGGTTAATATGGAAATTAATGATACCGGTGTCCATACTCTTTCTACATATGCCAGAAATGGCCGGGAAACCGTCAACATGATTCAGATTGCGGCGGGGCTGGCCATAACCGAAGATCGGCAATATATTAAGGACGAAGATATTGAATGGGTAATTCATTCCAGTCAAATGACACCGCGCATGGAACGGATGATTAATGATGCTGCACAGGTTGGGCTGGTTAACGGCTTGGCTGTGTATGGACCGAATTCAGGAGCACTTCTCGAAATTGAAGTGACCGTTATTCCGGCAAAGGAGAAAGGATCCATTAACATTACCGGAATTGTCGAGGAAGAAAGCATTGGCGGACAAGGGAAATCAATCCGCCGTAAAAGTATGGCGCGCGGTTCGATTGAAAATGTCATCACCGTTCTCCGGTCGATGGGTGTTCCGGCGAATGATTATGATATTCATGTCAATTTCCCTGGGGGTGTGCCGATTGATGGTCCGTCCGCGGGTATCGCAATGGCGACAGGGATTTACTCCGCTATTTATAATATTCCAATTGACAACACGGTTGCGATGACAGGTGAAATCAGCATCCATGGAAACGTTAAGCCAATCGGAGGAGTCTATCCAAAGATAAAAGCGGCGAAAAAAGCAGGGGCGAAAACGGTCATTATTCCACAGGAAAATATTCAAACGATATTAAACGAAATAGACGGAATCCGAATTGTGCCTGTTACCCATCTGCACGAAGTTTTTGAGATTGCGTTTGTGAACGAATTTAAGAAAAATCATGCCGTGCCGGCTTCTATTGAGTTAACAAAAAAAGAATCGATCTAAATTTCCCACTTCGGTTTGTCCTTAAAAGCAAACCGAAGTTTTTATTTCGTATGCTGTAAATTACTTTTTCATAGCTTATATTGAAGTAATTTTTTTGGTTAGGGAGAAACTAACGTATATTGAAAAAAGCGCTGTCTATAAAAATAGACACGTTAATTCAAATAAGATAGAATTGTACAAAGACTTATTCTGCATTAGCAGTATAAATTCATGTTTTTGCATGTGGAGGTGCTGTATTTTGGCGAAAAAGAAAGAATTGATCGTCCCCCTCCTGCCGCTTCGGGGATTGCTCGTATATCCGACCATGGTTCTTCATTTAGATGTGGGCCGTGATAAATCGGTTCAGGCACTCGAAAAAGCGATGGTTGATGACCATATCATTTTTTTAACAACCCAAAAGGATGTTTCCATTGATGAGCCTGCCGAGGAGGATCTTTACCGATTTGGAACATTAACCAAAGTGAAGCAAATGTTAAAGCTTCCAAACGGTACGATTCGCGTTTTGGTGGAAGGGTTAAGCAGGGCAGAAATCGTAACATTTCACGATGAGGACGATCATTATGCTGTCAGTGTTGTAACCTATGAAGATTCTGACACTAAAGATGTTGAAGACCAGGCTCTAATGAGAACCATGTTGGAATATTTTGAACAATACATAAAATTATCGAAAAAAATCTCGGCGGAGACATTTGCTACTGTTGCCGATATTGAAGAACCCGGAAGAATGGCGGACATTATCGCTTCCCATTTGCCGATCAAGCTGAAGGAGAAACAAGAAATCCTTGAGACAATCGAGATAAAGCAAAGAATGAACCGGGTGATTGACCGAATTTTTAACGAAAAAGAAGTCCTCAATCTTGAAAAGAAAATCGGCCAGCGGGTTAAGCGGTCAATGGAAAGAACGCAAAAGGAATACTATTTGCGCGAACAGATGAAGGCAATCCAGAAGGAATTAGGGGATAAAGAAGGCAAGACTGGCGAAATCGCCGACCTCACCAAGAAAATCGAAGAAGCGGGAATGCCGGAGCACGTTTATAATGCGGCCATGAAGGAACTGGATCGTTATGAAAAAGTGCCGACAAGCTCCGCGGAAAGTGCGGTCATCCGCAATTATATTGAGTGGCTGATTTCCCTGCCATGGTCGAAAAAGACGGAAGACGATATTGATATTCGTCGAGCAGAAAAGATTCTAAATGAAGAACATTACGGGCTTGAAAAGGTAAAGGAGCGAGTACTCGAATATTTGGCTGTTCAGAAATTGACCAATTCCTTGAAAGGGCCGATTCTTTGTCTAGCTGGACCTCCGGGAGTAGGGAAAACAAGCCTTGCCAAATCGATTGCGACCTCACTTAATCGGAATTTTGTCCGTGTCTCGCTTGGAGGCGTCCGTGATGAATCCGAGATTCGCGGCCATCGCAGAACGTACGTTGGCGCGATGCCTGGACGGATTATTCAGGGAATGAAAAAAGCAGGAACGATTAACCCGGTTTTCTTGCTCGATGAAATTGATAAAATGTCTAGTGATTTCCGCGGCGATCCATCTGCTGCACTTTTAGAGGTATTGGACCCGGAGCAAAACCATAATTTCAGCGATCATTATATAGAAGAAACCTACGATTTATCGAAGGTCATGTTTATTGCTACCGCCAATAACCTTAGCACCATCCCAGGACCACTGTTAGACCGGATGGAAATTATTACCATTGCGGGCTATACGGAATTGGAAAAGGTTCATATTACAAGGGACCATTTGCTGCCAAAGCAAATTAAGGAAAATGGACTTTCCAAGAGTACCCTGCAGGTTCGTGACGATGCGATTTTAAAGGTCGTCCGTTACTACACTCGCGAAGCAGGAGTTAGAAGCCTGGAACGCCAGATGGCCACCATCTGCCGGAAAACAGCGAAAATTATTGTTTCTGGAGATAAGAAACGAGTTGTCATTACGGATAAAAATGTGGAAGAATTTTTAGGAAAACCAAGGTTCCGTTACGGCCAGGCTGAAGCAGAAGACCAGGTAGGAGTAGCGACCGGACTTGCTTACACAACTGTTGGCGGGGACACCTTGCAAATCGAAGTTTCGCTTGCACCTGGTAAAGGCAAGCTTGTTCTGACTGGTAAGCTTGGAGATGTCATGAAGGAATCTGCACAGGCTGCATTTAGTTATGTACGCTCTAAAGCAAAGGAACTTGGCATCGAAGAAGACTTTCACGAGAAACACGATATTCATATTCACGTACCGGAAGGAGCCGTTCCAAAAGACGGTCCATCTGCGGGAATCACCATCGCTACGGCTTTGGTATCGGCGCTGACCGGCAGACCAATCCGACGTGAAGTGGGGATGACAGGTGAAATCACCCTCCGCGGCAGAGTCCTCCCGATTGGCGGACTTAAAGAGAAAACGTTAAGTGCTCACCGCGCTGGGCTGACAAAAGTTATTTTACCGAAGGATAATGAAAAGGATATTGATGACATTCCGGAAAGCGTCCGCGGTGAATTGGAATTTGTCCCGGTTTCCCATGTCGATGAAGTATTGAAGCATGCCCTTCGTGAAGGAGAAGCACGATGAAGGTAACAAGTTCAGATATCGTCATTAGTGCGGTAAAGCCAGAGCAGTACCCTGACACGGATTTGCCAGAGTTTGCTCTGGCCGGCCGCTCGAATGTTGGAAAGTCTTCATTTATTAATAAAATGCTAAATCGTAAGGGACTGGCGAGAATTTCCTCCAAGCCCGGAAAAACACAGACACTTAACTTTTATCTGATAAATGAAATCCTGCATTTTGTAGATGTTCCCGGCTATGGCTACGCTAAGGTTTCAAAAACAGAGCGGGCCGCATGGGGAAGAATGATTGAAACCTATTTTACAACGCGTGAACAATTAAGGGCCGCTGTCCTGATTGTCGACCTAAGACATCCGCCGACCGAAGATGATGTGATGATGTATGATTTTTTAAAGCATTATGAAATCCCATGCATAGTCATTGCCACGAAAGCGGATAAAATTCCAAAGGGGAAATGGCAGAAGCATGCCAAGGTTACCCGCGAAACATTAGATCTTGACGAAAACGACCAGATTGTCATTTTCTCTTCTGAAACAGGTGAGGGTAAAGATAAAGCTTGGTCCATACTTGAGAGTTATATGTAGAAACATAAAACGCCCGGCGGGTTTATCACCGCAGGGCGTTATTTTTTCTTTTTAAAAAGGAAGTAAATACCAATGAGGATTAGAAGGACAGGCCAAAATTTCCAAACTAGACTCATCCCGTTCTGCAATAATCCGAAATACCCGGCAATCTTATCATAAAAAAGCAGCAATACAGCAACAATAAGAAAAAGGAAGGCTTGAAATAACCCTGATCCTGTTTTTTGAAAACGCAAGAAAAAGCCAATTGAAATGATCAGGATTAACATGCCAATCGTATTTTGCGGCCAGAATGAAACGTGGCCAACCAGATGAAAGTGAAGGCCGAACCCGGTCATAATGACTCCCGGAAGAACTGCTTCGGACTCATTGCCAGAAAAGCCTTGGCCTAAAAAGGCAATCCCGACAATGATCATAAGCGTAGGCCAGGTAAAAAATGCAGGGAACAAAGTCATTCCGATTTGCTGTAATAAAAAGTAAGCACCAAAACCGATTAAAATGATTCCAGGAAAAATTCTTTGACTTTTCATTAAAAAACACCACTTCCAGTAAGGTTCACTTGAAACTAGTCTGTTTTTTTGATACTGTACATAAGGAAGTATTCCTATTTAACCAACTTATTCATTTTTCTATATTAACATATAGTGTCGTTTTATGTTCACATTTTTCGTGTTCTGACGGAAAATGTTCATGATATAATCAGTCTAGTTATTACTGTAAACATATTGGGGGTGTCCAAAACAAATGCATATTCTAGCGATCGGTCTAAATTATAAAACTGCCCCTGTTGAAATCCGCGAGCGGTTAACTTTTAATGAAACTGATGTTATGGATGCCGTCAAAAAATTAAGCACAAAGAAAAGCATCCTGGAAAATGTTATTTTATCAACATGTAATCGGACCGAAATCTACGCGGTCGTTGATCAATTGCATACAGGCCGTTACTATATTAAGGAGTTTCTAGCTGATTGGTTCGGAATGGAACAGGCGGAGTTCTCTTCGTTTCTTTTTGTTTATGAAGATGATGGTGCAGTCGAGCATCTATTTAATGTAACCTGTGGGTTGAATTCCATGGTTTTAGGAGAAACACAAATCCTTGGACAGGTTCGCACAAGCTTTATGAATGCCCAAGAGCACGGGGCAACAGGTTCGGTCTTTAACCATTTGTTTAAGCAAGCCATTACTTTGGCAAAGCGTGCGCATTCTGAGACAGAAATCGGTGCTAACGCTGTATCTGTCAGCTATGCGGCGGTTGAACTGGCCAAGAAAATTTTTGGTTCTCTTGCCAATAAGCATGTATTGATATTTGGTGCCGGAAAAATGGGCGAATTGGCTGCTCAAAACCTGCACGGCAATGGTGTAAGAAAGGTTACAGTTATTAACCGGACCTATGAAAAAGCGAAGGATCTTGCCGGACGTTTCGACGGTGAAGCAAGAACCATCGATGAATTACAGAAATTGCTTGTCGAGGCCGATATTCTAATCAGCTCAACAGGTGCGAAGGATTTTGTCATTACAAAAGAGATGATGGCGGCGGTTGAGAAAAAGCGGAAAGGCAAGCCACTGTTTATGGTCGATATTGCCGTGCCGCGTGACTTGGACCCGCAAATAGCAGAACTTGAAAACGTCTTTTTATATGATATTGACGACCTAGAGGGAATTGTTGAGGCCAATCTTCAAGAGCGGAAGAAAGCAGCTGAAAAAATCATGCTGATGATTGAAAAGGAAGCGGTCGATTTCAAACAGTGGCTTGGCATGCTTGGTGTCATTCCGGTTATTTCAGCACTTCGGGAAAAAGCACTCGCTATTCAAGCTGAAACAATGGAAAGTATTGAACGGAAGCTTCCAAATTTATCTGACCGCGACAAAAAGGTCTTAAACAAGCATACAAAGAGCATTATTAACCAGCTTTTAAAAGATCCAATTTTACAGGCGAAGGAATTGGCGGCAAGACCGGATGCCGAACAGGCAATGGACTTATTCATGAAAATCTTTAATATCGAAGAGCTGGCAAAGGAACACCATTCAAAAACAGCCGAAACGAATAAATTAACGGTTGCAGAAGCACAGGCTTCTTTTTAAATGGGGGCCTCGGCTATGTATGATGTCTTGATGACGAGGCTGCACGAATTTACGGTTGTTCTTTATGCCTTCAGTGTTCTTTTATATTTTTTCGACTTTATTCATCATAACCGGAAGGCAAATCGGATTGCCTTCTGGTTACTTGCATTTGTATGGCTTTCGCAAACTGTATTTCTTTTTTTCTATATGATGAAAACAGGAAGGTTCCCTGTCTTAACTATCTTTGAGGGGCTCTATTTTTATGCCTGGGTATTAATAACATTGTCAATTGTTATAAATCATTTATTACGCGTTGACTTTATTGTGTTTTTCACTAATATCCTTGGCTTTACGGTCATGACGATTCATACGTTTGCACCTATGCAATACCATTCCCATGTCATGGCTAAACAGCTGATATCCGAGCTGCTATTAATTCATATTACAATGGCAATACTGTCATATGGGGCCTTTTCATTATCATTTGTTTTTTCAGTGTTGTACCTTCTTCAATATGATTTATTAAAAAGGAAGAAATGGGGTACAAGACTGATCCGTCTTGCCGATTTAGACAAACTTGAAAAATCATCTTACATATTAGCAATCATCGGCGTTCCAATGCTTCTGTTAAGCTTAATCTTGGGCTTGCAATGGGCGTTTCTGAAGCTTCCGGGAATGCCTTGGTATGACATTAAAATTGTTGGTTCCTTTATTTTACTCACAGCGTATAGCATTTATTTATATTTGCGGACAGTGAAAAATCTCTCAGGAAAGAAATTGGCGATATGGAATGCCGGTTCTTTTCTAATAGTATTAATTAACTTTTTCTTATTTGGGCAACTATCATCATTCCATCTATGGTACTCGTAAATTAGGAGGCAGTCATGAGAAAAATTATCGTAGGATCCAGACGCAGCAAGTTAGCTTTAACACAAACCAATTGGGTGATTGACCAGCTGAAAAAAATTGACCCCCGCTTTGAATTCGAGGTCAAGGAAATCGTCACCAAAGGTGATAAAATTCTAGACGTTACCCTTTCCAAGGTCGGCGGTAAAGGTCTTTTTGTAAAAGAAATTGAGCAGGCGATGCTTGATAAAGAGATTGATATGGCCGTCCACAGCATGAAGGATATGCCGGCTGTATTGCCTGAAGGGCTAACGATCGGCTGTATTCCGTTCCGGGAAGACCATCGCGATGCGCTGATTTCCAGGGACCATGTGAAATTAGCTGATTTAAAACCAGGTGCGATTATCGGAACAAGCAGTCTGCGCCGCAGTGCCCAGCTTTTGGCGAAACGCCCTGATTTAGAGATTAAATGGATCCGCGGCAATGTTGATACTAGATTGGCGAAATTGAAGGAAGAAGAGTACGACGCCATCATTTTGGCGGCAGCAGGCTTATCCCGCCTTGGCTGGGCGTCTGATGTCGTCACTGAGTTCTTGGATGCTGATATCTGCATTCCTGCGGTTGGTCAGGGAGCTCTATCTATCGAGTGCCGTGAAGATGACCGTGAACTTCATGAACTGTTTGAAAAATTCACTTGTAAGAAAACTGAAAGAGCAGTTCGGGCAGAGCGTGCCTTCCTGCAAAAAATGGAGGGTGGCTGTCAGGTGCCGATTGCCGGCTTCGCGCGTGTCGAGGATAACGAAGAAATTGTCCTAAATGTGCTTGTAGGTTCTCCAGAAGGCCAGGAAATTTTTAAAGAAGAAGTACGCGGGCAAAATCCGGAAGAACTCGGGATTAAGGCGGCAGACCTTTTGATTGAAAAAGGAGCGAAGGATCTGATTGACAGGGTAAAGCGGGAGCTGGAGGGTCAATGAGCCCCTCCCTGCCTTTATTGAATAAAAAGGTACTTGTTCCGCGCGGGGAAGGCCAGGCGAAATCATTTTCTGAGCTTGTTGAGAGATACGGTGGGATTCCCATTGAAATTCCGCTGATTGCCTTCCGCCCGATTGAAAAAAACCAGCGCCTTCAGGAAATCCTAAAGGTGCTGGATACATATGACTGGATTATATTTACGAGCAGTGTCACGGTGGAGACGTTTTTTTCGTTTGTTGATCGTGTTGGGGCGGAATTCCCAAGGGTTGCGGTTATCGGCAAAAAAACTGAAAAAGTACTTAAGGAAAGAGGCATACGGGTAGATTTTGTTCCCTCTGTCTACGTGGCTGAAGAGTTTGTTGAGGAATTTTTGCCTCATGTTGAGCGTGGCTGCCGGGTTTTGCTGCCAAAGGGAAACCTTGCCCGTGAATACATCGCAACTGGTTTACGAAAGGCCGGGGCCGTGGTGGACGAGCTGATTATTTATGAAAACTACATGCCTGAGGAAAGCCGAGAGAAACTTGCAAAGATGCTTTCCGAGCGGGAGCTGAGCATTTTAACCTTTACGAGCCCATCGACGGTGGACCACCTGATGGACGTGGTTGGGGAGTATGGGCTGGCCGACCATCTGAATGGGTGTATCATCGCCTGCATCGGACCAGTTACCGAGAAAAGGCTGCTCGAATACGGGCTGCCGATTCATGCCTCTCCGGAGGAGTATACGGTGGATGAGATGGTTAAGAGCGTGATTGCCTTTTTGGAAAAGATTGATGGCTGATCCGCAAGTTGGGGCTGGCTATCGCAAGTAGGGAAGGGTTATCCGCAAGTTGAGAGGGCAATCCGCAAGTTACATATTAAAATAGCTAAATTTAATGGAGGTATACACAATGGAACTTCAATTTTCACGTCATCGTCGTTTACGTTCAAGCGCCAGCATGCGTGCGCTCGTTAGGGAAAATCATTTGAAAGCGGACGATTTCATCTATCCGCTGTTTATTTATGAAGGAGAAAACATCCGCAATGAGGTATCTTCTATGCCGGGAGTATTCCAAGTATCGATGGATCACCTCCACGCTGAGATGGAAGATATCGTTGCTCACGGTATCAAAGCCGTTCTATTATTTGGTATTCCAGAAACAAAGGATGAGTGCGGCACAGGAGCGTTCCATGACCATGGTATTGTTCAAGTTGCCACTCGCTATATTAAGGAACATTTCCCCGAAGTTTTAGTTGTTGCGGATACCTGCTTATGTGAATATACAAGCCACGGTCACTGCGGCGTCGTTGAAGGCGAAAAAATCCTTAACGACCAATCATTAGACCTGCTTGTAAAAACAGCTATAGCTCAAGCCCAAGCTGGCGCTGATATTATTGCACCGTCAAACATGATGGATGGATTTGTGGCTGCCATCCGCGCAGGATTGGATGAAGCTGGATTTACTGAAATCCCTGTCATGTCTTATGCGGTTAAATATGCATCTGCATTCTACGGACCATTCCGCGAGGCTGCTGAGGGTGCACCGCAATTCGGTGACCGCAAGACCTATCAAATGGACCCTGCGAACCGTATGGAAGCCTTTCGTGAAGCAGAATCAGATGTTGCTGAAGGGGCAGACTTCTTAATAGTGAAGCCAGGCATGCCATACCTTGATATTGTTCGTGATATTAAAAACAACTTTAATTTGCCGGTCGTTGTTTACAACGTCAGCGGTGAATACGCAATGATTAAAGCCGCAGCGCAAAATGGCTGGGTAGACGAGAAAAAGACCGTTCTTGAAATGTTAATCGGTATGAAGCGCGCTGGTGCTGATTTAATCATTACCTACCATGCAAAAGATGCGATTCGCTGGTTGAAGGAAGACGAATAATATTTTTTGAAACGAGGGAAAAGAATGCGTTCCTATACAAAATCGATTGAAGCATTTAAAGAAGCCCAAACATTGATGCCCGGCGGTGTAAACAGTCCGGTTCGTGCCTTTAAATCCGTCAACATGGACCCAATTTTCATGGAACGGGGCAAAGGTTCGAAAATTTATGATATCGACGGTAATGAATATATTGATTACGTTCTTTCATGGGGACCGCTTATCCTCGGACATTCCAATGATCAAGTAGTTGAAGCGTTGAAAAAAACTGCCGAGTCAGGAACAAGCTTTGGAGCGCCGACTCTATTGGAAAACAAACTGGCCAAGCTTGTGCAAGAACGCGTGCCTTCCATTGAGATTATCAGGATGGTCAACTCCGGAACAGAAGCAACGATGAGTGCCTTACGGTTAGCACGTGGGTATACAGGACGTAATAAGATTTTAAAATTCGAGGGCTGTTATCACGGCCATGGTGATTCATTATTAATTAAAGCTGGATCGGGAGTTGCCACACTTGGCTTGCCTGACAGCCCAGGTGTACCTGAAGGTGTTGCTTCCAACACAATCACAGTACAATACAATGACCTTGAAGGGGTAAAATACGCCTTTGAACAATTTGGCGATGATATTGCTTGTATCATTGTTGAACCAGTTGCAGGCAACATGGGACTTGTTCCACCACTGCCAGGGTTCTTGCAAGGACTACGTGATATTACCACCGAATACGGGGCGCTGTTAATTTTTGATGAAGTTATGACTGGTTTCCGTGTCGGCTACAATTGTGCTCAAGGATACTTCGGTATCACTCCGGACTTGACCTGTTTAGGAAAAGTAATCGGCGGCGGTCTTCCTGTCGGCGCTTACGGTGGCCGTGCAGATATTATGGAGCGTATTGCACCAAGCGGCCCGATTTATCAGGCGGGTACATTATCCGGAAATCCGCTTGCCATGACAGCGGGCTATGAAACCTTAAGCCAGTTGACACCAGAGCACTACAATGAGTTTATCCGCAAGGGAGATATCCTAGAAAAAGGTATTAAGGCTGCTGGGGAAAAATATGGAGTTCCAGTTACCTTTAACCGTGCTGGTTCGATGATTGGTTTCTTCTTCACGAATGAAGAGGTCATCAATTATGAAACAGCCAAATCATCCAATTTGGATTTCTTTGCCGAATACTACCGCCAAATGGCCGACCAAGGCGTATTCCTGCCGCCATCTCAGTTTGAGGGATTATTCCTATCAACTGAGCATTCGGATGAGGATATTGAAAAGACGGTTAAGGCTGTTGAGGTTGCTTTTTCGAAGCTTAAATAAAATTTGTACCTATAAGAAGGCAGTGGATTAAATTTAAAATTAGTCCACTGCCTTTTTGTGGTAAAATATGTAACAATAAATTATTTTTTTCTAAAAGAATTTCATTGGTCTTACAAAAAGTCTTTAATCAAATCGTCGTAGAAAAAGTCGTAGGAGAAGCGGGTGCAAAAAATGATAGAATACTATATTGACGGTTCAACCAAGGAACACACCATCGGAGTAGGAATCGTAAGGGTAAACGAATTTGGCTTCATAGAAAAACACCATTTTAAAACTGAGCATATCAATCCTACCTCAAATATAGCAGAAGGCTATGCATTAGAAAAAACAATTGAATTAATAAAAGAAAACGACATCCATAAACAAGAAATCATAAACATCTACACCGATAGTCTAAAAATATTTCAAACACTGATGTACAACGAAAACACCGAGTTTACTAGAGGTAATTTTTTTGTCAAACAAGAGTCTAATAGCTACCTTCAGCATTTAAGAAGCCTGTACATAGCATTGGTATCGAGAAACGCCCAGTATCCTTTATATTACTGCGACAAAACAAAAGCGCCCCGGCCCCTTATTAAAATATTTTTTAAAGACCAAGCAGTAGATAAAAAATATTTACAGGAGGCCCACTCATTAAGCAGGACTTATATTAAGGAAGAACCCGTCCCGATTAAGGTAGAATTTAAAGCGGTGAAAGAGAATACCAAGTGGGTCATAGTAAAGAACAATAAGGATGTTGTCGCGGAAAATAAACGGCCAATAATTGCCCTTTCGGACGCTCTAAAAAAGACCGATGCACACACAAAGCAAATCAAATTGTGCCCACAATTAGAAACTATTTTAAAAAATACAATGAAAAACAAGTTATCTAATGACTCCATGAAATCAGCCATTAAAACAATCGAAGATTATAAATCTTTGATAAACCATTAGAACAATCCAGCTCTCCCATTAGGGGAGTTTATTTTTTTGCCTCTTTTCTGCACAATCCAGCTTTTTTATTCATAAATAAAAATTTACCCTCATAAAGTGTAAGTGACATAGTGATTTTGCATTAGGAAACGAAAGGAGGAGTCGCTTTGTCTCAGGAGAATCAATCGTACCTAAGATTTTCTGTGGAGGAGTCCCTGTGGTTTAGAAAAGGACAGGAAGTCGAAGAGCTTATTTCCATTTCCTTAGACCCGGATATTACCATCCAGGAAAACGATCAGTACGTCACCATACGCGGTTCGCTGGAGCTTTCCGGCGAATATAAATGCTACAAGGACCAAGAGGAAGGAAATGAAGAGGGTGCTGTCTCACAGAAGTTTGTAGAACGGGTGGCCGAGCGTGAGGAGGGAGTAGCTGAATTTTCACATCGATTCCCGGTTGATATCACGATTCCTAACAATCGAATTCAAAGTGTGTATGATATTGATGTCCTTGTGGAAACGTTTGATTATTCCATGCCTGAGCGCAGCTGCTTAAAGCTGTCAGCAGAGTTGACCATCAGCGGCCTCTATGGAAATGAGCAGCAACAGCAACAGCAGCAGGAGGAAGAGCCTGAACTTGAACTCCTGTACCGAGCAGGAGCCGAGGAAGAGGAGGAAGAATACGAATTCCCTCAACCAACAGCACAAAGCCCGTATCAAAACAATTTCTTATTCCAGACGGAAGCACGTAAACCTCAGGAGGAAGAACAGGGCACAGATGCATTTCCAAAGTTCCCAAACTTTAATTATCAACCTCAGGAACAAACTCAGGAGCAGCAGGAATATCGGCCGCCTTGGCAGTACCAGGAGTATAATGCCGAAGCAAATGAACCTGCATGGCGTTATCAGGAGAGAAAAGAAGAAAAACAGCCTGTAGAGGTTGAAGTTCAGTTTGAGGAAGAGATCATTGTGGAGGAATCCCCAGCAGTAGTCGTGGAATATGAAGAGGAAAGCTCGTCATCTTCATCGTCATCTGAAGAGGAGCCAAAGCAAAAGAAGAAGCTGTTTGGTGCCAAGAAGAAATCGATGACCCTGACAGAATTCTTTGCCCGAAAGGACGAAGGTTCTTCGCAAACAAGGTTAAAGGTTTGTATTGTTCAAAGAGGGGATACGGTAGAAAGTTTATCTAAACGTTATGATGTTTCTGTTCAAAATCTCCTTCGTGTTAACAATCTGGAATTGAGCCAGGATGTTTATGAAGGTCAAGTATTATATGTTCCGGCAGCCTTTGCCAAAAAATAACCAGACCTTAGAAGGTGAGCGGGTTCGAACGGGGCCTGCTCTGCTTTCTTTTTATGCCCTTTTGCTTTTCTAAATGAAAGAGAGTGAATTCTCATGAATGACTCGAATAGGCTGGAGACCCTTACGCCGATTTTGGAGAACTACCAGGTAGAGCCGTATTTTGTAGAGGATTTTGGCGGCATTCAAAAAATTTATTCTAACAAAGGTACCTTTGCCCTGAAAAAAATTCCCCCAGCCTTAGGGACAGATTTCATTCGGCATGTCCATTATCTCTATCAAAAAGGCTTTAACCGGATTGTTCCTATATATCCCACAATGGACGGCAGATATGCGGTATTGCATGATAATAATCTTTATTATCTCATGCCTTGGATGGCAAACGATCAAAGAGAAGACCACCAGTACAAAAGCCAGCAGCTTTTTCGCGAATTGGCTCGGCTTCATACCCTTTCCGCAAAGGAAATCGAAGTAAACAAGGAGGAGAGGGCCGAGCATTACGAAAAAACCTTGCAGCTGCTTGATAAAAATCAAGAATTTCTTGATGGCTACATTGATGTTTGCGAAAAGAAAACCTATATGTCACCATTCGAACTGCTGTTTTGCCTATACTACAATGAAATCAGCCAGGCGCTCCGGTTTTCAAAATCAAAATTTGAAGAATGGTATGAGAGCACAAAGGAAAATGAGAAAGCCCGAATGGTGGTTGTCCATGGGAAGCTTTCATCCGATCATTTTCTTTATGATGAACGGGGATACGGCTTTTTTATTAATTTTGAAAATGCTCGTTACGGCTCACCAATCCATGACCTGCTCCCATATGTGTCAAGGACTTTAAACACAAGTCCGAAACGAAACGATGATGTGATTGGTTTGGTTTATCATTATTTTAAATACTTTCCGTTTAAGCCGGAGGAAAAATTATTATTCAACAGCTACTTGGCCTACCCAATACCCATCATCCAAATGGCAGAAAAGTATTATCGGAAGCCTCGTCCGAAAAATGAGTTAAAATATGTCCGCCAGCTGCAGCATCGCTATTGGCATTTAAAAAATACCGAATATATTGTGATGCGGATGACGGAAATCGAGAACCAACAAAAAGCAGCCCAAGAGGCAGCCCAGCAGGCAAAAGAAGGAGCCCAATAGCAGGATTCATCTGCACATAGGGCTCCTTAAATAATTTCAAAATAAATGGAAATGGCAATGACGATAAAAAGGGATAATAACAAGACATCAAAAATAGTTGGCAGAAAAATAGTTCGTATAAATTGAAAGATAATAAATGGGACCACCAGCTGTCCGGACAATCTCCGAAACGTTCTAAACCAGGGACGGTGTTTATACTTATGGAAATTCCTCACCCCAAACCCCCCCTTTCCCAATTTACCCTTATCATATGTATATTCGAAAATTTGTGTGAATGCCCCATAATTCATCCAAAACTTACCGTTTTAAATTCAGATTGAATAAATTGAAAAGAAATGGAATAATTAGAAGTAATTGAAATACCAGGTATTTTTACACGGGACTTGTGACATAAGGAGTTATTTGAATGTATTGGTTTCTTTTGCTGTTTCCGCTGATGATTTATCCTTGGGGATTTGACCCGAGTTATACCATGCCAAAGGTTGCTTATTTAAATATTTTTGTTTTGGGTAGTTGGCTGTATATCATATTAAGGAAAAAATATTGGACAATTAATCTTAAAAAGCCCTACCAATCAGTGGAATTAATCGTTGTTATTTTTCTTTGCTTGGCAATCATTTCAACTGTTTTTTCAGTTAACTTAAAAACCTCATTGTATGGGACTAAATATCGGTATGAAGGAATTTTAACGTATTTTTCGTATTTAAGTATATTTTTATTTTCATATAAGATATTAGATGTAAACAAAATACAGAAGCTTTTTAAAGGTATGGCAATTGTATCTATACCTGTATCCATATATGGAATTCTACAGCATTATTTTTTAGATTTTTTCCCAAGGAACAGCACAAAACTATTAGATCCGAGAAGTTATTCGTTTTTTGATAACGCTAATTTTTTTGGATCCTATCTTGTTTTAATTATTTTGGGCGCGATATCGTTTTATTTAACTGCCAAAAATAGAAAACAATCAACCTATTTCTTATTTATTATAGGACTAGCTTTTATAGCATTGCTTTTCACTCAGACAAGAAGCGGATATGTTGGAGTCTTTTGTGGACTTACACTAATTTCATTCTTGGTTGTCTTTAAGAGAAGACATCTGTGGAAAAATTGGACTAAATTAATCATTACACTTATGGTAATATTCATTGCTATTAATGTTTTGGAGCAAGGGAACTATATTAACCGTTTAGGTTCGGTTGTGTCCGATTCTAAAAAGCTAGTTGAAAAAGATAATACCGACCAAGTTGGGTCCTTTCGGTTGTTTATCTGGAGAAAATCCCTTCCATTAATCGATGACTATTTTTGGACTGGTTCCGGGCCGGACACATTGGAATATGTCTTTCCAAATGATAAGGAAAAAAAGAAAATATTCGGAGACATGGTAGTGGATAAGGCCCATAACGAATATTTGCATATGGCGATAACCTTAGGAGTACCAGCCTTATTAGTCTATCTTTTGTTACTTTCTACTATTTTAAGGAGGACCTTTCAAGCTGCAAAAGCGGCTGAGGGAAATGAAAAAATAATCTTATTATGTTTGTTTTCAGCGATTACAGGTTACTTAATTCAGGCGTTTTTTAATATTAGTGTTGTCCCGGTAGCCCCGTTATTTTGGGCAACCATCGGCATGACGCTTGCCAAAGCAGAATCCTGCCTTAATAAGAAAAGAAGTAGTCATTCGCTTAGAAGTGCAGAGGAAAAATATCAAACAGCTTAATAAGTGCAATCAGACGGTATCCGTTTTGCATATAGTATAAATTATAAAAAATAAGGTTAACCTGATTGACGTGAACCCCGTTTTTTGGGTAGTATAACTATATAATCAAAAATGAAAGCTTTGACAGGGAAGAGTACGGTGAAAGCCAGCTTTTAGAGAGGGGAACCATTAGCTGAAAGGTTTCCTAAGTGGAGCATCGGAAGGTCGCCCAAGAGCTTCTTCTGTGAACAGGTCAAAAGGCTCCAGTAGTAGAAGACGGATGAAATCCGTTATCCGATGAAGTGCCAATCATCATTATGATTGGAAAAAAGGTGGTACCGCGAAGCAACTCCATTCGTCCTTTTATGGCGAATGGGGTTTTTTGTTGTTTTTAAAAGATAAAAGGAGGCAATTCAGTTGGAAACAAAAGAAATTACGATGCCAACCAAATACGACCCACAAACAATTGAAAAAGGTCGTTATGAATGGTGGCTGCAAGGGAAGTTTTTTGAAGCAAAAGATGATGAGGGAAAACAGCCATATACAGTCGTTATCCCACCGCCTAACGTTACTGGAAAACTCCATTTAGGGCATGCATGGGATACAACTCTTCAAGATATCATCACACGCATAAAGCGGATGCAGGGCTATGATGTTCTTTGGCTTCCGGGTATGGACCATGCTGGAATCGCGACACAGGCAAAGGTTGAACAAAAGCTTAAAAGCGAAGGCAAAAGCCGTTATGACCTCGGCAGGGAAAAATTCGTTGAGGAAACATGGAAGTGGAAGGAAGAGTATGCTTCCCATATCCGTGAGCAATGGGCAAAGTTAGGTTTAGGACTTGACTATTCCCGCGAGCGTTTCACTCTCGATGAGGGACTTTCAAGAGCGGTTCGCGAAGTATTCGTTACCCTTTACAACAAAGACTTAATCTACCGCGGCGAATATATCATTAACTGGGACCCATCCACAAAAACGGCCCTTTCTGATATTGAGGTTATTTATAAGGATATTCAAGGTGCCTTTTATCATATGAAGTATCCGTTAGCTGACGGTTCCGGCTACATTGAAGTAGCAACAACTCGTCCGGAAACGATGCTAGGGGATACAGCGGTTGCTGTTCATCCAGAAGATGACCGTTACAAGCACTTGATCGGCAAAACGGTTATCCTGCCAATCGTTGGCCGGGAAATTCCGATTGTTGGCGATGATTATGTTGATATGGAATTCGGTTCTGGGGCTGTTAAAATTACTCCTGCCCATGACCCGAACGACTTTGAACTAGGCAACCGTTACAATCTCGAGCGTATATTAGTCATGAACGAAGACGGGTCTATGAACGAAAAGGCCGGCAAATACCAAGGTCTTGACCGTTTCGAATGCCGCAAGCAAATTGTTAAAGACCTTCAAGAACAAGGCGTTCTGTTTAAAATTGAAGATCACCTGCATTCCGTTGGCCACTCTGAGCGCAGCGGAGCAGTAGTAGAGCCTTATCTTTCTACACAATGGTTTGTTAAAATGCAGCCGTTGGCAGATCAAGCCATTGAGCTTCAAAGCAAGGAAGAAAAAGTACACTTTGTTCCAGACCGTTTCGAAAAAACATACCTGCACTGGATGGAAAACATCCGCGACTGGTGTATTTCCAGACAACTATGGTGGGGACATCGCATTCCTGCTTGGTATCACAAAGAAACAGGTGAAGTATTTGTCGGTCATGAAGCGCCAGCTGACAGAGAAAACTGGGAACAGGACAAAGACGTATTAGATACATGGTTCAGCTCAGCGTTATGGCCATTCTCGACCATGGGCTGGCCTGACACAGAATCAGCCGATTTCAAGCGGTACTTCTCAACGGATGTTCTTGTAACAGGCTACGATATCATCTTCTTCTGGGTATCCAGAATGATTTTCCAAAGCTTAGAGTTCACCGGTGAGCGTCCATTTAAAGATGTTCTCATCCACGGACTTGTTCGTGACGAGCAGGGCCGGAAAATGAGTAAATCGCTTGGAAACGGCGTTGACCCAATGGAGGTTATCGACAAATACGGTGCAGACGCACTCAGATACTTCCTATCCACTGGTTCATCACCAGGTCAAGATTTACGTTATAGCACGGAAAAGGTTGAAGCAACCTGGAACTTTGCCAATAAAATTTGGAATGCTTCCCGTTTTGCTTTAATGAATATGAACGGTCTCAGCTATGATGAAATTGATTTCAGCGGGGAAAAATCTGTTGCCGACAAATGGATTCTAACACGCCTAAATGAAACAATCGAACATGTGACAAAGCTGTCAGAGCGGTATGAATTCGGTGAAGTTGGCCGTGCCCTTTATAACTTTATCTGGGATGACTTCTGTGATTGGTATATTGAAATGGCGAAGCTTCCTTTATACGGTGAAGATGAGGGGGCTAAGAAAACAACTCGTTCCATTCTTGCCTATGTTTTAGACCAAACAATGAGATTATTGCATCCGTTCATGCCATTTATCACCGAGGAAATTTGGCAGAACCTGCCTCATTCCGGTGAATCGATTACCGAAGCCAATTGGCCGGAGGTAAAATCGGAGTATACAGATGAAGAAGCGGCACGGGAAATGAAGCTTCTGATGGAAATGATCCGCTCTGTACGTAATATTCGTGCTGAAGTTAACACACCTATGAGTAAGAAAATCAACATGTTGGTGAAAGCTAAGGATGAAAAAATATTAACGGCTCTTGAGAAGAACCGCAGCTACATCGAAAAGTTCTGTAACCCAGAAGAACTGCAAATGGGGCAGAACATCGAAACCCCTGAAAAAGCAATGACCGCGGTTATTACGGGTGTCGAGATTATCCTTCCGCTCCAAGGCCTGATCAATATTGATGAAGAAATTGTCCGCCTTGAGAAGGAATTGGATAAATTAAATAAAGAGGTAGAGCGTGTTCAAAAGAAATTAAGCAATGAAGGCTTTATGAAAAAAGCACCTGAAAGTGTTGTAGCCGAAGAACGTGCCAAAGAACAAGACTACCTAGAAAAACGAAATATTGTAGAAGCTCGTATTAAAGAGTTAAGAGGTTAATGAAGCTGAAGGCGAATCCACTTTGGATTCGTCTTGGCTTATTTTTTTAACAAAAGGGGTGTAAGACATGTTTACTACTTATAAAGAAGCCCTTGATTGGATTCATGCAAGGCTCAGGCTCGGCATTAAACCGGGGTTAAAACGGATGGCGTGGATGATGGACAGGCTCGGCCACCCGGAAACTAAAATCAAAACTGTCCATATAGGCGGGACAAATGGAAAAGGTTCAACGGTTACATATTTGCGTTCCATTCTACAGGAAGCAGGGTATATAGTTGGTACATTTACATCTCCCTATATTGAAACATTCAACGAGCGAATTAGTGTTAACGGTAAGCCAATCACAGATCAAGAAATCCTTGAATTAACAAATGTCATTCTTCCTTTAGCAAATGAATTAGAGGAAACAGACCTTGGCGGACCGACAGAATTTGAAATTATTACGGCCATGTCGTTCTATTATTTTGCAAATAATCCTGAAATCGATATCGTCCTTTATGAGGTCGGGCTTGGTGGACGATTTGATTCCACGAATATTGTGCAGCCATTGGCTTCACTTATTACAAACATTGGTCTTGATCATACCAACATCCTCGGCAACACCCATGAGGAAATTGCGTTTGAGAAGGCGGGAATCATCAAGGAAAGGACGCCGATTTTTACAGCGGTCAAACACCCTGGAGCACTTAAGGTAATTGAGGAACAGGCGGAGAAAAAAGAGGCACCAATATTTCGCTTAAATCAAGAATTTTCGATTGATGCTCATGAATCAATCTTAAAAGGTGAAATATTTACTTTACAAACAACGGGGGATACATTAGAAAAGCTTGAAATCAGCATGATTGGCCAGCACCAAACCGAAAATGCAGCACTTGCAGTCAGCGCAGTTCTATATTTAAACCAACATGCCAGCATTTCAGTCACTGAACAGGCCATCAGGAAGGGTTTGAAAAAGACCTATTGGCCGGGCCGCTTTGAGGTTTTATCTGAAAACCCTCTAGTCATCATCGATGGTGCACATAATGATGAGGGAATCACAGCATTGGTTCATGAATTGTCGACCCGTTATGCCAATCGCAATATCCATATTATATTTGCGGCATTAAAAGATAAGAAGCTAGACAAAATGATAGCCAAGCTTGACGAAATTGCGGCTCAGATTTCTTTTGTAAGCTTTGATTTTTCAAGAGCGGCTAATGCTGAAGACTTGCTGAAACTCAGCCAATCTGCAAATAAATTCGCAGTCGAAGATTGGCTGCCTTTTATAAAAGAAGAAATTTCTCACCTGCCTCCCAATGACAATGACATGCTTGTCATCACGGGCTCTCTTTATTTTATCTCAGAAGCAAAGCCAATTATTTGTCAATATTTGAAAAATATGACGATTTCTCTGTGACAGATTGGCTATTTTTTGGTAAAATAAAATTATCTTGAATTAATAATAATTAGGTGAGGAGGGGAAGGAAGATGGGGGTTAAACCACATGTCCAAACAGCAATTTATCTGATCTGGATTATGTTAGTACCAGCTGGAATGTGGTTCACCTATCAAACTTTCCCCCCGCACATGTCGGTAAATTGGCATGAACTTATTGCCTTTTTAGCGCTTATGGCCATTGTGGCAAGTATGCCAATTATGATCAATAATGTGCCGATTTTTCTCATTCAATGGGTATCTTTTACCGTTTTTTTAATTTTTGGATTGTTTGTGGAAATAGTATTTACTCAGATTGCAGTACTTGTTTTGCTACTAAAACTAAGAGTTCCAAAAGAGCAGCTATTCCGCTTACCACTTAACATGATTATGTTCTTTATTGTTTCAGTCCTGAGCGGTACTGTCTATTATCTGCTTGGCGGCCAAACGGCTCCGCAATTAACTGAAGATAGCGAAGCTTTTTTGTTGGCCATTTTGTATGCGGTGTTAAATTATTTTATTAATCAAGTCATTGTTTCTTTCAACCTATTTTTTATCTATAAGCGTAAGAACGCTTTCTTTGGAAAAGATTTATTGGTAGAGACTTTGACGACAATTATTACCATTCCAGTCGGTGTTGTGTTATACATTCTTTATAATGAATTACAGTTATTGTCGCTTCTTTTTGTAGGGATTCCGTTCGTCAGCTTATCGGTTATTTTTAATCTCTATTACTCTAGTGAAAAAATTAATAAGTATCTGCAAAAAGCAGCTGAAATCGGGCATCAAATGGCGGAACGCCTCCAAGTTGATGATGTCATTACCTTATTTATCCAAAAAATTGGAGGAATGCTTCCAGTAGATTATGCATATGTCTTTGAAGTTTCCGGTGACGAACTGAAATTGACCCGCTATGTTGAAGAAGGAAGGGTAGATCCATATAATAGGCCGCCTTTGAAAAAAAATGAAGGAATTTCCGGGATGGTTTGGGACAAGCAAAAGGCTTGTTTTTATTCACGGAAAAAGGAATGGCAGCATCACACAAGCGGAGGATATCTTCCACAGGATGCTAAAAGTATTTTAAGTGTTCCAATCATGCGTAATAAACTGGTTATTGGCGTACTGCTGCTAGCTTCAAAGCAGGAACGAGCCTATGAAAAATATCAGCTGACCATTGTCGATATTCTCTGCTCGTATTTTGCCGTTGCCATGGAAAATGCCAAGCATTACGAACGCACGAAAATGCAAAGCGAACGCTGTTCACTCACTAAATTATATAATTACCGCTACTTTGAAAACGCATTAATGAAGGAGTTTGAGCAGCTTAAACGCTATGAGCGAAACGTAATTTCTTTAATTATTCTTGATATAGATCATTTTAAAACTATTAATGATACATACGGTCATCAAAGCGGAAACGAAATTCTGATAGATATTGCAGGTAGAATCAATAAATTAGTAGGAAGTCACGGTACCGTTGCCCGCTATGGCGGTGAGGAATTCGTTGTTCTCTTACCTGATGTTTCCAAAGAGGTGGCCTATCAAACGGCTGAGTTAATTAGAGAATCCATCGCCAATTGGCCATTTACCCTCTATCAAACGATTGATCAGGAACAAAAGAAGCAACAGGTAAAAATAACGGCCTCTATTGGAGTGGCGACCGCACCAGAGGATGCAGAGGATGCTCTTGCGTTGATTCGGCATGCCGACCGAGCGCTGTATGTTGGTGCGAAACGGGCTGGGCGGAATCGGGTGGCGGAGTATTCGTCTTGTTAATAGTATTAAAATAAAAAAGGTGTAAAGAGACAGTTTTATATAATCTCCTTACACCCTTTTTTTGTGGAGTTAATTATAGGTTACATCACCAATCACAGCACCGTTAGATTTACTCCAATCGATGGAATTGTAATCGTCAAAGGTGTTACCGCAATTCTGTGTAAGAAAATCTTTATCGGTGGAATTGGTAACGATGATTGGAGGGTTACCGCTGATTTTACTTGGGTCGACATTCACACTTCCTTTAATAATTAACCTGCCTTTTTGGGTTCCATTAACCTGTATAACTAACTGTTGGGCAGATAAATCTCCCTTTACACACATCGTTGAGGTGGGATCAATTGTCAAGATTTTCCCAATTGAGGCATTGCCCCTTGTCCATATTCTAGAGGATAAAGCAAGTGTCACGTGATCATCTGTTGTCATGTTTCCGCCAATATACAAATCGGAACCTTCGACCCTAAGCTGGCCCCCAAAGTTAGCATTTTTTTCCGATTCAAGTGTTATGTCGACTATACTGTTTAAGTTTCCATTAAGTGACACAGAATCAGCATGTAAAGTTAATTTAGATTTATTTCCATTACCGCCTAACACTAGATCACTAGTTGAATAAATGGTTCCTACGTACCCATTGTATTGTTCAGTATAGGTCATACTTTTGTCTATGATTACCCCATTCGGACAGCTAATATCAGTAAAAGTAGATGGGTTAATACATTGTGTAGAAACATTTGTTGGTTTTTCGACCTGGTTATATTCAGGGATAATTGACCCTCCAGCTAAATTAATCAGAGCTAAGTCAATTACTATATCAGCATTAAGGGTAGTTGTTTTTCCGTTTTCTGATCCTTCTACATCAAATTTCAAAGAAATTTTTCTATTGGTTGGATCAGCAGTAGAAGTGAAATTTTTTATGGAAAAGGTGGAATTCGGATAGCCCTCTACTTGTACTGTTGTTTTGATAAGGCCGTTAGATATAGCCTGATCAATAGCCGTTTTCATGGCACCGGTAGCTTCTGACTTATAGTCTTTACTAGGGTCAGCCTTTAAAATGTTAATAACTTGGTTGTTTACGTCTACTTGTTTAACCTCAAAAATTCTTTGAAATTCCACTTCGTAATAGGATATTCCCATTTCTGCCAGTGCAACTGACTGCGAGGATTTCTCCACAATTTTGTTTTGTTTAGTTCCGCTGAAAGCCTGTCCCATGAACGATAAAAAAATTATGGAGAAAACAGTTATAATTAGTAAAACTAAAACTAGGGTGTATCCTTCTTCAGACTTTTTATTGAACATCAATTACCACCCTTATAGCGATAGAGTATTGTATCAATTATGACTTTATTTGAGTTATTTTTCTTATCACTTGCTGTAAATTTTATGGTCACGTTATTTGTTGTAGTGGGAACGACTGGATTTGTAACCCCATTTTTTATTTCAAAAGTTAAGCAAATTTGCGGATTGTTAAATACCTCCGTTTGATTTGCTCCATTTTTGTCAATATATGAAACTGTGATTTCACAATTGGAGTCTGTATTAGTAATGGTATATTGTTTTGATTTTTGATGAATTCTTGTCAAGTTGGTTATGACAATATTTGATTCTTGAATCATAAAATTTTTAGAAATGGCCTTTTTCGAAAATTGATAGCCTTGGAAAAAAGCATTCCAAATAATGATACCAATAAAGGAGAGTATGGAAATGGCTGCCAGCAGTTCAATAAGTGTTATTCCTCTTTCACTCTTTGTCAATCGCATCTACTCCTATCTTACAACATAGCCGTAGGTAACACTCACGACATTGCCCTTGTTATTTAATAGCTGCACGATAATAAGATGTGCTTTTAACTTAGTGGAAGATGGGTCTGGTGGATTTTTTTTAATTTTAATCGTTACCGAAAATACACCTTCTGTGGTTTTAAAAATATGATAATTCCCTTCGTCACCTTTATATTCCGGTATAACGGTCCCAGCTGGATTTGCTAAAAATTTCTTTACATTTGCATCATTTTCCCATTTTACTAGTATTTGTTTAGCGGTACTAATTCCCTGGCTTTTATCTTCATTTTGTTTATTGGTGAAACCCATTTGCGGGAAAAAAGTCATAATGGATAAAAAGATGATAGACAATATAGTGATGGATAAGAGTACCTCCAGAAGAGTTACTCCTTTTTCATTTTGGAAAAATTTCATTTAGTAACATTCCCTTCAGGGATATTCATGTCGAATAAAGTAGAAAAAAACAAAGAACCACGTCTATTATAATAGTTTAATAAAACCATATTAAGCAACTGCAAATATTAACATATTCACCTATTCCGAGTATTAATATTACCAATTAAAGAGGTAATTTGACATGGTCCATTAGTTGTAATTATATATGTAAAATTGTTACATGCATCTTTTAAACTAAGTAAAAATATAATACAATATTTAGTAGATGAAATTTGTCTAATTGTTGAATATTATAACGAAAGAACGATTATTTTAGTGAAATATGTAAAATGATAGGATAAATGAATGATAGATAGGGGAGTGGATGAATGCTAACCATAATTTTGGCCATTGGGTCTTTTCTTGTAACTCTGGTGGTAATGGCATTAATACAGGTTGGATATACATTTAAAGGTAAATTCCTGATTGCGATAACAAGTTTTTTACTTGCACTTGGAGGAGTTGGGGCAGCTGCCGTCATTCCATTATGGCAGACTGCGGTAGTACTTTTGCTATTAGTTTTATGCGTCGGTTACCTCTTTGACAAACGTTTCGGGGCACTTTTATATAAACAAAATGACAAATATGAAGAAATTTTTGTTGAAGACTATGAGACAGTAGAAAAAAGCAGTAAGAGTGATGATGTAACCGAATTGAAGGAAGAAGTATTGCTTGAAGCTTCCATATTAAATATGGAGTTAGAACCAATGAAAGAAGAGAAATATACACCGTCAATAAGTGACAGAACTTTAGAGGAAAATCAAGAACTTGAAGGTATGGATGAAGATATTTCGTTTTTACTAGACCGAGATACCAATCTTGATGTTAATGCTCTAACAGATGAAATAGAAGTAGAAGAAAACTACTTATTAGATATTGAGAGTTTACTTGCAGAAGGGGAACATGAGCAAAAGGATGTTGGGGATGATGGCTTGCTCGTGGAACTTGAAACTCACCCCCTATTTGAAATAGAAAAAGATGTCCTGCCTGTTCAGGAAAACAATGAAAATGATTTAGATGAGGCACTATTGGAATTCCTTCATGCTTCTAAAGAAGCTGCTTCAAATCTTGAGGATGATACATTAGAAGAACTCGATGAAATTAAGCCAGTGAACAAAATTCCTTCGCTTAATAAATAATAAAAAGGCAGTCTCATTAAGAGTGTATGTTGGGTCTAGGGGAGGCAGGTAAATTGGTGAAAAATCAAGAAATGATAAAATTATTAGTTGTACTGTTAATCAGTACAGCTTTTATATTCAGCTCTTCCCATTTTGGAGCTAAAGCATTTGAAAGCTTATCAAATGCAGATGGGAAATTTTCCGAGGGGACAACCATTGGTTCTTTGGATGTTACTGGTAAAACACCAGACGAAGCTATTTCCCTTTTGGAAGAAAAGTATGTTAATTGGGTTAAAGATACTTCAATGGAATTACAATATGGGGAAAAAACCGCTCCATTTGATTTAAACCAATTTGATTTGGATTCTACAACGACAGTAGCATCTATTAAAGAGGGGCAAAATAACCCTGTCTATATTAATGTGGATAAATCTCAAGTGGAGGAACAGCTGCAAGTCTTGTTTCCGCAAATAAAAATGGGGGACATTGATCTTGATAAACTGAACCATAGTTTGAATGAAACGGCGCTATTATTTGAACCGGGTGCTCATACCTTTAATATTTACGATGATTACCTGCTTGCTGACAAAATCAATAAGGATGCTGTCATCAATACCTCCGTTATTCATTTAAATGAGATACCAGGTGAATTAGAAAAATCCATCACTAAACATTCAAAAATTGAGATTCCAGCAGAAAAACAATTTTCTTTATTAGCTTTTGCAAAGGAACAAAACATTACTGATTCAAAAACCTTAAATATCATGGCAACTGGTATCTATCAAGCTATATTACCTTCTAATATCACGATCATAGAAAGAAACATTGGGAATACTCTCCCCGAATATGCAAATTTAGGATATGAAGCGAAGGTGGACCAAGCTAAGCCTGCGGATTTGTTGATTGCAAATCCAAATAAATTACCATATTTTTTGGAGTTAACAATTGAGGGGCAGAACCTTAAAGTTACTTTGAAGGGTCAAAAGTTCTTATACGAATATAAAATTAATGCAAAAGATGAGCAGAAGCTAGAGCCAAAGACGATTATTCAATATAGCCCACAAATTAGCCCTGGAAAAACAATGGTTCAAAATAATGGGGCAGAAGGAAAAGTTGTTATGATATACAGAGACGTTTATCAAGGAGAACAACTAGTGAAAAGTGAATTTCTTTCAGAGGATTATTATTCGCCAGTTTATAAAGTTGTGATTAAAGGATTAACAGCTGCAAGTTCATCGGGTGGTACAACTTCATCCACTACTTCGGATAATTCGACAGGAACAACTGGCAGCAGTCAAACAACTGATTCTTCTAATCAAACGCCGACTACATCTGATTCAGGCCAGCAAGAGAGCGACATTTGGGGAAAGCCAAATGAACAACCAAAATAAAAGCAGGTGTAAATGATGAAGCAAACACGAAAGCGGCTTGGTGATTTGTTAATTGAAGAAGGCTTAATCACAGCCGAGCAGCTTCAATCTGTTTTAAATGAGAAGGATTCAAATCAAAAACTTGGCGAAGCCCTCCTGCAAAGGGGATTTATATCAGAACAACAATTAATTGAAGTGTTGGAATTTCAGCTTGGTATTCCACATATCAATCTGTTCCAATATCCGTTTGATGCGAATCTTTTTTCGTTAATTTCAAAAGAAACGGCCAGAAGAAACTTAATTATTCCGTTAAAGCGGGAAGGAAACAAGCTTTGGGTGGCAATGTCGAATCCGATGGACTTTATTGTCATTGATGATTTACGTTTGTCAACAGGATTTCAAATTGAACCAACCATTGCCACAAAGGATGATATCCTTCGCACTATTAATAAATATTATGAGGTCGACGACGGTCTGGATGAGCTCTTGGATGAACTTCCACAAAATGAGCGTGGGCCGGCCGATAGTATAACAGATGTGGATTCACCGATTGTTCGGCTTGTTAATCAGATTTTAACAAATGCTGTCATTCAAAAAGCCAGTGATATTCATATTGATCCTCAGGAGACAAAGGTTCTTGTCCGCTATCGGATAGACGGTGTCTTGAAGGTTGAGCGAGTACTTCCCAAAAACATGCAAAGTGTCTTGACTGCGAGAATCAAAATTATGTCCAGTCTTGATATTACAGAGCACAGAGTCCCGCAAGATGGCCGGATCAAATTAAATCTTGATTTTCATCCAGTCGATCTTCGTGTGTCTACACTGCCAACTGTGTTTGGGGAAAAAATTGTTATGCGTCTTTTAGACATGGGGTCCACTTTAAATGACCTTAATAAATTGGGATTTAACGCTTTGAACTTTAAACGGTTTAATGAAATGATCGAAAAACCCACGGGGATTGTTTTAATAACAGGCCCCACTGGCTCAGGTAAATCCTCCACCCTCTATGCTGCACTAAATAAATTAAATAGTGATGCGGTTAATATTATTACGGTAGAAGACCCAGTGGAATACCAGCTTGAAGGCATCAATCAGGTTCAGGTGAATCAGAATGTGGGGATGACCTTTGCTGCCGGCTTAAGATCTATTCTCCGCCAAGACCCGAACATCATCATGGTGGGGGAAATCCGGGATACAGAGACGGTAGAGGTTGCAATTAGGGCCTCCCTTACAGGGCATCTAGTTTTAAGTACTTTACACACGAATGACTCGCTAGGGACAGTTACTCGTCTGCTGGATATGGGTGTGGAGCCATTTTTACTTGCTGCTTCATTAAGCGGGGTTGTCGCACAGCGGCTGGTCCGTAAAGTATGCCGCAATTGTGCTGAGGTGCAGGAACCTTCTAAAAGAGAAGTGGAAATCTTCGCAAAACGTGGGTTGAAGCTCGATAAAGTCACCCGTGGGAAAGGTTGTCCTTCCTGCAATATGACCGGCTATAAAGGTCGGATTGCTTTACATGAAGTACTTGTCATTAATGATGAAATGCGCAGAATTATGATGAATGGAGAAACCTTTCAAAAAATGAAGGACACTGCGATTAAAAATAAGACTATTTTTTTAATCGATGATGGACTATTAAAAGTAAAGCAAGGCTTAACCACAACTGAAGAAGTTTTACGAGTAGCAATTCCAGAGTAGGAGAACGATGATATGAAGGAAAAAATCGACTCAATCTTACGAGCGGCTGTTGAATATAAAGCCTCAGATGTACATTTATCTGTTGGTGTTCCTCCCGTTATGAGGATTAATGGTGATTTAAAAAGATATGGAACAGATAAATTACTGCCAGCTGATACCGAAGCGATGGCAAAGGCAATTATTCCAGAAGATATGTGGGAGCTATTTAAGGAAAAAGGTGAGCTTGACTTTTCCTATGGTGTACCAGGAAGCTCGCGTTTTCGTGTGAATGCCTATCATCAAAGAAAGAGTGTATCAATTGCACTTAGGACCGTTGCTTCAAGGACCCCAACATTAGAAGAATTAGATTTACCAGAAGTAATATCAAAATTAGTCCAAAAGCCTCAGGGATTGATCTTAGTTACAGGACCTACAGGTAGCGGGAAATCAACGACCTTGGCATCAATGATTGATTACATGAATCGCCATATGAGGAAACATATCATTACCCTTGAAGACCCAATCGAGTATTTGCACCGTCATGGAAATTCGATTATTGATCAGCGTGAAGTTGGTTTTGACACGAAGAGTTATGCAAGTGGATTAAAAGGAGCACTCAGACAGGACCCGGATGTTATTCTTGTTGGGGAGATGCGTGACTTGGAAACGATTGGGATTGCCATCACTGCTGCCGAAACAGGACACTTAGTTTTAGGCACACTTCACACATCAAGTGCACCAACTACGATAAACAGGATTATCGATGTATTTCCGCCTTCTCAGCAGCCGCAAATTCGAGTTCAGCTTGCTTCAGTCTTAGTTGGCGTAATTTCACAACGGCTGTTTCCAACTGCAGATAAGAAAGGCCGAAGAGCGGCCACGGAAATCCTGGTAAATAATCCTGCTATTGGAAACCTAATTCGAAGTGAGAAAATCCATCAAATTCAAAGCACGATGCAAACGTCCCGTGCCCAAGGAATGCACACCCTTGAAATGAGTATCCGAGAATTGATTGACCGTGGAGTAATCCAGCAAGAGGCAGCAGCGCAATATTTGCAGGAAAAGATGATGCAAAATGGCTAAATTTAAATACGCTGGGCGTGATCGAAGGGGGAAACGGCAGGGTACCGTATTTGCCTCTTCCAGAAGGGAAGCAATGGAAAAGCTCAAGGAGCAGAGCATTCGTGTCATTGAGATGACTGAGGTTCCTGAGACTATGTTTACTAAGGATATTTCAATTGGAAATCCGGTAAAATTAGAGCATTTTGTTATATATATCCGACAATTTTCAACACTAATTAAAGCAGGTGTAACTGTTGTTGAAGCTACAGGTATACTTGCTCACCAAACGGAAAGTAAAGCTTTGAAGAAAGCGTTATTTGCTGTAGAACAGGATTTAAGGGAAGGAAATCCCTTGTCTGAAGCTGTTGCAAAACATAAAAAGATTTTTTCATCAATGTTCATTAACATGGTCAAAGCTGGTGAAGTCAGCGGTAATTTAGATGAAACACTAGACCGTTTGGGCGACCATTTTGAGAAGCAGCATTATACTAGGCAAAAAATAAAATCAGCTCTTTCATACCCTATCGTAGTCGGAATTATCGCGATTGCTGTGACTATTTTCTTGCTTGTCTCTATTGTTCCAACCTTTGTTTCGATGTTTGACCAAATGGGTGGAGAACTGCCAACAATAACAAAAATTGTTCTTGCTGCAAGTGATTTTATGCAATCCTTTTGGTGGCTGATAGTGGCAATTATTATCCTTTTAGTTATCGCTTTTACCTATTTTAACAAAAATAAAAAAACGAAATATTATATGGATTATTTTTTGTTGAAGATGCCAGTATTCGGCAACTTGCTCCAAAAAGCAGCTCTTGCTCGGATGATGCGGACACTCAGCTCTCTCTTTTCAAGTTCAGTGCCAATCCTTCAAGCAATGGCCATTGTTGAAAAGGTTGTCGAAAATGAAGTGCTTTCTAAGGTAATTCGAGAATCCCGTGATTCCTTGGAAAAAGGCCGTTCAATGACCGAACCTATGCAAAAGCACTGGGCCTTTCCTCCGCTTGTAACACAAATGATTGTAATAGGTGAGGAAACAGGTGCCTTAGATGCCATGCTCTCGAAAATTGCCGAGTTTTATGAAAAAGAAGTGGAAACAGGGACAGACCAATTAAAATCGTTAATAGAGCCACTTATGATAGTAGCTTTAGCCGGGCTAGTTGGGACTATTGTTACATCTATAATGGTACCAATGTTTAGTATGTTCGACCAATTTCAACAAATGAACCAATAAATTGCTAAATTAACAAAATAATTGAGGAAAAGAGACATAATACCAAAAAATACTCTTTCCTTCACTTTGTAAATTACTGTATAATACAAGAGAATATATTACTAGGTTAATAGAACCATTAAGGAGAGTGGGACGATGTTTCAAACATTAAAGAAAAAACTTAAAGATCAACGAGGGTTAACGTTAATTGAACTGCTAGCAGTAATCGTAATTTTAGCTATTATTGCAGCTATTGCGATTCCTTCGATTTTAGGTTTGCTTGAAAATTCAAAAAAGGATGCCCATGTTGCAAATGCTGAACAAATGGTTTCAGCAGCTAGAAATGCTGTAGCATCTAATGATATAACATGGCCAGCAGCTACTCCAAACACAACAACACTTACGCTTGGTGATTTAATTTCTAAAGGGTATATCGAACGTTTTAAAGATCCAACTGATTCTGCAGGATATGAAGAGACAGGGACAAATGCAAGTAAAGTTACCATAACAAAGAGTGGAAAAGATTTAACTTACCAGGTATACCTAAGAGGAAAAGGTGGTACGGTACACATTAATGTCGATTCTCAAAGTTTAGAGAGAGGTATAGTAACACCTTAAAAATATGATAGTACAATGTTTATTAGTTGGTTTATATGGTTTGTTACTAGGCTCATTTTACAATGTAGTGGGGCTTCGAATTCCATTGAAAAAATCAATTGTAGCTCCACGTTCAGCTTGCCCAACTTGTGGGCATCAATTAAAACCATACGAACTGGTACCAGTTCTATCTTATGTTATCCAGAACGGGAAATGCCGCGGCTGTCAGTCGCGGATTTCTCCTATATATCCGACAATGGAATTGTTAACGGGTATATTGTTTGCAGCAGCACCATATTTAGTAGGATGGTCAGGAGAGTTAGTAGTTGCGTTAACACTCATTTCACTGTTTATGATTATCATAGTTTCAGATATTCATTATATGATCATCCCTGATAAAATTTTAATTTGGTTTGCAGGGATTTTTTTATTGGAACGAATTGTTTGGCCGATGAATCCTTGGTGGGATAGCTTGTTAGGGGCCGTTTCTGGATTCACTCTTTTATTAATTATCGCCCTAGTCAGCAAAGGCGGAATGGGCTTTGGTGATGTGAAGCTATATGCCCTGCTTGGCTTTGTCTTAGGCTTTAAACTAGTCCTTTTATCATTCTTTCTTTCAACGTTATATGGAGCTGTTCTAGGTGGTCTGGCGATGCTGTTCAGAATCGTTAAAAGACGACAGCCCATTCCATTTGGACCATTTATTGCAGCGGGTACATTGACTGCTTATTTTTGGGGATCGGATATAATTCAACTTTATATAAATTTTTTAAATCAAGGATTCTAACCTAAGGGGTTTTCAACATGGCTTTTTCCCTTTTTACTCCTAAAAATCGAATAATAAATCTGGTACTAAACGACCACTCTATCCGCTATGTGGAATTAAAGCATTCAAATCCACCTGCAGTCCAAAAATGGGGAGAGCGTTTTTTGACACCTGGAATCATAACTGACGGAAAAATTGTTGATATTGATTCCTTAACCAATATACTGGAAGAGTGTGTGGACGATTGGAAGCTTCAGAGACGTCCTATTCGTTTTATTGTACCGGACCAGCTAGTGATCATAAGGAAAGTGAATGTACCTGCTGACATACAGGACGATGAATTGAAGGGGTATTTGTATCTAGAACTTGGGTCAACCATCCATTTGCCATTTGAAGAACCGGTTTTCGATATCTACCCGCTTGATAACAATGGTAAATCAAAGGAACTGCTTTTGTTTGCTGCACCTGAGCAGAATGTAACGGAATACTCTCAGTTATTCTCGAGCGTCAAGTTAAAGCCGGTTGCTGCAGATATTTCTCCTTTATCTTTGTATCGCCTATACCATCAGCTTGAATTAGCAGAGGAAAATGAAACCTTATTTACGATTCAATTTGATTTAACATCTGTTAATTTGAGTATTTTTGAAGGAACGGTTCCCGTAGTTATGCGCCCGTTCGCTTTACCTTTTGATGTAGAAAAGTGGGATATTAAAAGGGACCATTTTGGGCTTGCAATTTGTAAGTACACAGGGGATACTGATGAATTGGCTGGACAGTTTGAGGATATTTTAAGAGAAATTAGTAAATTGATAGATTATTATCGTTATACCCTTAATAATGAAAATCATGATATTAACAAATTTCTTTTAACAGGCGATCATCCGATGCTTCAGGCAATCGAGGATGAAATGAAAGAAAGATTCGAACTGCCTGTAATTGGTTTGAATTCAACAGAAAAAATGGACAACACACCTGATCAATTATTGCTTCCTTTAGGTCTTGCGTTAAAAGAGGTGAAATAATGTTAGTAGAAATCAACCTGCTCCCGCAGAAAGAACGGAAAAAATTTGCCTTTTTTATGGTATTAGCTGGTTTGCTGGCATTATTTCTTTTAACCGGTGCCTTTTATTTTTATCAGATTAGTTCCATGAATAAAAATATCGAGGGCGTTGACAGAGAAATCGCAATGACTCAAAAAATTAGGGAGAAAGAAGAAGCAAAAAGCCAGTCGGTGGAATCCTCTAGTTCTGTAACCCAGCTTAAGAGTGCAATTGAATGGGCTAATACTTATCCTATCCATACTATACCGGTAATGCGTCATCTTACTTCACTGCTGCCGGAACGTGGATTTATACAGTCATTTGGCTACACAGAAGCAGGGACAGTTACCTTAACTGTGCAATTTGATAATCCAAGGGAAGCTGCATCTTTCTTAAATAATCTTCATGAATCAAAGTGGATTTCTGATGCAAAGCTTAGCTCATTAAATCCTGCGGCGCAAGCTGAGGCTAGTACGACAGGTACGACAACTGGCCAAACTGCTTCAACGAATCAAAACACAGGAACTGTAAATACAGGAATAGCTTCAGATGGGCAAACACAGGCTGGCACAGCAGCAAACACAGGTGTTCAGACAGATACAACTAATACCGCAACTGGCACCACTACACAAACTGATGCTAGCTCGTCGGCAGCAACAGCTGCCACTACGAGTAACAATACAGCAACAACTCAAACCGGTGCCGTGTCAAATGCAATAACGAATCTATACTTACCAAGATATACGGGACAATTTGAAATAACGTTTAATAAGGATGTTATCAAACAAGAAAATATTGCGGGCAAGACAGATGAGAAGGGAGTGAGCGGATCATGAAGCTTCATTTCTCAAAACGGGATAATTTGATTTTAGCGATTGCAGCTCTTTTATTAATTCTTCTCATTGTCTATGCTCAATTTTTAAAACTATCGCCTTTAAAAACAGATTTAGAGACAAAACAGCAAACCTTGAAAACAGAACAAAAGCTTTTAGATACAGTTGTTAAACAAAATGCTGAAAGCAATAATAAAGTAAATGAAAATACCAGGGAACTGCAGAAAAAAGTACCGGTTAAACCGTTGCAGGAACAGCTAATTCTTGACCTTGAAAAAGCTGAAACAGTTTCTGGCAACCAAATTAAGTCAATGGGTTTTTCAATGGATGGTACAGTGTCTTTCCAGCCCCAGCAGCCTGCTGCTGAGAATAGTTCTGGCGCTCAGAATACCACCGGACAGGCCGGTTCTAATCAAACAACAGCCAATCAAGGAACTGATAGCCAAGCAGCTGCGAACCAAGGAACTTCCGGTCAAGCTGCAGCCCAGCCAGCTGCCGCTGCACCAGCATTAAAAAAGCTGACAGTTCAATTATCAGTAGAATCACCAAACTACCAACAATTTGAAAAATTTGTAGAAACATTGGAATCATTGAAACGGATTGTGGTAGTGGAAGCCATTAGTTACTCTGGTGGACAGGAAGTAACTGCAGTGCAGACAGAAGAGCAAAAATTAACGTTTACATTGACAGTTTCTGCTTTCTATATGCCTGATTTAGCAGATTTGCAGGCAGATGTGCCAAAAATTGATGCGGAACCACCTGCAGGGAAAACCAATCCTTTGAGCGAGTTTCCAACAACCACCCAGACGCAGCCGTAATGCAAAATGACGAATAATTTGACGAAACTCTAAGATAACAAGACGACAAAAGTCTTGTTATTTTTTTTTGCCGGTATGTTAGGATGGAACATATTACTGTCGAACAGAAAGGAGAGCGTATTGTGGACAAGCCTAAAAAGGGCCATACCATCACGATAAAATTAAATGGAGAACCCAAATCCTTTCGTGAAGAACCCCGAAAAAATATGCCGGAACCTACACCAGAACCTATTCCAAACGAAATAAAAATAGATTCAGAATTACACGAATCAGAAGGAGTCAATGAAGCAGCAGCGGCTCAGGAATCCATCGAAGAAAGCTTTGATTGGATTATTCCTGAATCCGCTGAAAATGATGTAGAGGAATTTACAATTGTCAATTCCCCGAACGCTAAAAAAAGTAAATCAACAAAATCTTCAATTTCATTTGCTAGTTTTTCGAACAAAAACAATCGCCGGCCAATTGGATCTATTGTCATTACAGCCGTTTGTGCGATTCTCATTGGCTTAACGATTGGCTTTTTTATGCTTAAACTAGTCATAACAGAATCCGGTGAAAAGCCTGTCACCGAACCAAATGTGGTTGGAGAAACTGGAAATGAAAAAGAACAAACGGAAACAACAGATAAAACAGCGGCAACTTCGATCGAACAGCTTTCTACTTATGTAGTCCAAGGCGGTGTTTTTACCTCGAAAGCAGGTGCTGAGGATACTGCTAAACAATTAAAGTCTAAAGGTATTCCTTCCGAACAGGTAGAAATCGGCGGAAAGTTTTATTTATTTTTGAGCGTGGCGGATTCGCTTGAAACGGCCAAATCAATTAGTACTAAATACAAAGATAAGGGTGCCGAGGGGGCCTTCGCCAAACCGTTGATGCTAGATGAAAAGAAGCTTTCAAACCTTACAGATAATGAAAAGATTTTTATCGAATCGCTTCCTAGTATCTATCAATCTCTTTCAACCATGGTTTCTGGTGCGCTCATATCAAGCAGCGTGTCTACTGATGCTGGTATAAGTGAAAAACTAAAAATTAATAACATTAAAAACGATAGTATCAATAAAATGAAAACAGAGTTATTGGGCGCTGACGAAAAGGTAAAAGCTTTTCAAAAATCTAAGGATACAAAAAGCTTGGTTGATGCTGAGCAGCATTTACTAAACTTCCTGTCCATTTATAATTCGTTGTAGCATCTTTTGACAAACTAAACTACCGCTCGATATTTTCCGGGAAATTATTGCAAAATAAAGCCTGCCGAATCGACGGCGGGCTTTTTATAGCACACCATTCGGCAAATATTGATAAAAGTTGTATAATCTGACAAATTTCTTCAAAATTTAATAATATAAAAATTGTTTGCACCGCTCTTTTTTGATACGATTAACTTGTATCTCCCTAATGCGTTGCAAAAAAAGGTAAGGTGATAAAATGCAGAACCTCATTTTAGCCTCTTCTTCTCCACGGCGAAAAGAACTTCTAGAAAATCTCCATTTAACATTCACAATTTCAAGCAGTGATGTGGATGAAAGCTTTGACCCCAAGCTTTCTCCGGAAGAAGTCGTAATGGAATTGGCCGAACGCAAGGCACAGGCTGTTTTTAAAGAAAACAGGGATGCCTTTGTGATTGGTTCCGACACGATTGTGGTTGCGAACAATCAAATCTTGGGAAAGCCAGCTGATGAGGCGGAAGCCGTACAAATGTTAAAGACCCTTTCAGGCAGTCAGCATGATGTATTTACAGGTGTTTCAATACTATCTCCAACTAGATCGACTAAGTTTTATGAAAAAACAGAAGTTTGGTTTTGGGAGTTAACGGATGATGAAATACGGTCATATGTAAAAAGCGGTGAACCGCTTGATAAAGCAGGGGCATATGGCATTCAGCAGCTTGGAAGCATGCTTGTCAAAAAAATCCATGGGGACTATTTTGCGGTTGTCGGCCTGCCGGTTGCAAGAACCAGAAGGGAATTGAAACGGTTAGGTTATCATTTACCGTACTAATTTTTTCTGACAATAACTCCCGACACTTAGGGAGGGAAAAGTTATGTCAACCAACACATTAATGATTCGTGATTTCCCACAAGATGAACGGCCAAGAGAACGGTTTATCCAGCATGGCCCGCAAAGTTTATCCAATCACGAGTTAGTTGCAATATTGCTTCGGACCGGAACGAAGGATGAATCAGTGCTGCAATTATCGAATCGCCTCTTAACTCATTTTGAGGGTTTAAGGCTGTTAAAAGCGGCCACTTTGGAGGAAATTACCGAAATAAAAGGGATTGGCTCCGCGAAAGCGATACAGCTTCTGGCGGCAGTCGAAATTGGCAGGAGAATTGCCAATTTGGAATATAATGACCGCTATGTAATCCGCTCGCCGGAAGACGGAGCCAAGTATGTAATGAACGATATGCGCTTTCTGTCACAGGAGCATTTTGTCTGCTTGTATTTAAATACCAAGAATCAGGTCATGCATAAACAAACGGTATTTATTGGCAGCTTAAACGCTTCCATCGTTCACCCGCGTGAAGTATATCGGGAGGCGCTAAAGCGGTCTGCTGCATCCATCATTGCTCTTCACAATCACCCATCCGGTGACCCCGCGCCAAGCCGGGAGGACATTGAGGTGACTAAGCGACTGGTAGAATGCGGCAAGATCATTGGAATTGATCTTCTGGATCACATCATCATCGGTGAAAATAAGTTTGTCAGCTTGAAGGAAAAAGGATATTTGTAATGCTATGATTTTATTTGACGTTAGGATATAATATTGGTTATGATTTTTTAGGACTGCCTATTCAATTACGTTACAATTATTGGAAAACTTTACGATAAACACCTGCCTTAGGACAGAGCATTTAGTATCAGAAAGGGAGATACAACGTTATGTTTGGAATTGGAACAAAGGATCTTGGGATAGATTTAGGAACTGCCAACACCCTTGTGTATGTAAAGGGGAAAGGGATTGTCACAAGGGAGCCATCTGTGGTGGCGATGCATACGGATTCAAAACACATTGTTGCGGTCGGAAATGACGCAAAAAACATGATTGGTCGGACTCCGGGAAATGTGGTTGCTGTTCGTCCGATGAAGGATGGCGTCATCGCTGATTTTGAAACAACAGCTGTTATGATGAAGCATTTATTCCGCGAGGCCCAAAAGAATAAAGGCTTTTTCGCCGGTAAGCCGTATGTGATGGTCTGTGTACCATCAGGGATTACAGCGGTTGAAGAGAGAGCAGTTATTGATGCAACTAGACAAGCGGGAGCAAAGGATGCCTACACAATTGAAGAGCCGTTTGCTGCCGCTATTGGTGCCAACCTTCCAGTCTGGGAACCGACGGGAAGCATGGTTGTAGACATCGGCGGTGGTACAACGGAAGTAGCGATTATTTCTTTAGGGGGAATTGTTACTTGCCAATCAATCCGTGTTGCTGGTGATGAGATGGATGAGGCGATTATTTCCTATATTAGAAAAACATATAATTTGATGATTGGTGACCGTACTGCGGAAACGATCAAAATGGAAATCGGTTCTGCAGGCACGCCTGAAGGTATCGATAACATGGAGATTCGCGGCCGTGACCTTCTGACTGGTCTGCCAAAAACAATTGAAATTTCCGCCAAGGAAATTGCCTCCGCTTTAAGTGATACGGTTTATGCCATTGTTGAAGCAGTGAAGAATACGCTTGAAAAAACACCACCGGAATTGGCTGCCGATATTATGGATCGAGGCATTGTCCTCACGGGCGGCGGGGCGCTGCTGCGCAATATTGACCGTGTCATTAGCGAGGAAACAAAAATGCCTGTCCTGATTGCAGAAAACCCGCTCGACTGTGTGGCAATCGGTACAGGAAAAGCTTTAGACCATATCCATTTATTTAAAAACAAAGCTAAAGATTCAAGATAGATAGAAAAGCGGAAGCGCCTTGATCAGGGGCGACAGGCATAAGACGAGTCGGCGAGAAGGCTGTTTTTTAGCCTTCTTGACGAATTGGCTTATGACCCCGAGCCCCTAGGCGCTGGAGCTGGACAATGAAAATTAGAGGTGTAATATCATGCCACAGTTCTTTTTGAATAAGCGTTTGATCATTTTGCTCGTCAGCATCATTGTTCTCGTGGCATTGATTGGGTTTTCTTTAAGGGAGAGGAGTAAGCTTACCTGGCCGGAGCAGTTCGTCAAGGACTCAACCGGCTGGGTTCAATCCCTGGTTTCAAGGCCTGCCCAGTATGTTGCAGGCTTTTTTGAGAATCTTCAGGATTTGCAAGATACATATGATGAGAATAAGGAATTAAAATCACGGGTTGAGAAAATTGCCAGCCTTGAAGCAGAAGTTCAAGAACTGAAAAAAGACAACAAAGAATTACGTGACGTTCTCGATGAAAAAAAGACCCTGAGAGATTTGGAACCAATGCCGGCAACAGTTATTGGCAGAAATCCTGATCGTTGGCATGAAATGATTATTATCAATAAAGGCAAATTAGATGGAATTAAAAAAAATATGGCTGTTATAACAGCAACAGGATTGATCGGAAAGGTGAAAAACGTCACCCAATTTAGCTCAACAGTGCAGCTATTGAGTGCAATGGACCCGAAAAACCGAATCTCCGCTGTGATTCAGGGGGAAACCGAGGTTTACGGATTCGTTCAGGGCTTTGATGATAAACAAAAAATGCTTCTCGTTAAAGCTATTCCATCAGGAGCTAAGGTGGAAAAAGGGCAGACGGTCATCACCTCAGGAATGGGCGGTGTCTTTCCTAAGGGGTTGATGATTGGAAAAGTAGAAGAGGTGAAACCGGACCAATATGGCTTAAATCAAACCGCACTAGTGAAGCCGGGAGCGGACTTTTACGATATTGAAAATGTCATGGTCATTAAAAGGTTAATGACGAGCCCTGAGGAAAGTGCGATGAAATCCGGGAAGGAGGAAGACTTGTGAGAAAATTCTTTCTCCCTCTTTTGTTTTTGCTCCTTTTTATTTTTGAAAGTCTGTTTGTTCAATTTTTGCCCGCTGATTCCTTTGGAAACCGTATACTAGTTCCGCGGTTCCTGTTTGCCACTCTGCTTTTTTTGACGATTTATGTTGGGAAAAATCAGGGGATTATTTATGCGGCCATCTTTGGACTTCTATTTGATATCGTATATGTAGAAATTATCGGCATTTATTTTTTCTTGTTTCCATTTATCTGCTACCTAGCAGCAAAGGTTATGCAGGTGATTCAGTCCAATATCGTTGTCGCTTTCTTCGTTTCCCTTTTGGGAGTTGCGCTGTTAGAAGTGGGCGTGTATGAAATTAATTATTTAATCCATGTGACAAATCTTGATTTTATGAGCTTTGTCAATTTGCGTTTCTATCCCACTCTTATATTAAATGGAGTTTTTCTCGTGTTAGCAGCCTATCCTTTAAAACGCCGCTTTGAAAAACATGCCGAGGCAATGCGGGAGGATTTATGAATCAGGGAAAAGTCTTGGTATGGCCGCTTCCTCATTCACAGAATGTTCCTGATGACAAAGTTTGGGGAATGTTTTTTTTAAAAAAGGAGAATGGACAGTTCGTGTCGAACTCTTTAAAGATGGATGTTTATGATTTGGATTTGGGAAATAATAGCTTAAATCCGAAATTGTTTTTGTATTTTGAGGTGAAAATTCTCCATGAAAAATCGGCAAAATGTTACAATAAAAGGAACAAAGGACGGGCTTGTTCTTCATCTTGATGATACCTGTTCCTATGAGGAATTAAAGCAAGAACTGGACCAAAAGCTCTCCGCCAACTCCAGAACGCAGGAGGAACGCCACTTAATTTCTGTGAAAGTGGATATTGGCAATCGCTATTTAACGGACGATCAAAAGGAAGAACTAAAAGAATTAATCCGCCAAAAGAAAAACTTAATGGTGGATGATATTGAATCGAATGTGATTACGAAGGAAGAAGCCAATCGACTAAAGGAAGAAAACGAGGTCGTAACGGTTTCAAGAATCGTCCGTTCTGGGCAGGTATTAAGAGTTTCAGGGGATTTACTATTAATTGGAGATGTGAATCCAGGCGGAACGGTGATTGCAGGCGGGAATATTTTTATAATGGGTGTCCTCAAAGGAATTGCTCATGCAGGGTGTTTTGGCAATGAACAGGCAGTTATTGCCGCTTCGAGCATGAAGCCATCGCAGCTAAGAATCGGCGAATATATAAATAGATCCCCAGATTCGAATCCTGCTAATGAGCACAGAGAAATGGAATGTGCTTACATAAATGAGAACCATTATATTATTATCGATAGATTACAAGCTTTAAATCATTTAAGGCCTAATTTAACGAGATTAGAAGGGGGACATTAAAGTGGGAGAAGCAATCGTAATTACATCAGGTAAGGGCGGCGTCGGCAAAACAACAACCTCTGCCAATATCGGCACTTCGCTGGCTCTTCAGGGAAAGAAAGTATGCTTAATAGATACGGACATCGGCCTTCGAAACTTAGATGTCGTAATGGGGTTAGAAAATAGAATTATCTATGATTTAGTCGATGTGGTTGAAAAAAGATGCAAAACCCATCAGGCACTCGTTAAGGATAAGCGATTTGACGGCCTTTTGTATTTGCTTCCGGCAGCACAGACTGTCGATAAGTCAGCTGTTACACCCGAGCAGATGCAAGAGTTAATTACAGAGTTAAAGCAGGATTATGACTACATAATTATCGATTGTCCTGCCGGAATCGAGCAGGGCTATAAGAATGCCGTGGCCGGTGCGGATAAAGCCATTGTGGTGACAACGCCGGAGGTTTCTGCTGTCCGCGATGCTGACAGGATCATCGGCCTTTTAGAAAAAGAAAAAGACATGGAGCCGCCTAGGCTAATCGTCAACCGGATTCGCAACCATATGATGAAGACCGGTGATATGCTTGATATTGATGAAATTACCCAACATTTATCAATCGAACTGATTGGCATTGTCGCTGACGATGAAGAGGTCATCAAAGCATCCAATCATGGTGAGCCGATTGCACTAAACCCAAACAGCAAGGCATCGATTGCCTACCGAAATATCGCCAGAAGAATTCTTGGAGAGTCTATCCCGCTTCAATCACTCGAAGATCAAAATAAAGGTGTATTTTCAAAACTGAAGAAATTCTTTGGAGTTCGATAAAAATCAAAGCCTGTTCACAACAACTGTGGACAGGCTTTTTCTATATAGAAAAGCCAATTATTATAAACGATATTTATTATTATGCATACACAAATTCCCCTAAACTTCTGCTCAATTGTGAATTTTTTGTAAAATAATATCACATTTTTGGTAAATAAGTGGTATATTATAAAAAAGTCCTATATTTTTCCTTTAATATAGTATTTTAGAATTATTTCGCTTGTTACTATAGTTCTAGAATGAAGGTGGTACTATGAAGAAAAACGATGGTTTCACTTTAATAGAAGTCCTAGTCTCCATTGTCATCTTAGGTATGCTCTTAACAAGTTTCTTCCAATTCTTTGTCTTTTCCCAAAAAACGACGATAACCAATAAAGAAAAACTAGTGGCTGTAAATATTGCTCAAAATGTTTTAGAGCAAATTAAAGACGGCACTTACCCGGAAATAACCGATAAAACCCAGATTGCTGGCGTTACCTATCCAAAGACTTATAATGCTATTTTAACCTGTACCCAAAGCGATGCGGCTCAAAAAAATGCCTGTCTACAAAAATACAACAAAACCGAAGATCAAAAAAAATACTCCATTCAAGTAGAAGTAGGGCCAGTTAGGGAGAATAAATTACATACTGTCATAGTTAACATTAACAACGAAAATGGAAAGAAAATTTCTTTTGTAAAGGGAGTTTTAGAATTATGAAACTAAAATTACTCTTTTCTCAAAAGGGCTTAACTCTTGTGGAATTGCTGTTGGGACTGGCTATAGTGGGAATTGTTTCATCCATGATCATTAGTAATTTAATAGGAGGAATGAGCAGCTTTAAAAGTGTCAACAAGCAAATTTCCTTGCATGATGAAGCGAACTACATAATGTCAACGTACGTAAATAAAATTTTTGTTGCTAAAAAGGTTACCGAGATTAGCGGGACAGATACAGGCTGCGGTCCACAAATAGAACTTACTGATTATGAGGAGAAAAAAACAAAAATCGGTTTATCTGGAGATAAAGCCTTAATGGAGGATGTAGCAATCAACTCGGACAGCCTAAAAATTGTCTGCAGCGAATCCAAAATGACCTTAGATACGGTCAATCATACAGTTTCGATTAAGATGGTTATTATGGATGATACAACTAAAAAGAAATTAGAATTAAATAATTCTGTATCTTTCGAAGAAGTAATAGATTGAGGAGGGTTGTCTGAAATGATGCTGAATGAGAAGGGCTCATCGCTAGTTACCGTATTAATGGTTGTTTTAATATTTTCAGTTCTTGGAATCGCGTTAATGGGGAATGTGATTAATGAAAATAAGCGGGTAGTGGCGACAGAGTCGGACGTTCAGGCAAGGTATTTGGCAGAGAATGGACTCACTTATTTTGAAAAAGATTTTCAGGTGTCCATACCAGATATAAAAGCTCAACTTAAAGAACGAGTCAAAAAACAAACCGAACCTAATATCGTTCAAATTGATGACCTTGGCGCCTTCGCAGCGGAAGAATTTATATTGTCACAGTATCCAAATGAAATACCAGTGGGGGATTCAAGTAACCCGAATGAAACAAAAATCAAAGCAGAACTCATTACTAGTAACGGTGAAAAAGTAATAAAGGTGACAAGTACTGGAACCTCCGGAAGCAAGGTAAAGAAGTTAATAGGGTATTATAAACCGAATATCTCTATAGATTTTGATACTCCTAAATTTAGAGTTGCTAACTTTGTAGGAAGAGCGATAGATTTTAGTGACAATAGTGCAATCGGACTAAATTTACTTTCGGCTGTCTCTTTAAGTTTATTTCAATTTGACAGAACAAAGGATGAGAATCATAACTATCGTGTGCCTGATGACGAACTTTTAAAGCTTAATTTGCTTAATTCTCTGGGGATTAATCTTGGAGTCGGTAATAGATTTCAAATGATGGAAAAATACCCTATTCTTGCAACGAGGAAGAATACCCTTTTGGGAGCGAAAGTTTTAAAAAATAATGAATATCCTTTGGTAACTGCTGATTTGTTAACATATAAAGATGATCAGCCGACCAATGTCCTAATTGACGGCAGTTACAATGTTTTTGATGCATTAGTATTTAAAAATGTTAAGTACCAGGATATAAATTTTAAAAAGCTGGCGGTTATGGGAAACGCAATTATACAGCAAGATAGGTATAACGAGTCAAATTATGGTTATATAGATAACAGCTCACCTCGAACATTTTCATTTGAAGATGGTCTATATGTTAATAAATCATTAGTCATAGGCGATTCACCAGGAGGGGTTGGGAATTTAAAGATACTAGGTGACATAGTTGTAATAGGAAATCTCTTAATTAAAGATATCGATTTAATAATGGGTCCCAAAAAAGGTAACGAAGCAATTTATGTTGATGGTGATGTCACAATTACAAATTCTTGTTTGAGTTCTGAGCCTGATAGCTTTCAAAGCCGTATATTTGCAAAAGGTGAAATAACTATAAACGTTGGTCAAGATTGCAGTAATAAATTTAATGCTGTGCTTTATTCTGAAAAGGGGATTAAAATAAATAATAAAGGCAAAGAGCTCCTTTATAAGGGTGGGCTAATTGGTGATGTAACTGGTAAAGAAAACCTGAAGTTTGGGGAAAGAAATGCTAATTACTTAGACATATTGCAATTAAAGGGAAGTTTAACTCCTAAAGGGAGAGAATTTCAGAAGTAAAATAACCAAATGTGATACAAAAGGACCTTTAAAGCTGGAAAGGTCCTTTTTTAATACATATATAAAACTATCTCAATATATGAATTTAATCCAGTCATACTTTGTCCACCCCCTTCATAAACTTGTACAAACTGTGTGAAAAGGGTTGATGGGTATGGCGCGGTCTACTCCGGATGAAATACGGCGGCGAATCGCAAAGAGAAAAAAAGAAATGGGCGGCAGCAAGGCAAATGCGCCAGATCGGAATTTGTTATGGCCAGGGGATGAGGAAAAATATGAATTTAATTATATCCCCCCGTCTGCAGGCGGTGATGGTGATGATGGACACCCCTTATTTAAAAAGGAAGTATTCTTTTTTAAAATTCTAGCATCGATCCTCTTGTTCTTAGTAGTGGCGATTATGTTCCGCAATCAAACGGCCACTTTTCAGCCGGCGAGGGACGTCGTCCTAAAAACAATGGATCAAGATTTCAAGTTTGCCGTTGTTTCCAAGTGGTATGAAGATAAGTTTGGCAAGCCGCTTGCTTTGTTGCCTTTTTCTGAAAAAGACAAATCAGATGCGAAAGAGCAGGTCCAAAAAGGGGCTGTTCCGGTAACAGGAAAAATTCTTGAGAACTTTGAGAAGAACGGCCAGGGAATTATGATTGAGACTGGCAAAGGAGCGGCAGTCCAAGCGATCAGTGACGGGTTTGTCATGGATGCTGGAGAAAAGGAAGGGATCGGGAAAACCGTCGTGATCCAGCATTCCGATGGAACAGAAACATGGTATGGGAATTTAAAAGATATCAAGGTCAAGCTCTATGAATATATCGATAAGAGAGCAGTGGTGGGGACAGTTTCTGATTCAGCGGGAGAAGACAAAGCAAAAGGCCAGTATTATTTTGCTGTTAAAAAAGGCGATGAGTTCATCGACCCGATTCAGGTGATTCGTCTTGAATAAAGCGATTGAGTTACTCCGGCATGTTCATATCCACCCGCTGTTATGGTTAATCGTTGCACTCTCAATTGCCACGGCCCATTTTATGGAAGTCAGTTTACTCCTGGGCATCATTTTTGTTCATGAAATGGGGCATGCGGCGGCGGCTTCTTTTTTTTCCTGGAGAATCAAAAGAATCACCCTCCTGCCATTTGGCGGGGTCGCGGAGATGGATGAGCACGGGAATCGTCCGTTAAAGGAAGAGGCCATTGTTGTCTTGGCAGGTCCGCTCCAGCATGTATGGATGATGGGAGCGGCATTTGCTCTCCTTCATTTCAATCTGTTTCCCGAGGATTTATTTCCATTATTTATTGAATATAATCTGATGATTTTAATTTTTAACCTTTTTCCAGTTTGGCCGCTCGATGGCGGGAAACTGGTATTTTTACTGTTATCATTGAAAAATTCTTTTGCAAGCGCCCATCGCACCACGCTGATGATTTCCTTCGTCAGTTTATGCATTTTTTCATTTGTAATATTAGCTACAGCACCAGCCCACATCAATGTTTGGGTAGTAATCGGCTTCTTATTCTTCTCGCTTTATTACGAATGGAAGCAGCGGCGCTTTATTTTCATGCGCTTTTTACTTGAACGTTATTACGGGAAAAAATCATCAAGTCTAGACTCCTTGAAACCTATTCAGGCAGACGAGCAGGATCTTCTGATTAACGTCTTGGAAAAATTCCAGCGCGGTTGCAAGCATCCTATAATAGTCGAGGTCGACGGCAGGGAAAAAGGCACTCTCGATGAAAACGAATTACTGCATGCCTATTTCACAGAAAAACGTTTAAACGACAAAATAAGCGACCTTCTCTTTTTGTATTAGTAAGGTATAATAGATAAGAAAGCAGAGAGCGCTCGTCTGGGTACGAGCGCTTTTTCATGTAACTTTGGGTAAAATAATGGTTAACCCAATAAGCTATTATAAAAAGGTGAGGAAACAAGGTTTGGAAACATTAATTATAAATTACATAGGGCGGGAAAAGCGCTTCGCTTATCTCCGCGGAAATCGTATAGAAAAGATTATTTTTGACCGGCCACAACATCGATCGCTGGTTGGTAATATTTATTATGGGACCGTGACAAAGGTTTTACCCGGGATGAATGCTGTTTTTATCGATATCGGGGAAGAGAAAAATGCTTATTTACATCGTGATCAGCTTCAGGCATATGTGTTAGCATCAGAAAAACAAGGAAATGTCTCGTCCTACGTCCATCAAGGGGAAAAGCTGCTTGTACAGGTTGACAAGGATGCAACAGGCACCAAGGGTCCGAAAGTGAAAGGTATTATCGAAATACAAGGCACAAACCTGATTTATATGCCAAAAGGGCGATATGTTGCAGTATCCAAAAAAATTGCGGACGAAAAACTAAAAGCACGGCTTCGACAAAAAGGTAACCACATGAAAACCGAAGAAGAGGGCCTGATTTTTCGGACATCAAGCATTACCGCAACCGAAGATGAGCTCCGCGAAGAATTAAGCAGCCTGCGTGAACAATACCAGGAATTTACCAAAAAAGCCGCTACCTTAAAAAAGCCGGGACTAATTTTTCAAAAAGATACCTTCTTGGAAATGATTCAACATCAAGCTGAAAAAATGTCATCAGGTGAAATCATCGTAGATGACCTAGAACTAAAAAAACTACTCGGAGAAAAGCATGCCTGTACCTATTATAATGGAAAAGAAAATATCTTTTCCGCCCACCAAATTGAGCATGAAATTGATAAAGCTCTAAAGCGGGTTGTCTGGCTTGATCATGGTGCCTATCTCATCTTTGATGAAACAGAGGCCCTCACCATTATCGACGTAAATACCGGGAAATTTTCCGGCAAGCAAGATTACCAGGATACCGTACTTAAAACCAATCAGCTGGCAGCGAAAGAAATCGTCAGACAGCTGCGTCTTCGTGATATTGGCGGGATTGTGCTTATTGATTTTATTGACATGAATCGTGATTCAGACAAGCAATCGATTCTAAATCTTTTTGAAAAAGAGCTGTCAAAGGATGAAAAAAGAACGAAAGTGATTGGCTTTACGCCGCTAGGGATTCTGCAGCTGACTAGAAAAAAAACGAAGGTTACCTTGTCGGAAGCGTTGCAGGAAAAATGTCCGGTATGTGAGGGGACAGGAAAAATCTTAAGTGCAGAGACGATTGCGTTCAGACTAGAAAGGGAGCTATTGGAGCATCGCTATTCTGAATTTGAAGCAGTCCTGGTAGAAACGACAAAAGAGGTTAAAGAGCAAATTCTTCCCCATTTAGAAATCTTGGAAGAAATGCTTCATTTTAAAGTGTTTTTTACAACTACCATAGCACCAGCACATTATTATTTATTGAAGCAATTCGGGTCAGTGGATGAGATATCCCAAAAAGCTGTTGACACTTTCGTCTAAATTATGTATGATTTTAATGTTATGTTTGTAGCGCACCCGTGCTACAACCGCACATGACAGGTAGTAAGTCTTACGCTTTAGCATAAGCGCCTGTTTTTGGCGAGTCTGAGTTTATAAGGAGGTGCAGTTCATGTACGCAATTATCGAAACTGGCGGAAAGCAAGTGAAAGTTGAAGAAGGTCAAGCTATCTACATTGAAAAACTAAATGCAGAAGCTGGCGAAACAGTTACTTTTGACAAGGTTCTTTTTGTTGGCGGTGAAAATGTAAAAGTAGGAAGCCCTGTTGTTGCAGGCGCTACTGTTACAGCTAAAGTTGAAAAACAAGGCCGTCAAAAGAAAATCATTGTTTTCAAGTACAAGGCGAAGAAAAACAACCGTAAGAAGCAAGGTCATCGTCAACCTTATACTAAAGTAGTCATCGAAAAAATCAACGCGTAAGGTGTTGAGTAATAGATGATTCACATTACGATTAATCGTACTGAATCCGGACTCGTTCATTCCTTTACGATGAGCGGACATGCTGACTTTGCAAAACGTGGCCGAGATATTGTTTGTGCTGGTGCATCGGCTGTTTCATTTGGAACAGTGAATGCCATCGAGGCTCTTACGGGAGTCAAAGCACAGGTTAAACAAGGGAATGGCGGCTTTCTACAATGTACGTTTCCAGAGAATATTTCAAACGAAACACAAGAGAAAGTTCAGTTGTTGCTTGAGGCGATGATTGTCTCACTTGAAGGGATTGAAAAGGAGTACGGAAAGCACATAAAATTAACCTTCAAACAGTAGGAGGTGGAACAAATGTTAAGATTAGATCTTCAGTTTTTCGCTTCTAAAAAGGGAGTAGGTTCAACAAAGAACGGACGTGACTCTATCGCAAAGCGCCTTGGTGCTAAGCGTGCGGACGGTCAATTTGTAACTGGCGGTTCTATCCTGTACCGTCAACGCGGTACTAAGATTTACCCAGGTGAAAACGTTGGCCGCGGTGGAGACGACACTCTATTTGCGAAAATCGACGGCGTTGTAAAATTTGAGCGCTTTGGTCGTGACCGCAAAAAAGTGAGCGTATATCCAGTAGCTCAAGAAGCTTAAAGTTACTAGAAAACTCTAACCATAACGGTTAGAGTTTTCTTTTTACCTTAACACCCTCACCTGTTTATTCATCATCATTGCACTTTTGCCTCTCCAAATCGTATCATTCAACATAAAAATTGCTTACTCATGGTTGTTTTTTTGATATACTAACAGAAAATAGTTTCCGATAAAGGATTGGGAGAGTACGCATGGAGAAAGAATGGGATATTATCGAAGTGCTGCGGCATTCACGACATGATTGGTTAAATAAGCTGCAGCTCATCAAAGGTAACCTCGACTTAAATCGAATTGACCGGGTTAAAGAGGTCATTACGGAAATTGTAGTGGAGGCACAGCATGAGACAAAACTGTCTAATCTGGGACTTCCACAATTTGCCTCATTATTATTTACAGCTAATTGGGAAAGTCATGCCTTTCAGTTAGAATATGAGGTTTTTGAGGATTCTGAGTACATAAAGATTAATGACTTCAAATTAACTGAATGGACAAAATCTCTTTTTGCCCGTTTAAATCAGACGATTGAAGCATTTCAAGAAAACCATTTATCCATAACAATTGAACCGCAGTCAGATGGAATTCGTTTCTTTTTTGATTTTCGCGGGATAATAAATAACAAGGAACTGATTGAACAATTCCTGGCTGGTTCACAAGAGGTGACCATTAAGGAATTTACCGAAAGCGAATTCGCGTTAGAGGTGTTTATGCCTGCTGTTTAATTCTGTGTGCATACGCCCGCGATCTCGTCGCATTCATCAGTTATTTCAAAGAACGACGGGAGGATCAACATGTTTGTCGATCAAGTAAAAATTTATGTAAAAGGCGGCGATGGCGGTAACGGAATGGTTGCGTTTCGCCGTGAGAAATATGTACCTAATGGCGGTCCAGCTGGGGGCGACGGCGGTAAAGGTGCAAATGTAGTTTTTGAAGTGGAAGAAGGCTTGCGTACGCTGATGGATTTCCGTTATCAGCGTCATTTTAAGGCACCGCGGGGTGAGCACGGCATGTCCAAGGGGCAGCATGGAAGAGGCGCCAAGGATATGATTGTTAAAGTGCCGCCTGGAACGGTTGTTATGGATGCGGCTACAAATGAGGTCATTGCCGATTTAGTTGAGCATGGTCAGCGCGCGGTTATTGCCAAAGGCGGCCGCGGAGGACGTGGGAATACCAGATTTGCGACACCGGCAAACCCAGCTCCTGAGATTGCTGAAAACGGCGAACCGGGCCAAGAGCGCGACGTCATTCTAGAATTGAAGCTTCTTGCCGATGTGGGTCTTGTTGGATTTCCGAGCGTCGGAAAATCAACATTATTATCAGTTGTTTCTTCAGCCAAGCCGAAAATTGCGGAATATCATTTTACGACCATCGTTCCTAATCTTGGAATGGTTGAAACCGAAGATGGCCGCAGCTTTGTCATGGCCGACCTTCCTGGGCTTATTGAAGGCGCACATGCCGGAGTTGGCTTGGGGCACCAATTTTTACGACATATTGAACGGACAAGGGTCATCGTCCATGTTATTGATATGGCGGCGTCTGAGGGAAGAGACCCATATGAGGATTATCTAACGATTAACAGGGAACTGCAAGAATACAATCTCCGTTTGACCGAGCGGCCGCAGATTATTGTCGCGAACAAAATGGATATGCCTGATGCGGAAGAGAATTTGCAAATATTTAAAGAGAAGCTGCAGGAGGATTATCCGATTTTTCCAATTTCTGCGATATCACGAAAAGGTCTTCGTGAGCTGTTGTTTGCAGTTGCTGATAAGATTGAGGAAACACCGGAATTCCCGCTTCAGCATGAAGAAGAAGAGGAAACAGGCGTTCACCGCGTTGTCTATAAACACGAAGCGGATGCTGATGCGTTTAACATTACAAGAGATCCGGATGGAGCATTTGTCCTTTCTGGTGATAAAATTGAAAGACTGTTTAAGATGACTAATTTTTCAAGGGATGAATCTGTGCGCCGTTTTTCACGCCAGCTCCGCGGCCTTGGGGTTGACGATGCCTTAAGAAAAAGAGGAGCAAAAGATGGGGATATTGTGAGGCTGCTGGAATTTGAATTTGAGTTTTTAGAATAAGTAGAGGTCCCTAAGAGGGAGAGTTGAGCATGGCTAACTTTGATAAAAAATTTTATTTGGTCCGTGAGGATGTTCTGTCGGATGCGATGAAGAAAACCATCGAAGCGAAGGACATGCTGGAAAGAGGGAAGGCAGAATCCATTTGGGATGCAGTTCAAAAGGTGGATTTAAGCAGAAGTGCTTTTTATAAATATAGAGATACTGTCTTTCCTTTTTCTTCGGTTTCAAAGGACCGAATCATTTCGTTATTTTTCCATTTAGAGGACCGTTCCGGAACCCTGTCAAAACTGTTAAGTGTTGTTGCGGGTTCAGGCTGCAATGTTCTAACGATTCACCAAACGATCCCGCTTATGGGGCGAGCTAATGTTACACTTTCATTAAACACTGCCGGTATGTTACATGATATAGATTCTTTGCTGGCCGAACTGAGAAAGCTTGAATTTGTAGAAAAGGTTGAAGTGCTGGGAACGGGTGCATAGTGAACAAAAGTTCACTGTCCCGGCTCCTAGCTTTTTTTAGAAAGGGAGTAGAGAAAAGTGAAGGTAGGATACTTAGGACCAAAGGCGACATTCACAGAGATAGCCGTTAGAAGAGTTTTTTCGGGATTTGAACATATACCGTTTCAGACGATTCCGGGATGCATGGATGCTGTTGTTGACCAGGAAGTGGATTTCGCTGTTGTTCCGCTTGAGAATGCCCTCGAAGGATCCGTCAATATTACCCTTGATTATTTAACCCAGGAAGTCGATCTTCCGATTATTGGCGAAATTACGCTTCCGATTAAGCAGCATTTAATGGTTCATCCTTCAAATGCTTCGGACTGGCAGCAGGTTTCAAAAGTCTACAGCCATTCGCATGCGATTGCCCAGTGCCATAAATTTTTACATACGCAATTAAAAGGTGTTCCGTTTGAAAGTGTGTCATCCACAGCGGCGGCTGCAAAAATGGTGATGGAAGCACCTGAGGCTAATATTGCGGCCATCGCTAATGAGCTCGCGGCGGAGGAATACGGCCTTTCAATTGTCCGCAGAAATATCCATGATTTTGATTATAACCATACTCGATTTGTTGTTTTGGCAAAAGAACAAACCGAATTAAAGGGATTAAGCGGGTCAGCTCACCATAAAACGACCTTAATGGTTACTCTTCCATCAGACCAGGCAGGTGCGCTGCATCAGGTGCTGTCTGCATTTGCGTGGAGACGAATTAACCTCTCGAAAATAGAGTCTAGACCAATGAAAACCGGTATCGGCAATTACTTTTTCATTATTGATTTAGAAATGAAGCTTGATGAAGTGTTAATTCCAGGGGCCATGGCTGAGTTGGAAGCATTGGGCTGCGGCGTGAAGCTGTTGGGGAGTTATCCCTCGGTAATGGTTGAGATGAATTAGTACTATAAGGGATAATCAGGACCCGTCCACCGACGAGTCCTTTTAATATTCCATCAAAAATCCTGCTTCCTTCATGGCAACTTCCGTACGAGTTATTGCTTCCTCACTAGAGGCAGTAATTGTATGCAGATGGATGCCATCTGTCAGCTCCGATAAAAAAGCTGCCTTATTGCTGCGAATTCTTTCGATAAACTGCTTCACTTCCTGCCGGTTCGAAACCATAATCGAAGCTGTTAAGTCCCCGTAAACAGCATGCTCAATTCTAACATCCTTTACGGTCACGCCATGATCAACAAAAATATACAGCTCTTTTTCCGTGTCCTCTGGGTTATGGCGGCAGGCAATTGTTTTTTCGTAAACATGGGCGCCGGGAGTCTGGCTAAAATACAAGTACCCCTGACTTGTCGCAATTATCGGTTCATTTTTCGCTTTAAGGAGAGTGATATCGCCTACGATGACCTGCCTGCTTACATTAGTTCTGGCAGCAAGGTCGCTTCCAGTTAGAGGCGAAGCACTTTCCTTTAGCAGTTTTAATATCAGGGTCCTCCTTTCCTCCCCTAAGATTTTCTTTTGTTCCGTCATAAAAACCCTCCCATTTGATATCTGTGAACCTATTCTAACATAATATCGACTAATTAAATAACAGATGAGACCGCAAATTCATTGGCAATCTTCAATATCCCTGCGCCCAAAGCTTCGACTTCATTCATCGTTGTGGGATGGCCGAATGAGATCCGGATAAATTCCTTGGATTCATCAATTGTCAGCCCCAATGCCTGGGTGACCTTCGCTGGCGTCTGCATGCCAATCTGACAGGCGCTTCCGGTTGATATTGCAAAGCCCAACCGGTTACATTCGAGCATCATCCATTGGCCCTCGATGCCGGTAATCCGCATGCCGATGATATTCGGCAGCTGTGAATCACCTTCAGCCTGATAGACGTGGACTCGTTCACTGATAGGTTGAAGGGCGTTAAGAAATGCGTGCCGGAGTTCAACAAATCTTCGCGCATTCTCCTTAATTTTGCCCGTAATTTTCTGGGCTGCGGTGGTCATCGCGGCAATTGCTGGCACATTCACCGTGCCGGGCCTAAATCCTTTTTCATGAGAAGTCCCCGGAAAAAACGGACTCCATCCAATTTTTGGATTAACATACGCTTCTCCAATTCCTTTTGGGCCATAAATTTTATGTCCGGAAAAAGAAAAGCTGCTTACCAAAGGAGTCATGTTTCGTATATCGATTTTTCCAAAGGACTGGACCATATCGGTATGAAAATGGATATCGTGTCCAGTGCATATTTTCGCAAGCTGTTCAATAGGCTGGATGGTGCCTATTTCAGAATTAACATGCTGAATGGCAACAAGAATGGTATCATGCTTGATGGCATTTAATAGATTTTCAGGATCAATCATCCCGGATGAATTGAACGGTAAATAGGTAATAGAATAACCATCTTTTTCAAGCCGCTTCAAGATTCCATGGACGGACGAGTGCTCCGCCATTCCGGCAATGATATGTTTACCAGGTTTTTTTGGGGCGGATAATAATGCCTCAATAGCTAAAAAATTTCCTTCAGAACCCCCGCTTGTAAAAAACAATCCCTGTTTATCCACGCCCAAAAGCTGGGCCATTTCTCCCCGGCAATGCTCAAGCAATGCGGCAGATTGTCCCCCGATATCATGGAGGCTGCTGGAATTACCAAAGAACTGGGTCGATGCCTTTACAAAAATCTCTGCAGCTTCCGGATCCAACGGGGTGGTGGCAGCATAATCAAAATATTTCATATCCGCTCTCCCTAAAGTTTAATAGAAAAATATCTTGTGTTTAGTGTAATTCTGTGTAAATATATATGTCAAGACACCTGTTAATCCAGGAGGGTCAAACAATGACAAAATCAGATGTTGTAATTATTGGAAGCGGGATAGCGGCTTTACAGCTGGCTGCCCACTTAAGTGAACATAAAAATGTGAGAGTTCTCACAAAGTCGAAATTACGAACAGCAAACTCTTACCTTGCCCAAGGCGGAATAGCCGCAGCCATCGGACCAGCAGACCATCCGGAAAAACATGTAGAGGACACCTTGGAGGCGGGGGCGTTTCATAATGACCCGGAAGCTGTTCGAGAAATCATTTATGAAGCACCTAACCTAATACAAGAAATTTCCAAGGTATTTGACCGTGATTCAGAGGGGAAATTGCTGCTTGGAATGGAGGGCGCCCATAGTGAACACCGAATTGTCCATGCCGGCGGTGATGCGACGGGTAAGAACGTCGTGGAGCACCTTATTAGCACACTTAAAGCACATATCACGGTTGAAGAGGACGCCTTTGCATATGAATTGGTTATCAACCCTGAAAACAACCGCTGTATTGGGGTAAAAGTTAAAGACTCAAAAGGTATCCTCAAAGTGCATTTTGCCAGCCACATCATTCTTGCATCTGGCGGCTGCGGGCAATTGTATCGCTATACCTCCAATGCCCAAACAGTCAATGGTGATGGGATCGCCCTGGCTTACCGGGCCGGTGCTGACATTATCGATATGGAATTTATTCAGTTTCATCCGACGCTTTTATATGTCAATGGTGAAACTAAAGGCCTTATTTCTGAGGCGGTGAGAGGAGAAGGGGCAAAGCTTATAACAGAGGAAGGCACGCCGATTATGGAAGGAGTTCATCCCTTCAAGGACCTTGCCCCAAGACATATTGTCTCGCAAACCATCTATGACTATTTGAAAAATGGCCATAAAGTATTTTTAGATATAACAAATGTAAGAGATTTTGAGACAAGATTCCCTACTATCACCGAGCTTTGTGAAAACAATGGAATTAACTTAACTGTAGGGAAAATTCCAGTTGTTCCCGGAAGCCATTTCTTAATGGGGGGAATAAAAACGGACCTTATTGGCCGCACATCCATCCAAGGATTGTATGCCATTGGGGAATCGGCTTGTACAGGACTGCACGGAGCCAACCGGCTGGCCAGCAACTCTTTGCTGGAAGGACTGTATCAAGGGAAAAAACTGGCGGAATGGATTAATAAAACGCCGACAGAAATCATTTCAGCAATCTCAGTCACAACCAAAAGCAGGCACACCCATAAAAAACTAAAGCTGCCATCCATCCAGCAAATAAAAGATTCGATGATGGACCAAGTAGGTATAGTCCGCAATGAGCTTGCCTTAACAAATCAAAAAAAGTGGCTTGAGCAATTTAAAATCGATGAATTGCAAACAATTGATTTTTTTTCAAAACAAGAATTAACAAAAATCTTTATGCTAATTACAGCCAAATTGATAACAGAATCAGCCCTAAAAAGGACAGAAAGCCGCGGCGGGCACTTCCGAAGCGATTACCCAGCCGAGGATGATGAAATTTGGCTTCAGAAATCCATCATTCATACAAAAAAAGAAGTGGAGAGGAATCATGAACAAATTAAAACTGCGCTCACTACTTGAAAGCTTTTTTATCGAGGATATCGGCGAACAGGATATCACGACAGATTTAATTTTTTCGGATGGTACGCAAGGCGAGATCGTTTTTCTTGCCAAGGATGAAGGAATTTTTTGCGGGGAAGAAATTATTAAAACTGGATTCGAATTATTAAATCAGGATCTTTTAACCCGGGTTCTTGTAAAGGATGGGGAACCATTCGAAAAGGGACAGCAGCTGGCAACCGTCACCGGGAAAATTTCCGACTTGTTAAAAGGGGAACGGGTTGTTTTGAACCTGGTGCAGCGGATGAGCGGGATTGCAACGCTTACCAACAAAGCCGTGACAACTCTTAATAGCGATTTTACAAGGATTTGCGACACAAGGAAAACGACGCCGGGGCTCCGCATGCTGGAGAAATATGCAGTCCGCTCTGGAGGCGGCTATAATCACCGCTTTGGGTTGTATGATGCTGTGATGATTAAAGATAACCATATTTCGTTTGCGGGCTCCATCATTAGTGCAGTGGAGGCAGTAAGAAAACAAGCCGGTCATATGGTGAAGGTGGAAGTAGAGGTTGAAACCGAGGAGCAGGTAAGAGAAGCCGTCCAAGCCGGTGCAGATGTCATCATGTTTGACAACCGGACACCTGATGAAATAAAAGAGCTGATTAAATTGGTGCCGCCGGGAATTATCACTGAAGCTTCGGGCGGGATTCAATTGAGCAATCTTGCTTCCTATGGAGACACAGGCGTTCATTACATTTCCCTAGGATTTTTGACTCATTCCTATAAAGCGTTAGATATTAGTGTAAAAGTGCTATGGAGCAAAGGAGAGGAATAAGATGAGCATTTTGGCAGCCTTCCAGGCAAATAAAATGATTCCTGAAAAATACAAGCAAATGTCCCGCGAGGAGCTCGAAGCGCGTGTTAAGGAAGTAAAAGAAAAATACGGCTCCCGTCTGTTTATACCAGGACACCATTATCAAAAGGATGAAGTAATTCAATTTGCCGATGCAACTGGGGATTCCCTCAAATTAGCGCAGTTATCGGCTGAAAATACAGAAGCAGAGTTCATTATTTTCTGCGGAGTCCATTTTATGGCGGAAACAGCAGATATTTTAACCAGCAAAAGTCAAAAGGTATTTTTGCCTGACATGAGGGCCGGCTGCTCAATGGCCGATATGGCCGACCTAAACCAAACTGAAAGAGCGTGGGATAAACTCCAAAGTTTATTTGGAGACACCATTCTGCCCTTAACTTATGTCAATTCCACTGCAGCCATTAAAGCCTTTGTCGGTGCAAACGGAGGTGCAACCGTTACTTCTTCCAATGCTGAAACAATGGTCAAATGGGCATTTGAACAAAAGGAGCGGATTCTCTTCCTGCCGGATCAGCATCTTGGGCGGAACACAGCTGTCGAGCTAGGGGTTGGCTTGGATGAAATGGCGATTTGGAATCCTATCAGTGACAGCCTCGAATACCAGGGTGATTTTTCAAAAATTAAAGTCATCCTATGGAAGGGGCATTGCTCGGTCCATGAAAACTTTACGGTGCAAAATGTGATTGACACACGAGAACAATATCCAGGCATGAAAATCATCGTCCATCCGGAATGCCGCCTTGATGTTGTAGAAATTTCCGATTTGGCCGGGTCAACAAGCTTTATCATTAATACGATTGAAAAGGCGGAACCAGGCTCTTCATGGGCCATTGGTACAGAAATGAATCTTGTTAACCGCTTAATCCAGAATCATCCGGATAAGCAGATTATTTCTCTAAACCCTCATATGTGCCCATGCCTGACGATGAACCGGATTGACCTTCCGCATCTTGTGTGGAGCCTTGATACCATTGAGGACGAAAATAACAATAATATCATTAAAGTGAGCTCAGAGATTGCGAAAAACGCAAAATTAGCTTTAAAGAGAATGCTAAACCACTCATGAAATAGATGCAGGGATTGCATCTATTTTTTTTACCCTGCAATGGTCCTATTCATAATTCTTCAAAATATAGCATAAGTTTTTGTGAAGAATATTAGCATTTTGCCTATTTCCACATACACTATATGGACTTATGCCATAGGAGGGAAATCAGAGTGAAGATCCATATCGTACAGAAAGGGGATACTCTTTGGAAGATCGCCAAGAAGTACGGCGTGAATTTTGAAGAGCTGAAGAAGTTGAATTCACAGCTCAGCAACCCTGATATGATTATGCCCGGTATGAAAATAAAGGTTCCGACAGCTGGCGGATCCATAAAAAAAGAAGGCGCAATCAATTTAGGAGCGAAAAAAGAGGTTCCGCTGAAAGAACACCCATTTGCCAAGGAGAAACCAATACCGATTAAAGAAATGCCAGTCAAAGAAGTGCCGATTAAGGAAATGCCAATTAAAGAACAGCCAATCAAAGAAGTACCAAAAGTACCATATACTCCAAAAATGCCTCTACAAGTCGTCCCTGAAATTGACATCAATAACTACTACCAAGTGAACATGCAAAAAATGACGGTTAAAGAACAACCGAATCTCCCGCCAAAACCAGTAAATATTCTTCCAGAAGTAAAAGAAGTTCCAAAGAAAGAAATTCCTATTCCAGCACCTGTTGCTCCTGTACAAGAAATGCCGCAGGATTATTGTGTACCGATGACTCCGGTCATGCCTGGACCGGGATTCTGTCCGCCATACGGTGGTTTCCCTGCAGGGCCGTATACACCGTACGCAGGTGGTCCAGGAATGCCAATGGCCCCGGGTATGGTAGGTGGTCCTGGAATGCCGATGGATCCGGGTATGGCAGGTGGCGCTGGAATGCCAATGGCACCAGGTATGGCAGGTGTTCCTGGAATGGCAGGCGTACCGGGTGCGGTGGGCCCAGCCGGATATCCAGCAGCTGCAGGCCCAGGCTATATGCCATATCATTTTGATGATGAATCGTCAGCCTTCATGCCGCATATGCCGGCTGTAAATCCGGGCTATAACCCAGGTGCTGTTATGGGCGCTCAAAACCCAGGATTCAATCCGGCTATGCAAACAACTTACATGGACCCGGCAGCCTTTGGACAGATGCCTGCGGGATACAGCCAGGCTCCGGTTGGATACGGTCAAGTCCCGGCAGGATACAGCCAGGCCCCGGTTGGATACGGTCAAGTCCCGGCAGGATATGGCCAGGCGCCAGTTGGTTATGGCCAAATGCCAATGGAATATGGCCACGTGCCTGGAGGGTATGGTCAAATGCCAATGGAATACGGCCAAATGCCTGCAGGATATGGGCAGATGCCAGTCGGATATGGCCCTACTTCAGCGGGAGTTCCTCAACAAGGAGGTTATCCGGCAGGAATGGAAATGGGTACATCCATGCATGCTGGGCCTGAAGCATCATTTGGCGGCCAGGCACCGGGCGTTCCTTACGGAGCGGGAGCACCATATGGACAATTGCCCTACGGTTATCCGCAAATGTCTGGGCCGGCCCCTCAGGTAATGGGGGCAATGGATTTCCCATCGTCAGACGATATGGTGCAAGGAGCTGCAGCACCATTCATGCAAAATCCTGCACAGGGTCTGCCAGTAGGAACAGGAGCATTGGCTGACTGCGGCTGCGGAGCACCCGCTCAAGCACCAGCACCACAAGCTTTTGTTCCACCGACCCCGCCAATTTACAGTGCGCCATATACAGCACCATTAAATGTTGCCCAGCCGCCATTTATGAACCCTTATGGAATGGGGCCGGCAGGCTATGGCATGACGGGTTTTCCTGATGAGAGCAGTTAATATAAGAAGTGGAAACGGAGACGATGCATATTTTGATCGTCTCTTCTCTTATTTTCAGTCACAGTTTCAGGGTGAAATAAACAAATTTGTTCCAATTCGTGGGAATGTTTTTTTAATCAAGACGAAAAAACAAAGCTATATCCTTAAAGGGTATTCGAACCATCGAAAGCTGAAATTGCAGGAGGCTTTTACTGCAACGCTGAGAAAAGAGGGATTCAAGAAAACCTATCGTTTTTTAGAACCTCCCTCAAAGGAACAGTTATATTTTGAAGGAACCCATTATGGCTGTCTCGAATATCTTTCCGCAAATAAATCCGCCTTTTCTTTTCATACCCGCAGTAACCGCCAAGAAGGATTGGACCTAATTGAACAATTTCATGATACGACTAAGTCTTTTGAAAAAAGGTATCGCACATTGCTGCCGAATGGAGATATTCTGGCAAAATGGACGGAAAGGTATCATTTATTTTTAAATAATCTTCCCTTCCTTCGCCATTTTATAAAGGAGCCTTTTGTCTCGGAAATGGTGTCGTGGGCGTATTGGTCTTTAACAGGAATGGAACAGCAACAAACTTTTTTTCATAACGAAGCCGATGTGATATTGCATGGTGATGTTGCCCATCATAATTTTTTACGGGACAAAACAGGTAAACTGCATTTAATTGATTTTGATTTGATTAATATTGGACCGCCGGTTTTTGATTATTTACAATATGCAAATCGAATTCTGCCTTTTATCGATTGGTCCTACGACAATTTGCTAACCTATACTCAAATGAAGAAATACAAAAGAGAGCCCGCATTTTTATATGCTTTAGCATATCCTGCAGATATTTTTCGGGAATGGAATCGGATTATTAGGGAAAAATCTTATTCTGATGAGACGAAATTAAAGCAGGTTATTGATTTATCCGTCGGCCAGTTTACTGACAGAAAAAACTTTGTGGAGCAATTAAAGGACCTTTTGGAATAATCATGTAGCTGTTCTACGAGAATGAAACTCCCTTAAATTTAACACCCTAATAAAGAGCATGCTTCATATGCTCAGGATGTTTAGAAGGGGGTTTTTCGCTTGAACAAGAAACAGTGGATGATTCCTTTTTCTGCCCTAATGCTAATGGGTGCAGCTGGCTGTGCAAACGACAACAAAAGCTCCGACCAAAATAATAATCTGATGCGGCCGGTTGGTTATTATTCCAATGAAAACCATTCCGATAATAATTATGGGTACTTAAGGGATAATGACGGTGCCTTACCGGAAGTATTGGATCACACAATTGGCGACGAGGACAACGAGATTAATGAAAACAGACGTAATGCGCTGCAAACAAAAGATGAAAATGGGAATCCGAAAAATCCTACAACACCTTTAGCCAAAACTGACCGGAATTTTTTCCAGCGAGATAACCGTTTCAGTACGGCGGATATGAATTACCACGGCCACTTGAATAAACCTATAGGGTCTGGAACAGTGACTGATCCAGGATTTCAAGAGCAGGTGACAGATCAAATTAGAGACAGGGTAGCCGATATCGATAATGTTCGCAGCATAAGGTCGGTTTCTTTCGGTGATCAGGTGATTATCTCGGTAAAACTAAACAACCAAGACCGTGCGGCTGAAACTAAGCGGGCAATCAAGAAGGCGGTAAAGAAATATGCTGAAGGAAGAAGCATAAACGTTATCACCGATGAAGGTTCTCTAGGACGGGACCGCAATCATAACAACGAACTTCCACAGCCAGAGCCTAATGGCCGATAGAATTGAGGGGCAAAGCAAAAATATGCTTTGCCCTTTTGTATTGTTTGAGTTCGGATAAAAAAGGAAAAAAAGGCTAAACTAGAATTGTAAACATGTTCAATTCTTAACATTTAAGAGGTGATTAGCATGAGGTTCAAACAAAAAATGCTGTCGTGGTCATGGTTTGCTATTCTCTTAATAGGAGGAGAAGTCTTTGGTGGAACAAGCACTGTCACAGCAGCCCAGCTCAATGACCAAAGAAATACCGAACCTCTGCAAATGACAGTGACTTTAGAACGAGTCTACCTTGATGGTGAAATCAGTCAAGAAACATTCCAGGAAACAGTCTGGTCCATGGAAAACTTTTGGGCAAAGTATGACCAATGGCAGGTTTTGAGTATTGATGAATCAACTGTAGTATTTAAACAGCAGGTCGATGATATTTCCCCGTTATTAAAGGGAAACGGCTATTTTGGAATTACTGATGACGGCGTCTTAACTATTTTTAATGGAAGACCTGACCGCTCGCGGATTATTCAATCGTTTTTTCAAATAGACATCAAAAAGCTCGAAAGCAAGGCGCAAAAAGAACTGCTTCAAGGAATTCCTATTAAAAACAAAGATCGATATGTCGAGGTTTTGGAGACATTTAAGCCATATTCGATAAAAAAAGAATAAAAAGGAATCAAATCAGTCTGAAATTAAGTGATCAGCCTGATTTTTTTTCGTTAACTTTGAAATATTTACCTGTTTTTTAAAAAGAAAAACGTTCTATTGGCTAATTTTAACGTTCTATCAGCGGATTTAAGCATTCTATTAGCGATTTTAAACATTCTATTGGCGGATTTCGCAATTCTATTGGCGAATCAAATAAACGGACCGATTTTCTTCAACTCACCCAAAATTGTATGATAGAATGGAATACAGTGTGTAAGCACAGCAGGAAACTAGGGGAGAGAACCAGATTGTTTGAATTTATAAAAGGTACCGTTGAGTTTGTCGGTCCAGAATATATCGTTATCGAAAACAATGACATCGGCTACCAGATTGCCACGCCAAATCCGTTCGTTTATTCACGAAAAATCGAAACCAAAGTGACGGTCTATACGTATCACTATGTACGGGAAGATGTCATGGCGTTGTATGGTTTTGAATCTCGTGAGGAAAAAAGGCTTTTTACAAAGCTGTTAAATGTATCAGGTATCGGGCCGAAAGGGGCTCTTGCCATCCTGGCATCAGGCGAGGTCCAGCAGGTGGTCAACGCGATTGAAAATGAGGACGAAGGCTTTTTAATTAAATTCCCTGGGGTCGGCAAAAAAACTGCGCGGCAAATGATCCTTGATTTAAAAGGGAAATTACAGGATATCGTTCCGGATTATTTTCCGAATCTTTTCAATGCGGATACACTTCCAGTACATACACAGGACGGCGGCGAGGCATTTGAGGAAGCAGTACTTGCTTTAAAAGCTTTGGGCTACTCCGATAAAGAAGTTAAAAAGATTTCCCCTGAATTAAGAAAGGAACAGCTGACAACTGACCAATATATCAAAAAGGCCCTTCAACGGCTTTTGAAATAGGTGATGGTTTATGGAAGAACGGATTATTTCCGGTGAAGTAAACGAGCAGGAGATAAGCTTGGAACAAAGTCTTAGGCCGCAGACATTAAAGCAATACATCGGGCAAAATCAGGTGAAAGGGAATCTGGAGGTTTTTATCAAGGCTGCAAAGCTTCGGAGAGAAACCTTGGATCATGTCCTCCTTTACGGACCGCCCGGACTCGGTAAGACGACGCTTGCTGTCATCATCGCGAACGAAATGGGCGTCAATATCAGGACCACGTCCGGGCCGGCAATTGAACGTCCGGGTGATCTGGCTGCGATTTTGACTGCTCTTGAACCGGGAGATGTATTGTTTATTGATGAAATACACCGGCTCCCAAGGTCCATTGAAGAAGTTTTATATCCGGCGATGGAGGATTTTTGCCTGGACATCGTCATCGGGAAGGGGCCGACCGCCCGATCGGTGCGCCTCGACCTTCCGCCGTTTACCCTTGTCGGTGCCACTACAAGGGCTGGGGCGCTTTCAGCCCCGCTCCGTGACCGATTTGGAGTTTTGGGCAGGCTCGAGTATTATAAAGAGGATGAGCTTAAAAATATCGTTAAACGAACGGCTGAATTGTTCGATACGGAAATTGATGACCAATCGGCCGGAGAAATTGCCAAACGTGCTCGTGGGACCCCGAGGATTGCCAACCGCCTTCTTAGACGCGTCCGGGATTTTGCCCAGGTAAAAGGGGACGGTTCCATCAATCTTGACCTGGCCAAGGAAGCATTGGAACTTTTGCAGGTCGACCGGCTTGGCCTTGACCATATTGACCATAAACTCTTAAAGGGGATTATTGAAAAATTTCGCGGAGGCCCTGTCGGACTGGACACAATTGCTGCTTCCATCGGAGAAGAGGCAGAAACAATTGAAGATGTATATGAGCCTTATTTGCTGCAAATTGGTTTTCTTCAGAGAACTCCAAGGGGCCGGATGGTCACCCCTAAAGTTTATCATCATTTCGGCATGGAGGTACCTTCACCGTGACGGGGCTATCGAAAACAATTATGATCATAGGCGGAGTCCTTTTTCTAATCGGTTTTTTAATGCAGTTTTTGCATCTCGGTAAGCTTCCGGGGGATATTGTTTTTAAAAAGGGGAATACTACCTTTTATTTCCCTGTGGTTACCTCCATTTTGGTTAGTATTGTGTTATCCCTGATTTTTTACATCATGGGAAGATTTCGTTAAGAGTAGGGATGTTTAAATTATGAAAGTTGATATTTTTGATTTCCATTTGCCTGAGGAATTAATTGCGCAGGTACCGCTTAAAAACAGGACGGATAGCCGATTAATGGTCCTAAATAAAGAAACAGGCGACATAAAGCATGAAGTGTTTAAAAATATTACTGAATACTTGCGTGAGGGAGACTGCCTTGTCCTTAATGATACCAAGGTTCTTCCTGCACGCCTTTTTGGTGTCAAAAATGATACTGGCGCCAAAATTGAAGTGCTGCTCCTAAAGCAGGCCGAAGGTGACCGATGGGAGACCTTAGTAAAGCCTGCAAAACGTGTGAAGGAAGGGACCGAAATCGAGTTCGGCGATGGTCTTTTAAAAGCTGTTTGCACTGGAACCTCGGACCATGGCGGACGTATTTTGGAATTTAGCTACGAGGGAATTTTTTACGAGGTGCTCGACCAGCTCGGCGAAATGCCGCTTCCGCCATACATAAAAGAGCAGTTGGAAGACAGGGATCGCTATCAGACAGTCTATGCCCGCGAACCGGGGTCGGCAGCGGCGCCGACGGCCGGCCTCCATTTCACGGAAGAACTATTGGAAGAGATTAAAGCAAAAGGGGTCCATGTTACCTTTATCACCTTACATGTTGGTCTCGGTACCTTTAGGCCGGTAAGTGTGGATGATGTTGAAGGGCATGACATGCATTCTGAGTTTTATATAATGACCGAAGGAACGGCTGAGCTTCTTAATGAGGTAAGAAGGAACGGCGGCAGGATCATTACGGTCGGAACCACTTCAACACGGACGTTGGAAACAATTGCTTCCGCAAACGATGGCAATTTCAAGGCAGGCAGCGGCTGGACAAGTATTTTCATTTACCCAGGTTACGAATTTAAAGCCATCGATGGCATGATTACAAACTTTCATTTACCAAAATCCACACTAATTATGCTGGTCAGTGCCTTGGCTGGCCGTGAAAATATTTTGCGAGCTTATCATACAGCCGTTGGGGAACGTTACCGCTTCTTCAGCTTTGGCGATGCGATGTTTATCATTTAGTGGAAAAGGGGCGGAGCGACGCATAAATGAATCACTTTAGCAAAGCTTGGTATAAAAAATACATTCTTCATTTAAATAAGTTTTTGCTTAGCGCTAATCACACCGCCTTTTGGAAGGAGAAAAGAATTTGACTGCAATTCGCTATGAATTAATCAAAACGTGTAAGCAGACGGGTGCCCGCCTTGGCCGGGTTCACACCCCGCACGGTTCTTTCGACACCCCGGCCTTTATGCCGGTAGGAACGCTGGCAACCGTGAAAACAATGTCACCGGAAGACCTTAAAGAAATGGGTGCCGGCATTATTTTAAGCAATACCTATCATCTATGGCTCCGTCCCGGACATGAAATCATTAAAGAGGCGGGTGGACTGCATAAATTTATGAACTGGGACCGGGCGATTTTGACCGATTCAGGCGGCTTCCAGGTGTTCAGTTTAAGTGAATTCCGAAAAATTGAAGAAGAAGGAGTTCATTTCCGCAACCATCTTAGCGGCGAGAAATTATTTTTATCGCCGGAAAAAGCGATGGAAATTCAAAATGCCCTTGGTTCGGATATCATGATGGCTTTTGACGAATGCCCGCCTTTTCCAGCAACATTTGAATATATGAAAAAATCGGTGGAGCGGACTTCCAGATGGGCCGAACGCTGCTTAAATGCCCACCAGCGCTCTGAAGATCAAGGATTATTCGGGATTGTTCAAGGCGGGGAATATGAGGAGCTGCGCAAGATGAGTGCCCAGGATCTCGTGTCGCTGGATTTCCCAGGGTATGCTGTTGGCGGTTTGTCTGTCGGCGAACCTAAGGATGTTATGAATCGTGTGCTTGAATTTACCACGCCGCTGCTGCCAACTAATAAGCCTCGCTATTTAATGGGAGTTGGTTCACCAGACTCACTTATCGACGGGGCTATTCGCGGGATTGACATGTTTGACTGCGTCCTGCCGACTAGAATTGCCCGGAACGGGACTCTGATGACAAGCTCTGGCCGGCTTGTTGTAAAAAATGCCCAATATGCAAGAGATTTTGGCCCGCTTGACCCTGAGTGTGATTGCTATACATGCCGAAATTACAGCAGGGCGTATATCCGCCACTTAATTCGCTGTAATGAAACGTTTGGAATTCGTCTAACGTCTTACCATAATCTATATTTTCTGTTAAGATTAATGGAGAAGGTCAGACAAGCCATCATGGAAGACCGGCTTGGTGATTTCCGCGAAGAATTTTTTGAGCGTTACGGGTTTAATCAGCCAAACGCGAAGAATTTCTGATAGATATTTTTTGAAAGGAGGGAAACAGTATGGGAAATCTGGGATCCATTATTCCATTAATTTTAATGTTTGTCTTGTTTTATTTCCTGTTAATTCGCCCGCAGCAGAAGCGCCAAAAGGCGGTTCAGAACATGCAAAGTGAATTGAAAAAGGGTGACAAGATTGTCACGATTGGCGGTTTACATGGCTTTATCGATTCGATTGATGAAAATAAAGTTGTCATCAAATGTGGCGATGGAAGCCGTCTTACATATGAGCGCTCTGCCATTCGTGAAGTGACTGAGTCCGGTAAGGAAGCACAAGTATAAAACAGGAAAGGAAGCTGTTTCGATAACAGCTTCCTTTTTTGTATTTTACGCAGTTCTTGAATTATTGGTGGCAAGATTAACTCCTAAAATTCCGCCCATCATTGAAATTAATGTATAGCAGGTATGATAGATTACTTGCTCAGCAGAAAACAGCCGGTCATAACCGAGGTATTGAAATAAAAAGACGATTAGTGAGTAAATCAGACCAGTAACGCCGCCGATCAGCCAGCCTTTTTCTTTCCGCTTGCCGCCGGACAGAAACCCTCCCCCAAACAAGCCAATAAATGATAGGGCCGTTACCACATATTGAAGCGTTGACTCCTGGGCGGACGTGAATCTTAACACAAAGGAAAAAATAAGGCTGGCAATGCTTGCAAAAGCGAAAATAAAAATTAATCCGTACAGTATGGCTGTACCAAAACTCTTTGATTCGATGGCTCTCTCCCCCTTTTGTTCCTGCCGGGCTAAATTTAATCTATTTTGGATATGTTATTCGCGAAGGCCCGGAATACAGTTTTCTTCCTAGTACAAGCGTATTCAGAAGGTCGGCAAAGTAGAATTAAATTTTCGTTTATTCCTAAAAAGCACATCTGGGATATTATTCCGTTCATGATTTTTTCCTTAGGGGCAAACAATATAATGGAATGCAATTAAAGGAGCGACAATAGGGTGGAAGATTTTCTAACGATACTTTTTAGGACTCTTTTTTTATATGCTGTTATTCTTGTTATTTTTCGCTCTATGGGAAAACGGGAAATTGGGGAACTTAGTATTCTTGATCTTGTTGTCTTTATCATGATTGGTGAATTGGCCGTTGTCGCAATCGAAAGACCAACCGTTAAATTATTTCATGCTGTTTTGCCGATGTTCTTGCTCATGATTATCCAAATTATAATGGCGCTTCTTTCTTTAAAAAGTAAAAGGTTCCGCGATATGGTCGATGGAAAGCCGACTGTTATCATTAACAGGGGGAAGGTAGACGAGGATGCAATGCGAAAGCAGCGCTATAATTTTGATGATTTATTGACCCAATTAAGAGAGAAGGACATTCGCAGCATTTCAGATGTTGAGTTTGCTATTTTAGAGTCATCTGGAAGTCTGTCCGTGATTGAAAGACAGAAGGGAAGTCAGAACGAACCGAAAAATGGCGATATCACCATTCCATTAATTATGGATGGGACGATTGATGAGGAGAATCTAAAAAAAATAAACAAAACAAATCTCTGGCTTCGACAGGAATTAAAGAAAAAGGGGTACCGTGATATTAAAAAAATTTCCTTTTGCAGTTATGAAAACGGAAAGTTTTTTATTGATTTATTAGACGAAGAATAAAAGACACGCCAAGAAATGTGCGTGTCTTCTTAACGTATAAATTCAACTACGCCTCATGAACCGTCCTATCGGACTCGCCAATCGGCGAGTTTTCATTTATTTTGCTATAAAAAATTTTTTAATCCATGGGAGTCTTTGCAGTTCATCTTTTTTAATTAGACCTAATAATAAAAGCATTAAACAATATGATATACTCATCGCGAATAAAGCGGACAGAACTCTCACAGCTAAAGGTTCTGATAAAAGCATGTTGTCAAATAGCCAGAATCCCAGCCAGCCTGATGCTCCCATTACCAAAAATCCTTTTAAGTAGTCGCGGATATAAAAAGGAAAGGAAATCCTTTTTAAGACCGTCGCAAAGTGAAGGAGGGTAACAGCGACAAAGCCTACGATAATCCCTAGCGCAGCACCGGTAATTCCGAAGGCAGGCTGGGCAGCAAGGATAAAGATGACGGCCGTTTTCACAATCGCCCCGATTAAACTATTAATCATTGCCGCTCTTGCTAGGTTCAATGCTTGAAGTACGGCTTGAAGCGGGCCTTGATAATAATAAAACAAAAAGAATGGCGCCATCAGCCGGATAAAATAAGCCCCCTTTGTGGAACCATACATCAATTGCATCAGAGGATCAGCTAACACATAAAGCACGATGACCGCAAGTCCGCCTGTTAAAAAAGTCAATCTTAAGGCCTGCTGGAGCCTGTACTCTATTAATTTATAGTTTTTCTGCGAATTCGCTTCGCTGATGGCTGGCACAAGGGAGGTAGCCAGCGAGAAAGTCACAAAAGAAGGAAGCATCAACAGCGGCATTGCATAACCTGTCAGGGCGCCGTATTGTTTTGTCGCATCAACCGCCATCACACCCGCAATTGCCAGGCTGTGAACGACCACAATTGGCTCAAAGAACCATGAAACTGACCCAATCATTCGGCTTCCCATTGTCGGAATCGCGATCTCCATCAAATCTTTAAAGGTTTGTTTCCCCTTATGGACAAACTGGAAAAAATTCTTGCGCAGCCTGAAGCGTTTTTTAAATTTAAAGGTTGTCATTAAGTAAATTAGAGAAACTACCTCACCTAAAACGGAAGCCGCCATCGCCGCCGCCGCCGCATATTCGACTCCATAAGGGAGAAAGGCTTTGGTCATAACGGCAATTAAGGTAATCCGCACAAGCTGTTCCAAAATTTGCGATACCGCTGATGGCCGCATGTTCTGTCTTCCTTGGAAGTATCCTCTTAACACAGAAGAGATAGCAATAATGGGAACCGCCGGTGCAATCGCCATCAAAGGATAATAGGTTCTTGGGTCGGTAAAAAGTGTTGTTGACAAAACTGGTGCCAGTAATAATAATGCAGGCGTTATAATGGTGGACAGTGTAATCGTTGTGGCAAGGGAGACAACAAGAATTTTTTTAATTCCGGCGTGATCTCCTTTTGCCTCCGCTTCAGCGATATTTTTCGAAATCGCCACAGGCAGCCCAAGCTGTACAATCGTCACCACAAGGATAAATGTAGGATATGCCATCATATATAAGCCGACGCCTTCTTCACCAATGCTGCGCGCCAGGACAATCCGATAAATGAAACCAAGGACTCTTGTAATCAATCCGGCAACTAATAGGATGAAAGTCCCCTTTAAAAACTTTGACATACTCTTCCCACCTTCTCAAAATAGGCGATATCATATACAATTATCTATATGCGATATGGTGGACAAAGCATGACAAGCATTTATACGGCAGTTTAATTTATGGATACTTCTTTCGGGGGGCAATGAAGATGGATTATGGGCAATTTCGTACTCAAGTAAAACCTGCTATGGTGAGCAAGCTGGAAGAATTTCGTTTGCTGGGTTATGATTCAGTCAGCGAACCAGAGCTTTGGGAATACCTGACCAAGAAAAAGTGGAGAAAGGTAACGGAAGAAAAGAAGCTTTACGAAATCATCCAGGATATTCTCTCCATTAAGGTAAGTGATTTCATCAGCTTTGCAACGATTGAAACATATAAAACTGCCGAATTCTCTCTTGAAGATGAAGAGGAATGGAAAGAGCTTTTAAAATAGACTTATCTATTTTTTTCTAAATTGACAGTTGCTGTTGACATATTCCATAATGAAGGAAGTGATTTTGGACAGTATTGGACTAAGAAAAAGCAAATTGTGCTTTTGTTTTATTTAAGGAGGAACAATACATAATGGTGAAACGCAGTCGAATTTTGGCCTTCCTTCTAATAGTTGTGTTATTAGGAAGTACAATGGGAGTTACAGCAAAAGGAATTTTGAACAACATTAAGCTTGGCCTGGACCTGCAAGGTGGTTTTGAGGTTTTATATGAGGTGCAGCCGGCGAAAAAAGGTCAGAAAATTGACAAAGATATCCTGGCCAGTACGGCTAAAGCGCTCGATAGGCGGATTAACGTCCTAGGGGTCAGCGAGCCAAACATTCAAATTGAAGGGACAAATCGAATCCGCGTCCAGCTTGCCGGTGTCGAAGATCAAAATCAAGCGCGGGAAATTTTGTCTACCCAAGCAAATCTTTCCTTCCGTGATGCCAATGACCGCCTAATGATGGACGGTACTGATTTAAAAGAAGGCGGAGCGAAGCAAACTTTTGACGAAAATGGTAAACCAAGTGTTTCGTTAACGTTAAAAAGCGCTGATAAGTTCAAAACAGTGACGCAGGAAATTGTCAACTCGTCTCCAAATGTTTTAGTCATTTGGCTTGATTTTATCGAAGGAAAAGATTCCTTTAAAGCAGAAGCAGCAAAGCAAGACCCTAAATATTTATCTGCTCCAACAGTAAACCAAGTATTTAACCAGAATACTGTTTCTATCGTCGGTAACTTTACTGCAGAGGAAGCACAAACATTAGCTTCGCTTTTAAATGCCGGTGCTCTGCCTGTTAAACTGAAGGAAGTTTATTCTACATCTGTCGGAGCTAGTTTTGGTGAGCAGGCATTAAATGAAACCATTCTGGCCGGTATTATCGGTATCGCCATTATTTATCTTTTCATGCTTGTGTATTATCGCTTCCCTGGATTCATTGCAACAATTACATTATCCCTATATATTTATCTCGTTTTACTCATCTTTGACTGGATGAACGGAGTGTTGACGCTGCCAGGTATTGCCGCCTTAATCCTCGGGGTGGGGATGGCTGTTGATGCCAACATCATCACCTATGAGAGGATACGGGAAGAAATTAAGGTTGGTAAATCCATTAAATCCGCGTTCCAAGCAGGAAGTAAGAATTCCTTTTCATCGATTCTTGATGCCAACCTGACAACGATTTTGGCCGCCGGCGTGCTGTTCTTCTATGGTACAAGCTCGGTTAAAGGCTTTGCTACGATGTTATTGGTGAGTATCCTGCTAAGCTTTGTGACAGCCGTTTTCGCATCCCGTTTATTCTTAGGATTCTGGGTAAACAGCGGTTTCTTGAATAAAAAGCCGGGCTGGTTTGCTGTTAAGAAGTCTGCGATTAAGGATATTGCCGAAAACTTTGATACATTAGATTTGCCAACACGATTTGATAAGCTGGATTTTGTTAAAGGCAGAAGGGTGTTCTTCATTATTTCCGGAGTCTTGCTAGCCGCCGGTTTAGTGCTGCTACTGGTGTTCCGTTTGAATTTGTCCATTGATTTTTCAAAGGGAACCAGGATTGAAGTCTTATCTAATAACCCTTTAACAACCCAAACAGTCGAAACGGCATTAAATAAGCATCATATTACACCGGATGATGTTGTGATTTCCGGTGATAAAAAGGAAATTGCCTCCGCTCGTACGAAGGATGTATTATCCAAAGATGAAATTGCTAAGTTAAAATCAGACTTCAAGCAGGAATTCGGGTCAGAGCCAAACGTCAGCACCGTTTCGCCGACTGTTGGTAAAGAACTGGCGAAAAATGCGTTTATTTCCTTGATTATCGCATCGATTGGGATTATTCTTTACGTTACGATTCGGTTTGAATGGGCGATGGCCGTTTCCGCGATTGTTTCCTTATTGCATGATGCCTTCTTCATGGTTGCTTTCTTCAGCATCACAAGGCTGGAGGTTGACTTAACGTTCATCGCAGCCGTGTTAACGATTGTCGGTTATTCGATTAACGATACAATCGTGACGTTCGACCGGATGCGTGAAAACATGCAGAAGAAGAAGCGTCTTAAAACGAATCAAGATATTGCCGATGTACTTAACGTAAGTATCAGACAGACCTTGACGCGCTCTGTTAATACAGTCTTTACCGTATTAGTAACAGTTGTTGCGATGATAATATTTGGCAGTCCGTCTATCCAGAACTTCTCGATCGCCTTGTTTGTCGGGTTACTCACTGGTGTATATTCATCCATTTGTATCGCCGGTCCATTATGGTACGTCTTTAAGACACGTGAGCTTAAAAAGAAGGGCGTCATTAAAACCGTTAAAGAAAAAAGAAAGTATTCGGATCAGCCGCAAGTATAATAAAAAATAAAACCGCAGCCCAGGCTGCGGTTTTATTTTGGCTAATATATCCATCATTGAAAGGGACCTCATGCTCCTGTATAATAAGAAGGTCTAAAGGGGTGAACTTCTACATGTTAAAGTCTAAAACAAGATGGATTGTTCGTGAATCAGATCCGACCCTAGTAAAAGAACTGGAAAACGAGTTGGAAATTACACCTCTAGTGGCTTCGCTGCTTGTTAACCGCGGATTAGATACCGTTGATTCTGCACGGTATTTTTTATTTGGAAAAGATGACTTCCACGATCCCTATTTGTTAAAAGGGATGGATATCGCTGTTAAACGTATTCGTGAAGCAATCGAACGGAAGGAACCGATTCTTATATTTGGCGATTACGATGCGGATGGTGTCAGTAGTACATCCGTGTTAATGATTACACTCAGAGATTTAGGGGCAGACGTCCAATTCTATATTCCAAACCGTTTTACAGAAGGCTATGGCCCTAATGAGCCTGCCTTTCGCCATGCGGCGGAAGCGGGAATAAAGTTGATTATTACCGTAGATACCGGAATTGCCGCTATTCATGAAGCGGCGGTAGCAAAGGAATTGGGTGTGGATTTAATCATTACGGATCACCATGAACCAGGGCCTGTTTTGCCGGAAGCTTTGGCGATTATTCATCCAAAGCTGCCTGACAGCATTTACCCGTTTCGCGAACTTGCTGGTGTGGGGGTTGCCTTTAAATTAGCCCACGCCTTATATGGAAAAGTGCCTGAGCATTTGTTTGAAATTGCGGTGATTGGTACAATCGCCGATTTAGTCTCTTTAAAAGACGAAAACCGGCTGATTGCCAAAAAGGGCCTAGAAAGATTGAAGGTCACTGAGAACATTGGTTTGCGGGCCATTTTTAAAATCGCTGGTGTTAATTTGCAAACAATAAATGAAGAAACCATTGGTTTTACACTCGCACCTCGTATCAATGCCGTAGGCAGGCTTGAGGATGCCGATTTGGCGGTCCGTCTCCTTCTTACCGATGACTCTATGGAGGCAGAGGAATTAGCCGCTGAGATGGATGTCCTAAATAAAACAAGGCAAACCATCGTAAACACAATAACCGAAGAGGCAATTGCGGAAGTTGAAAAGAATTTCCCGATTGAGGCCAACAAGGTTTTGGTGATTGGCAAGGAAGGCTGGAATGCCGGTGTCATTGGGATCGTCGCCTCGAGACTGGTTGAAAAATATTACCGCCCGACAATCGTGCTAAGTTTTGACCATGAAAAAGGGCTGGCAAAGGGCTCGGCACGCAGTATTCCCGGTTTTGATCTTTTTCATAATTTATCAACTTGCAGGGAAATCCTGCCTCATTTTGGCGGACATCCCATGGCTGCAGGAATGACACTGAAAATTGATGACGTACCAATCCTAAGGGCGCGCTTAAATAAGTTAGCCGATGACCTCCTATCGGATGAGGATTTTATTCCGGTAACCTTTCTTGATGAAGAGGTTCATCTAGAGGATATTCATTTAACCACCTTGGAAGAAATGAACCTGCTGTCACCATTCGGAATGGATAACTCCAAACCAAAGGTGTTAATCAACCAGGTGGATGTTGCCAGTATCAGAAAAATCGGCAGCGAGCAAAATCATCTGAAACTATCGCTTAGTGAAAATGACGCCAATCTTGATGGGGTAGGCTTCGGTTTGGGTTCCATTGTTGATGAGATTTCTCCATCGGCTAAAATTTCGTTAATTGGTGAATTATCGATTAATGAATGGAACAATATACGTAAACCGCAAATCATGGTACAGGACATTGCTGTAGAGTCGTGGCAGCTGTTTGATTTTCGCGGCCAAAAGCGGCTGAATAGCATTGCTGCTACGGTGCCTGCAGAAAATAGGAAGATTATCCTTTTTAATCAATCCCATCTTGAAAAACTTGCTCCAAACCTTCAACAGGAAAGCATTATGATTCGGGACACAATGGAAGCGAGTGCATTTAATGGCTATGAAGGTAACATTATACTAGCAGATTTTCCATCTTCAAAAGAGCTTTTAACGGAATTGTTAAAGGGGAATAAGCCTGGAAGGATTTACGCTTATTTTTATAAAGAATCCAGTGATTTTTTCAGCACCTTACCGACAAGAGAACATTTTAAATGGTATTATGCTTTTCTTTTGAAAAATGGACCTATTGATTTGAAAAGGTATGGCGACGATATCGCCAAACGCCGCGGCTGGTCAAAGGAAACGATTAATTTTATGTCAAAGGTGTTTTATGAATTGGATTTTGTTACAATAAATAATGGTTTTATTACTTTAAATCGGTCAGCGCAAAAGCGCGATTTAACTTATTCGCCAACCTATCAATTGAAAAAGAACCAATATGATCTTGAAAGGGAATTATTGTTTTCATCCTATCAAGAATTAAAAGGCTGGTTTGATGGGATTATTGGTGAGTCAGTTGTAATTGAGGAGGCAGTAAAGGAATGGATTTAACAAAGTTTGTGGCAATTGTACCGGATTACCCAAAACAAGGTATTGTTTTTAAAGATATTACTCCTTTAATGGGTGATGGCGAAGCATATAAATATGCGACAGACCAAATCGTCGCCTATGCCAAGGATAAGGACATCGATATTATAGTTGGACCTGAAGCGCGCGGCTTCATCATTGGCTGCCCGGTTGCGTATTCTCTTGGAGTGGGCTTTGCTCCTGTTCGTAAGGAAGGAAAGCTTCCTCGTGAAACAGTTAACGTCAGTTATGGACTGGAATATGGGACAGATGTCTTAACCATTCATAAAGATGCGATAAAACCTGGTCAGCGTGTCTTGATTACGGACGATTTGCTGGCAACCGGCGGAACGATTGATGCAACGATTAAGCTGGTTGAGCAGCTCGGCGGTGTAGTGGCTGGAATCGCCTTTATCATCGAGTTGACTTACCTAAACGGCAGAAGCAAGCTTGATGATTATGATATACTAACATTAATGCAGTATTAACGTTTCATGAGGGCACTCGAAAGCATGAGTGCTCTCTTTATATAATGAAAAAAGATTAAACTCTTTACATCTTGGTTATTTTTTTCGATAATAGTAACAATCATTCTAATTTAGGAACAATTTTTCCTAGATTGAATTTATATAAAAATACAAATTCCGTTTTTTGGCATATAGAGAAACAACAAGCTCGTCAGATTTATAAAAAGAATGCTGATGGCTCATAAAACGAGATGGAAAATAAAAAAGGTGATTTCATGGCGAATGATCAAGTGTTAACATCCGACCAAGTCATCGACAAGACAAGAAAATATTTAAACGAAGAGCATGTGGAATTAGTCAAGAAGGCATATGATTTTGCTAAGCATGCTCATCGTGATCAATATCGTAAATCAGGTGAGCCATATATTATCCATCCAATTCAGGTCGCCGGCATTTTGGCTGATTTGGAAATGGATCCATCAACGGTGGCGGCAGGTTTTCTTCACGACGTCGTTGAGGATACGAATGTTTCCTTGAAGGATATTGAACATACTTTTAATGCCGAAGTGGCTATGCTTGTCGATGGGGTTACGAAACTGGGGAAAATTAAATATAAATCTCATGAGGAACAGCAGGCGGAGAACCATCGGAAAATGTTCGTGGCCATGGCACAGGACATCAGGGTTATCCTTATTAAGCTTGCCGACCGTTTGCATAATATGCGGACGTTAAAGCATCTTCCGTTGGAAAAGCAGCGTCGGATTGCCAATGAGACACTTGAAATATTTGCCCCTTTAGCCCATCGTCTTGGTATTTCAACAATTAAGTGGGAGCTTGAGGATACTGCATTACGATATTTAAATCCGCAGCAATATTACCGGATCGTCAACTTAATGAAAAAGAAGCGGGCGGAGCGGGAGCAATATCTTGACGATGTTATTGACGAAGTGAAGGCGCGCCTTTCTGATGTCTCCATTAAAGCAGATCTTTCTGGACGTCCCAAGCATATTTACAGCATTTATCGGAAAATGGCCTTGCAGAATAAGCAATTCAGTGAAATTTATGATTTGCTCGCTGTTCGTATTGTCGTCAATAGCATAAAGGATTGCTACGCCGTTTTAGGGATTATTCATACATGCTGGAAGCCGATGCCAGGGCGTTTCAAGGATTATATTGCGATGCCAAAGCCGAATATGTATCAGTCCCTTCATACCACGGTTATCGGTCCAAAAGGCGATCCTCTTGAGGTGCAGATTCGTACGTCTGAAATGCACCGCATCGCCGAGTTCGGGGTTGCCGCCCACTGGGCCTATAAAGAGGGAAAATCCCTCAGCGATAGTTCTTCCTTTGAACAAAAGCTAACCTGGTTTAGAGAAATTCTTGAGTTCCAGAACGATACAGCTAATGCTGAAGAGTTTATGGAATCATTAAAAATTGATCTCTTCTCGGATATGGTGTTTGTTTTTACACCAAAGGGCGATGTAATTGAATTGCCGTCCGGTTCTGTTCCGATTGACTTCGCTTACCGGATTCACTCAGAAATCGGCAATAAGACGATTGGAGCCAAAGTGAACGGCAAAATGGTTACGCTTGATTACAGGCTGAAAACGGGCGACATCATTGAAATTCTAACCTCCAAGCATTCCTATGGACCGAGTCAGGACTGGTTAAAGCTTGCTCAAACATCTCAGGCGAAAAATAAGATTCGCGCTTTCTTTAAGAAGCAGCGCCGCGATGAAAATGTCGTCAAGGGCAAAGAGCTGGTTGAAAAGGAAATCCGAAATTTGGAGTTTGATATTAAAGAAATTTTAACACCAGACAATCTTAAAAAAGTAGCCGAAAAATTTAATTTTACCAATGAAGAGGATATGTATGCGGCTGTCGGCTATAATGGGGTAACTGCGCTTCAGGTGGCCAACCGCTTAACGGAAAAATGGCGCAAAAAACGAGATCAGGAGCAGTCAGCAAGCCTTGCCAATGCGATTACTGATTTAAAGGCGTTCCCGCAGTCTAAAAAGCGCGAATCTGGAGTCCGTGTCCAAGGCATTGATAATCTGCTAATCCGCTTGTCCAGGTGCTGTAATCCTGTTCCAGGGGACGAAATTGTCGGCTATATTACGAAAGGGCGCGGCGTTTCCGTTCACCGTTCGGATTGTACGAATATTGACACCGGCGATGCCCAGTCGAGACTTATTCAGGTAGAATGGGAATCCGCCTTAAATGACCGGAAAGAATACAATGTCGATATCGAGATCAGCGGCTATGACCGGAGAGGGCTGTTAAACGAGGTTCTGCAGGCTGTGAACGAGACGAAAACCAATATATCCGCCGTATCCGGCAAAACGGACCGCAATAAGATGGCGATGATTAACATGTCCATTGCGATTCATAATGTTGCTCATTTACAAAAGGTCGTTGAGAGAATTAAACAGATTTCCGATATTTACTCGGTTCGCCGGATGATGAATTAAAGGAGTTTTTGTGATGCGAATAGTAGTTCAACGTAGCAAGGCGGCCAAAGTAACGGTGGGTGGCGAGGTGATTGGGCAGATTGAGAAAGGTCTTGTCCTGCTTGTTGGAGTCACCCATGACGATAAGATAGAGGATGCTGCTTATCTTGCAGATAAAATCGTCAATTTAAGAATTTTTGAGGATGCAAACGAAAAAATGAACATGTCCTTGCTGGATGTTGGCGGGGAGATTTTGTCCGTTTCGCAATTTACCCTTTACGGGGATTGCAGCAACGGAAGACGGCCAAGCTTCATCAAAGCGGCGAGACCCGAATATGCGGTGGAAATTTATGAAACCTTCAATCGTTTATTACGTGAAAAAGGAGTCCATGTCGAAACCGGTCAATTCGGGGCTATGATGGATGTGCAGTTAACAAACGACGGCCCGGTAACGTTAATTGTCGAAAGTAAATAACTGCATTAATGCGTTAAAAAGAGACTGACCTGGTCAGTCTCTTTTAATTTGCTTTAAAATATCTTGCAAGTCCCTCGTATAAACCTGATGCGGCATTTTCTTGGTAAGTGCTGGAGTTCAAAGTCATTTCTTCTTCCGGGTTGCTTAAATAACCTAACTCCATGAGTACAGCTTTTTGATTATTTTCCCTAATGACATGATAATCGCCAATGCGAACTCCGCGATTTTTTAGTTTAGCCTGTCCTACTGCAGCGTTGTATAAGGTGTCAGCCAAATTTCTTTGATAGACATGATAATAATAGCCTGTCATTCCGCGCACACTTCGATCTAAGTCACAGTCATAATGGAGACTAACGAACGCATCCGCATTATATGAATGGGCCATTCCAACCCGAGACTGCAGGGAAATAAAGGAATCATTGTTTCTTGTAAGATAGACATTTGCTCCGGCTGCCTTCAATTTATCATATAAAAGACGGCCAGTCCGAAGTGTCAAATCCTTTTCTAATGTCCCGTTCGCTCCCGTTGTTCCATTGTCGCCGCCGCCGTGACCAGGGTCAAGGACAATCGTTTTATTTTTTAAATAGCCTTCTGCTCCTGCTTTCTCAATCTGCGGTACAGAGCCGTTAGACGAGACGACCCAGCCGGCTACATAAGCAGTACTTCCATCTTTCAGTTTAATTTCATACCAGTCATTCTGCACGCTGCTGACAGAATAAGCTTCACCTTCATTTGCCCGCACCACTACATCTGATTGTACGCTAGGCGATTTACGGATGTTAGTTCCATTTTGCAGAATGGTGATGGCACTTTCCTTTACAGTTTGTCCAGCATCCGAAGAGGTCTTTGTTCCGCTCTTATCCAGATAAAACCCGGATACCCAGCCGAAGCTGCCAGATTTTAACTCTATTTTTGCCCAGTTATTGTTCTCTTCAACGATAGTAAAGCGTTGTCCTCTTGTTACAGTTCCAATCACTGAGGAATTTAAAGTAGCCCCGGAGCGAACTCTTAAACTATCGGCGGTAACAAAACCTGACATACTGGTTGTTTGCTTGATTTTCGCTGTATCTTTTGAGACCTCCGAATCAAGGTTAATAAATTCAGCACTGACCCAGCCCTTCACATTTAAATAGCTAACCTGTACCCATTTATTTTGCTGGGATAAAATCGCCACACTTGTCCCTTTTGTCAGTTTCCCGATAACCGGACTTGCTGCATTTGGTGACTGCCTTACATTCAACGTGTCGCCAATTACACTGCCCGTATCGGCACCGGCACGTGTACTTGTTTTATTACCCGCATTAGTAGCTGAACTATTTTCCTGCTGACCCGCTGTTTTTAAATCAATAAATTCCTTCGCAACCCAGCCCTCCCCGAACATTGAGGAGATTTTGTACCAATTTTCATTTTGGTCAATTACTTTAACTGCTTGACCTTTTGTTAAAGAACCAATGACCTGGAAGCTTGTCCCTGGACCGGTTCGGATTCTTAATTGACTGGAATTGGCAGTTGCAGCAGATTGACCGGAAGAGGAGACGGCTTTGGCTGTTTGTTCATTATCCTTTGTTACGAGCCAATTGACTACCCAGCCTGTTTTGGCAAAGGAAACTTGAATTTGTATCCATTCTCCTTGTTCTTTTACGATTGGAAATGTTTCGCCGCGGTTCACTTGCTTCAATAATGGATAGCTTAAACCGGGTCCGGTGCGAACATTAAGCGAATCCACGGCAATCGATACGCTGCCGCTTGCAGCGCTGCTTTTTCCTTCAGGCAGGAAGGCCCCCAAAAAAAGAATGATAGATAATAATAGCAGACTAAACCTTTTGTGCATATCTTCCTCCTTTACCATTTTATTTTAACGTAAAATATACTGAAAATCATTCCTTAAATGGTCATTTTTGGACAAGCTTTATTAAAAAATAAAAAGTGATGAAATTTTTTCTCACGAGATGGAAAGAATAAACACAAAAGGAAGTTTAACAGGGGGGATTTGCGATGCGGTCAAGTGACAAGGGAATGAACATCCAATCAATGAATGGCCGGCTGTTCGGTATGGATTTCCATGATTTTATTGAAAAGGAACAGCATTCTGGTTCCTATGAGCTTGCATCTGAATTTGGATTAACGATGAGGGATGTAAGAAAGCTAAAAAAACGTTTGGAGCGATCTTAAAACTTGCTTGACAAAAGTTGCTGTTGCTCCGTATTATTATTAAATAATCAAAATATTATTTGCATAAAACCAATGATGGAGCATAGTAGTTAAGACAATCCATGAAAAGAGAGAAAATGCCCTGGGCTGAAAGCATTTTTGCATGAATCTTAATGAATGAACACTCCGTAGGTTTCTCTCTGAAAAAGGGTATTCCTCTATTAGGAGAAGAACGTGGCAGGCGTTAACTGTTTTGAGAGGAAGCCGCTGAACTTAAGCGCGCTTCAACTAGGGTGGCACCGCGGATTAAACTTCCGTCCCTTGTTTTTATACAAGGGATGGGAGTTTTTTTATTTTGTTTTGAACCGCCATACATAAATACGTATTTAAGGAGGTCATTGGCATGTCAATAAACATACCAAGAGGAACCCAAGACATATTGCCAGGAGAAGTAGAGCTATGGCAGATGATTGAAGAGAAGGCTAGAAAACTTTGTGAAAAATATCAATACCAGGAAATCCGAACTCCTATCTTTGAACACACGGACCTTTTTTCCAGAGGTGTCGGTGACACCACCGATATCGTTCAAAAGGAGATGTATACATTTGAAGACAAGGGCGGCCGCAGCATTACTTTAAGACCGGAAGGAACGGCATCTACTGTACGGGCATTTGTGGAGAAAAAGATGTTCGGGCTTCCAGGTCAGCCGATCAAGCTTTATTATATGGGGCCGATGTTTCGATACGAACGTCCCCAATCTGGACGTTACCGCCAATTCGTCCAATTTGGCGTTGAAGCATTAGGCAGTAACGACCCGGCGATTGATGCGGAAGTCATTTCGCTTGCGATGAATCTATATAAAGAAATGGGTTTATCAAAGCTGAAGCTGATCATTAACAGCCTTGGTGACAAGGAGAGCCGAAATGCGCACCGTGAAGCGCTAATCAATCATTTCAAACCAAGAATCGGTGAGTTTTGTTCGGACTGTCAAAACCGTTTGGAAAAAAATCCGCTTCGAATTTTGGATTGCAAGCAGGACCGCGACCATGAGCTAATGCAGACGGCACCGTCCATCATTGATTATCTCAATGATGAATCTAAAGCTTATTTTGGAAAAGTCCAACAGTATTTAACCCAGCTTGATATTGAATTTGAGGTAGATCCAAACCTTGTCCGTGGTCTGGATTATTACAACCACACCGCCTTTGAAATTATGAGTAATGCCGAGGGCTTTGGTGCCATTACGACACTCTGCGGGGGCGGCCGCTATAACGGGCTGGTCGAGGAAATCGGCGGTCCGGAAACACCGGGCATCGGTTTTGCTTTAAGTATTGAGCGTTTCATTGCCGCTCTTAAAGCAGAAGGCATTGAAATGGAAATCAATCAAGGGATTGATTGCTACCTTGCCGCACTTGGAGAGGAAGCAAAGGATTACACTGTCGGCCTCCTGCAGCAGCTTCGTTTGGCTGGTTTTTCCGCAGAGCGGGATTATTTAAATCGAAAAATTAAAGCCCAATTCAAGGCTGCTGACCGCTTACAGGCGCGTTATGTAGCTGTTCTTGGCGATGATGAATTAAAAAACAATAAAATTAATGTAAAAAATATGGAGACAGGCGAACAAGTGGAGGTTGAACTGAATTCCCTCGTCAACTATTTTCAAGGTTTAAAAGCATAAAGGAGGATTTTTAGCATGTTTGGGAGATCGTATTTTTGCGGTGAAGTTCCAGAGACCGCAGTTGGGGAAAAAGTAACGTTAAAGGGCTGGGTTCAAAGAAGACGCGACCTGGGCGGATTAATTTTTATCGATTTGCGCGACAGATCCGGCATTGTTCAAATTGTTTTCAATCCGGATGTTTCAAAAGAAGCTTTAAAAACAGCGGAAAAAATCCGTAATGAATATGTTCTTGATATCGTTGGCACAGTCATTGCCCGCGAACCTGGAACCATTAATGAAAATCTTAAAACGGGAAAAATTGAGGTTCAAGCAGAACAGGTAATAATCATTAACGAGGCAAAAACACCTCCATTTACCATTTCTGACAGGACCGACGCTTCTGAGGATGTCCGCCTGAAATACCGTTATTTGGACTTCCGCCGTCCGGTCATTTTTGAAACTTTAAAGATGCGTCACCAAGTGACAAAAGAAATCAGGAACTTCCTTGATGGGGAAGGTTTTTTGGATATTGAAACACCGATTTTGACCAAAAGTACACCAGAAGGAGCCCGTGACTATTTAGTTCCAAGCCGCGTGCATCCTGGTGAATTCTACGCACTGCCGCAATCGCCGCAGCTGTTTAAGCAATTATTGATGGTTGGCGGCGTAGAACGTTACTATCAAATTGCCCGCTGCTTCCGCGACGAAGACCTTCGTGCAGACCGCCAGCCGGAATTCACACAAATCGATATTGAAACAAGCTTTTTAAGTCAAGAGGACATAATGGCCTTGATGGAAAAAATGATGTCAAAACTGATGAAGGAAGTAAAAGGTGTAGAGGTGGCAGCGCCATTCCCGCGTATGGGCTATGACGAGGCGATGAGCCGTTACGGTTCAGATAAGCCTGATACCCGCTTTGGATTGGAATTAGTGGATGTATCTGAAATCGTGAAAGAGTCTGGTTTTAAGGTGTTTGCTTCAGCAGTTTCAAGCGGCGGCCAAGTGAAGGCAATCAATGTAAAAGGCGCGGCAGATAAATACTCCCGTAAAGATATCGATGCACTTACTGAATTTGTGGCTGTTTACGGTGCGAAAGGTCTTGCTTGGCTTAAAGCAGAAGCTGATGGTCTAAAAGGGCCGATTGCAAAGTTCTTCTCTGAAGAAGATGCAGCAGCCCTGAAAGCTACACTGGAGGCTTCCGAAGGCGACCTGCTGCTGTTTGTAGCTGATAAAAAGAGTGTAGTAGCTGACGCGCTGGGTGCTTTACGGTTAAAGCTTGGCAAAGAATTAGAGCTAATCGACCAAAGCCGTTTCCATTTCTTATGGGTGACAGACTGGCCGCTGCTTGAATTCTCAGAAGAAGATGGCCGTTATTATGCTGCCCATCATCCATTCACGATGCCTGTCAGAGAAGATCTGGAGTACTTAGAGACTGATCCTTCCAAGGTTCGCGCCCAAGCCTATGACCTTGTGCTAAACGGCTATGAGCTAGGCGGCGGATCGTTAAGAATATTTGAACGGGATATTCAGGAGAAAATGTTCAGTGTTCTTGGTTTTACGCCTGAACAGGCCAAAGAACAATTTGGCTTCCTGCTGAATGCTTTTGAATACGGTACACCACCGCATGGCGGAATCGCTCTCGGGCTCGACAGATTGGTTATGCTGTTAGCTGGCAGCACCAACCTTCGCGATACGATTGCCTTCCCTAAGACAGCGAGCGCAAGCGACTTGTTAATGGCAGCACCAAGCGAGGTTTCCGAGGCCCAATTACAGGAACTCAACTTGTCACTAAAAATTAATAAATAGCAGGCATTAGCTCACATGGTCTCCTTGAAGGTGCTTTGAAAATATGCTATGATTAAGTCAATCAAGAAGAGTCCTGAGATGTACGTTGTGTTACCTGAAGTTTTGACCGAACATTGTTTATTTGGGAGTCCGGAGTTTTCTGAATGCGTAAATGCCCCACTCCATTGCGAGTAAGGGGACTTACAATAACAGGAATAGGGCACCCCCCTGCTGAGTGCGGGATCAAAACGAAGGATCAAAAAGCGACGGCACCATTGGGACTCTTCGTTTTTTCACAAACACACCTTCTGTCAGTTATGGCAGAAGGTTTTTATTTCATTTTTGATACATACAAAAATTAAGAATGGGTGGAAGCCAATAATGAAAACGCTCTATCTTGATTGCACTTTTGGCATTGCCGGGGACAGGGCTTTGGCCGCACTAATCGATTTAGGAGCCGACATCTCTTACATAGTTGATCATCTAAGAAAATTACCAATAGAGCCGTTAGGAATCGAAGTACATAATATTACGAATCAAGGCATTGCTGCAAAAAAAATAAGCATCTTTTACCAATCGGAAAAAAATCAACATCAGAGTGCGCAAGAGATATCTAAAATAATTGCAGAAAGTCAGCTCCCAGATAAAACTAAGGAACGCAGTCTGGCAATATTTTATGAATTCGCAAATGCAAAAGGAAAGCTAAATGGTATCGACTCCAATGAGGTTTATTTTGAAATAGCTTCTATAATCGAAATCATTGGCTTCTGCCTAGCGCTTGAAAGCCTCGAAATCGAAGAAATATTCGCATCACCCGTTCCAGCAGGTTTTGGCCACAAAATGACGGCTCACGGGCTTTATCCAATACCGTCTCCAGTCACGCTTGAGCTGCTAAGAGGGATTCCGCTTGCAGAACTAAACGTCCAAGGAGAATTGACTACACCAACAGGGGCAGCAATCTTGCGGGTGCTTGTGAAAAAATTTATGCCTATTGGCGGTCTTGTTGTGGACAAGGTGGGGTATGGTGCTGGTGAAAAAGACCACCCAAATGTTCTTCGAGCCTTACTCATATCTCCGACGAACATCCAATCATCAACGAAGCCTGAGCCCAATCAAGAAAGAGAATCTATCTATATATTAGAAGCCCAACTTGATGATATGACTGGTGAGGGTCTTGGGTTTGCGATGGAACGTCTGCTGGCTGCAGGAGCTCTTGATGTTTTTTATACCCCTGTTTACATGAAGAAAAATAGGCCGGGCACCCTTGTAACCGTTTTGGTATCCTTAAACCTGGCGGACCGCTGTGAACAAATTTTATTGGAAGAGACTACTACCCTTGGGGTCCGAAGAAGCATGTGGAGCCGCAATATTCTTGACAGAAGATTTATTGAGGTTGGAACTCCCTATGGGCAAATTAAGGTGAAGCAGGCCAGCAGGGGGAATAAAATCCTCCACCAAGCTCCGGAATATGAGGATGTTGCAAGAGCAGCAAGGGAGCACAAGGTACCGTTTCAAACGGTTTACCATTTTGCCATGAAATTAGCAATGAATGAGCAGATAGGGGATTAAATATGGTCCATTTGATTCCCATTACAGCTGTTGTGTTAGCGGCAGGCAACTCCTCAAGGATGGGGGATTTTAAACCTTTGCTGCCTATCCAAGGGATTCCTATGCTTGAGTTGGTGCTAAGAAATGTTTTATCCTTCCCATTTGAAAATGTGATGGCAATAATCGGCCATAATGAAAATAAAATTAAAGATGCCATACATATTCCTGATCAGCGCTTTAAATGGGTAAGCAACATCCATTTTAATCAAGGTTTAAGCAGTTCAATAAAAACTGCTGTTCAGCAATGCAATGTTGAAACCTGCGGTCTATTGGTCTTTTTGGGCGATCAGCCTTTACTTAAGAAGTCAACAATACAACTAATAATCCAGACAATCCTGAAAACGAACGTAAATCAATCAAAGTACATTGTTCAGCCAACCTACAACAGTGTTCCAGGACATCCAGTTTATATATCTTCACAGCTGTTTCCATATGTTGGTGAAATAAGCGGAGATCAGGGGGCAAAAGCGATATTTAAGTTTGCCGATCAACATTTCCAAATTCCCATAGACGATGAAGGGACCATTTTAGATGCCGACACCTATGAGGATTATCAAGATATTATCCAAAAGATAAAAAAATCATTCTAGGTGCTTCTGTTTTCAGGAAAGTATGATATATTTTTTAAGGTGAAAACATAATAAAATAAATCGAATTTAATTTCTGGAGTGAACACTATGCTGCATCAATTTTCTCGTAATGAGCTTGCAATTGGTAAAGAAGGCCTTGATATAATGAAAAACAGCACGGTTGCCGTGTTAGGGATTGGCGGCGTCGGTTCTTTTGCCGCGGAGGCGCTTGCCCGTTCTGGAGTCGGCCGTCTAGTGTTGATAGATAAAGACGATGTTGACATTACTAACGTTAACCGCCAATTAATTGCTTTGCTATCCACTGTAGGCAGACCAAAGGTTGAAATTATGGAGGAGCGGATTAAGGATATTAATCCCGATTGTGAAGTTATTTCCCTAAAGATGTTTTATACAGAGGAAACGTATGAAGAAATCTTCAGCCACAAGTTAGATTTTGTTGTTGATGCTTCAGATACAATCATGTATAAAATCCATCTGATGAAGGAATGTTTAAAGCGAAATATCCCAATTATATCAAGTATGGGTGCCGCTAACAAAATGGATCCCACCCGCTTCAAAATTGCGGATATTTCAAAGACGCATACAGACCCAATTGCTAAGGTAATTAGAACAAAATTGCGTAAAGAACGAATTCACAAAGGCATTCCGGTTGTCTTCTCCGATGAAAGCCCGATTGTTATTCGTGAAGATGTTAGAAAAGTTGTTGGAAACGAAAAAGCCGAGATTAGGAAGGCGAAAATGCCGCCATCTTCTAATGCATTCGTGCCATCTGCATGTGGGTTAATCATGGCAAGCTATGTGGTTAGCCAATTACTAAAAGATATCAAAATCATGCGCGTAGCAGATGAGAAATAGTTTACCAGGCTCTAAGCAAAAAATGCTTAGGGCTTTTTTTTGCTGAAAAATCATAAATACCCCTAAAATTGGAAAGCTATAAAAAAATTGGGTGGGGTGGTTTATGATGAAAAAAAGCTTTTTAAAGCCGCTTCGCAATTTGTTTAAAACGGAATCTCAATTTTACGAACAATCAAACCAACAAAGAATTCATTTAAAAGAACAGGATATAAGCAGTCATTATGAACAAAATTTAGAAACTTTTAAGTCCATTTTTTCAATCCCAAAAAATTTTGATGTCAAGATACATGACTTTACCATCCGTGCCCTAAATCGCCGTGCATTTGTGCTGTACATCAGTACCATGGTCGACTTAGAACAAATTCGGAAAAATATTTTCGGGCCTCTTATTGAAAGCGATCAGCCAATAAGAGAGATTCAAGAGATTGTTACCTTTCCAATTGAGCGGACAAGCACCCAAATAGGAGAAATTACGGAGACCATCACCAGTGGCTTTACCGCGCTATTAATCGATGGTGATCCTCAATGTTATTTATTTGGAACATCGAAAGTCCAGGGACGCAGCATTGAAAAATCGGATAACGAAGTGATTGTCAGAGGGGCGAAGGAAGCCTTTAACGAAAAGCTGATTGATAATATTTCGTTAATCCGGAAAAAGATTAAAAATGAAAACCTGATTATTGAGGCTCACGTTGTTTCTAAACGTTCCAGGAATGATGTTCTGATCGTTTATGAACAAGACCTAGTGAATGATGAATTGCTGAAGACGATAAAGGATAAGCTTGAATCTTTGAATACTGACAGTATTATCGATTTAAGCATATTGGAGCAGTACCTTGAGGAACGGCCAAGATCATTGTTTCCGACCATTTTAAACACGGAACGCCCAGACCGGGCAGTATCTTTTATAGAAGAGGGACACATTGTTTTGTTAATGTCCAACTCGCCTAACTGCCTTGTTGTCCCGGCAACTTTTTGGGCCCTGTTCCATTCACCGGAAGACCATTACCTGCGGACACCGTATGGTAATTTCATTCGGCTTTTGCGATTTATGGCATTATTTATCTCAATTTTTTCCTCGTCCTTTTATATTGCGATAACAAACTATCATGTCGGGATGATTCCGCCCGATTTATTGATGGCCATGGCGGGTACAAGAGAACGAGTCCCTTTCCCTTCCATCATTGAAATTCTGATGATGGAACTGGCCTTTGAACTGATTCGGGAAGCGGGGCTGCGCGTGCCCTCTCCGATTGGGCCAACGATTGGGATTGTCGGTGCTTTGATTTTGGGCCAGGCAGCCGTTCAAGCCAACATCATTAGTCCAATTGTCATCATCGTCATCGCCTTAAGCGGGTTAAGTTCCTTTATTATCAGCGATACCAGTATGAATTTTGCGATTCGTTTAAGCCGCTTTTTGTTTATTTTTGCTGCAGGTTTTATGGGGATTTATGGAATGGGGGCATTAATGGTATTAGGCCTCTTTTATTTGGTCTCATTAAAGTCATTCGGTGTTCCTTACTTTGCACCGATGACCCCGCATTTCTCTTCGGGAAGGGACTTAATCATACGTCCAGTACCCATGAAGCAAAGGTTACGCCCGGGTTATCTAAAGCCGAAAGATATGGTTAAACAAAGAAGGGATTAAGATTAGCATGAAACAGCAGCCGGGAAAACTTGGTATTCGAGAGTATGTATCAATCGCGATTTTGATGGTCGGTTTAAAAGCGACTGAAGAAACACCAGCCGGTTTATATAATATGGTCCAAAATGCAGCGTGGATGATACCACTTTTATCGGCAGTATTCTTCTTCATCCCACTCTTTTTGTTGATTAAAACAATGTCATTATTTCAGGGGGAAAACTTGTTTTCTGTGATTCAAAAATTACTTGGCCGCTACTTCGGTTTTTTTGTTTGCCTTGTTGTTTTTGTCCTCAGTTCATTTGCCATCTCGTTTGATTCTCGAGATTATACCAATATCATACGGGCATATTATTTTAATACGACACCCGTGTTGGTCCTTTATGCCATTTTAATAACGATTTGTGCTTATGGAGCGAAGAAAGGAATTCAGCATATCGGGTCGGTTTCTTATTTAATTATTTTTTATGTCATTCTCTCTTTACTTGTTGCGTTATTATTAAGTACTCAAGATAGTAATATTCAGGCCATGCTGCCAATTTGGGGGTCGGGAAAACTTGCTATTTTAAAGCAAAGCTCGCAAAGAATATCGATGTTTGCTGAATTTTTTATGCTTACCATGCTGGTTCCCTACTTGAGGTCAAATAAGGAATTTCAAAAAGCCACTTGGATTGCTTATTTTAGTGTCAGTATTCAAACAAGTATTTCAACACTATTTTTCATTTGTTTAATGGATGAATCTTTAGGGGGAATGGGTTATCCATTTCATACGACGATTCGCTATATTTCACTGGGAAGTTATATTCCCAATATCGAGATCTTCTTTTTTGTCATCTGGATTATGGGAGTCTTTATCCGCTTCGCTGCTTTTTTGTATATAATTGCCCTGATGTTCGGTCATATTTTCAAAATCAAGGACTTTGAATACTTGATTCCACTGCTTGCAACCCTTTATTTATTGATTGGTAATATGCCAAACAATCCAATTGAGGTGGCGCTGGAACTAAAACCGTTGATTGGGGCGATAGCCGGTCCCGTGTTTTCTGCCATTGCCCTGATATTATGGCTGTCTGCCTGGTTAAAAGGAGAATTTAAACATGCAAAAAACAAAAACAGTATGTAAATTTTTGTTGATAGTCGTGATTGTTTTTTCCTTAACAGGCTGCTGGGATCGTGAGGAAATGGAGGATAAATCCTATGTGATTGGACTCGGGCTTGACCGTTCTAAACACAAAGGAAAAATTAAAGTAACCATGCTGCTTGCTAACCCGGAAGTAGGGAGTCAGCAAGGCGGCGGCGGTTCAACGGAAAAACCCAGAGAGATTGTTTCATTTGATGCCAACGATATCATTGCCGCTAAAGTGACGGCAAATTCGGTTATATCAAGGGTTATTAGTTATGAATTATTAAAAATAATTGTTGTTTCCGAGGAATTTGCGAAGGATCCCCGATTTTATAACATCCTGAATGATATAGTTTTTGATAAAGAAATACGCATGAATGGCTATTTGGCAGTTTCAAAAGAAAAGGCTGCTGAGTACTTTTTAAAAAACAAACCAAAAATGGAGACCAGGCCGCATAAGTACTTTCAATACATGATTGATCATGGTATTGAAAATGGTCTGATCCCTGATTCTACTCTTTTCCGCTTTTTTAAGACAACAGATAGAGGAGCAGACCTTTTTTTAGCGATGAACACATCCACTGTTAGGGAAAAGCATCCTAAATTTAAAGGGGAAGATGAATATTTTGCCGGGCAGCTGAATGCATCCGGGGAGTTCGATGATACTCAATTTATCGGGTCGGCAGTGTTTAGAAAAGGTGTAATGATTGGAAAGTTAACCGGCCAGGAAACAAGTATGGTCAATATTCTTGATGATACTACAAACATGAGTGATTTTTTTCTTGATATTCCTAATCCCTTTCCAGGCAAACGAAAATCATTTGCCGTAAGAGTGATAAAAAAAGAAAACAATAAAATCAAAATGGACCTAAAGGGGTCTCGTCCAAAGATTTTTATTACCATACCCGTAAAATTTGAAATCATGTCAAATCCTTCGAGGATTGACTTTACGAAAAGGAAAAATCAAGAAGTCTTAAAAAAGCAAATCACCAGCCATTTTAAAACGGAACTTGAGAAGTTTTTGAAAAAAACACAAAAAGAATTAAAAGGTGCCCCATATCCGTTGTCCTTTTACGCTCGGAGATATTTTGGAACCAACCCTGAATTTGAAAAATTCAATTGGCCGAAATCGTATTTAAAAGCAGAAATATCCGTAAATCCCGAAGTTGAAATAATAGATTTCGGTAAAAGGCAAAAGAAAAACTTAAAGGTGGAGAAATAACATGAGAATCCTATCAATCGTTGTGTTGTTTGTTATTATCCTTTATTCCCTTGGCTTTGGCATCACCTTGTGGAAGGATAAACAAAGATTGGGGGCGATAGCCGTTTTTTTCCTTTGTCTAGCTATTGTTGTCCTTCCGTTTTTTTCGATCTTTTAATCATTCTCAGTCTCCAGCCCTAGTTTCTTTCCATCTTCAGCCGCTTAATTCCCTCCTAAAATTAAGTTAAGATCATTAGTGAATTAGTAGGAAAATTTTAACTGATGGGTTAAAATGTAGGGGCACTCGAAGAGAGGGGAGAAAATCTTTGGAATCAATCGTAGAATTAAAAAATGTAACGAAAGTGATTAAAGGCAGAACGATTATTGACGATATCAGCTTTCAGGTATATAAAGGCGAGGTTTTTGGTTTTTTGGGGCCGAATGGTGCTGGGAAAACGACGACTATTCGGATGATTGTCGGCTTAATGGGAATTACTTCTGGGGACATCATTATTGGCGGTTCCAGCATTAAAACACAATTTGAAGACGCCGTCCGCCATGTTGGGGCCATTGTTGAAAATCCGGAAATGTACAAGTTTTTAACAGGTTATCAAAACCTGATACATTATGCGAGAATGGCCAAGGGAATAACGAAGGAAAAAATTGCTGAAGTGGTCGAACTGGTAGGACTGTCGGACCGAATCCACGACAAGGTGAAGACCTATTCTCTTGGGATGCGGCAGAGATTAGGGCTTGCACAATGTCTATTACATGACCCCGAGGTATTGATTCTTGATGAACCGACAAACGGTCTTGATCCTGCAGGAATTCGGGAAATCCGAGACTATGTCCGCCGTCTGGCACGTGAAAAAAATATGGCAGTCATCGTTTCTAGCCACCTCTTGTCCGAAATGGAAATGATGTGTGACCGAATCGGCATTATTCAAAATGGGCAATTGATTGATGTTCAGCAAGTGAAGGAATTCATTCAAGGCAATGAAACGGTCCATGAATTGGAAGTAATTCCGAGCGAAACTGCACTATCAATCGTAAACGCTTCCTTCCCGGATGCAGAGGCAAATCTGTCACGAAACGGAATATCTGTCAGTCTTTCAAAAGAGGATATCCCCCATCTGGTTAAAATCCTCGTCCAAGAAGAAATCAAAATTTTTGGCATAAAGGAAACAGCGAAAACTTTAGAGGACCGCTTCCTTGAAGTAACTAAAGAAAAGGAGGCGGAAGCCCATGTTTAATTTAATAAAAAATGAATGGATGAAAATTTTTCGGCGTCCCGGCACCTATGTCATGATTGCGCTGCTGATTGTTATAACCTGTATTGTCGGCGCCTTTTTTAAATACCAAGAAACTGGCTCTAATGCTGGTCCGGATAAAAATTGGCAGCAAACATTAATGGAAGAAAACGATGCTTTAAAGAAGCAGATGGAACAGAGCCGGACCAAAATAGAAAAGGATTTTTTCAAAGAGGAAATCGCCATCAATGACTATCGAATTAAACATAATCTTCCGGCAAAAGAGAAATTTAATGTTTGGTCGTTTGTTAAAGAAGCATCCGAACTCATCACACTAGCTGGCTTGTTTACGATTATCATTTCCGCCGGAATTGTTGCGAGTGAATTTAATTGGGGTACCATTAAACTGCTGTTAATTCGGCCAATCAATCGAAGCAAAATATTAATATCAAAATATCTGACTGTTTTATTGTTTGCGCTGACCATGCTGGCAATTTTATTTGTGTTTTCGACGGCCCTTGGCGCGCTGTTATTCGGAATGCCCGAGCAGGCCGCTCAGTATTTAAACTACCATAACGGAACGGTTACCGAGCAAAATATCGTGGTCCATTTATTAATCTATTATGGTTTAAGCTCCATTGATATGATTATGCTTGCGACGATGGCGTTCATGATTTCTTCTGTTTTCCGAAACAGTTCACTTGCCATCGGATTATCTATTTTCTTATTATTTACTGGAGCACAATTTACCGCGCTGCTGTCTCTTAAGTTTTCTTGGGCGAAATATATTCTATTTGCCAATACGAATTTAATGCAGTACTTTGAAGGAACCCCGATGGTCGAGGGGATGACGATGAATTTTTCAATCTTTATTCTAGTTATTTACTTTGTAATTTTTCAATTCTTGGCATTCTTTGTGTTCAAAAAACGGGATGTTGCTGCATAATCAGGTGAAATAGGGCTGTCTCATCTTAGCTGTTGAGACAGCCTCCTTTTTTCCAATTATAGTGAAATGAAGTGGGCAAACTATTTAGTAGACAAAATTATCTGGAGGACTTTTTTATGGAAATTAAAATCAGCAATCAGGCATTAAAATGGTTCAAAGAAGATATTGGCCTTAAGAAGGGAGATAAACTGCGATTTTATACGCAAGTTTATGGAAATAGTCCTATTCAGAAGGGGTACTCTTTGGCGTTTACTCAAGAGGAGCCCTTAAAAATAGCAGCCAGTACTGATCTGGATGGGATCCTTTTCTTTGTTGAAGACGGTGATGTCTGGTATTTCGACGGGCATGATTTACATGTTGATTATGATGCAAAAGAAGATGAATTGAGATATGAGTATGTTAAACCCTGACTCAGTCCATGGGGCAAGCCCTTTTGGTTTTACGGGCTATTTTTATAACCTAATAGGATAATTCGGGCGGGAACAAGGATATCCATCGCTGGTAATTTTCTTGTCGTTAAGAGATAATTGTTTGGTACTCGTTCTAAAAGGAGAAATATAGAGTGGAAAAAATCAAGCATATCTCCAGCGAATTTAAAGATTGGATCATACAGACATTAAATAGCGGTGCAAGCCCGGAGAAAATCGTCGATGCGATGATTAGTAAGGGATTCGATGAAACATTTGCATTAAGGATTTTATTGCGTATTAGTGGAAACCAATCGATTGTAACAGCTGATAAGCAAAGCCCTTATTATTATGAAATTCCTGAAATTGGCCAAAAGGGCAATAAACTATATGCAGGGGACCGGGAAATTAAGGTGCTTTCTAGAGTGGAGCATCCATTTATTCTGCATTTAGATAATGTGTTAAGCGACGAAGAATGTGACAAACTAATCAGCCTTTCAAGCGACAGATTACAGCCTTCTCATATAATTGATAAAAACACTGGGGAGAACCGTGCAGCTTCTGGCAGAACGAGCAAAGGAATGTATTTTACAATCAATGAAAATGGACACGTCTCCACAATTGAGAAAAGAATTGCTGAATTAACTGGCTATCCGATTGAAAATGGTGAAGGGCTGCAGGTATTGAACTATAAAATAGGTGAGGAATATAAACCCCACTTCGATTATTTTCCGGCAAACCAGGTTAAAGAAGATAAAGGGGGACAGCGGATCGGCACCTTTTTAATCTATTTAAATGATGTCGATTCAGGAGGAGAAACCGTATTCCCTAAGTTAGGAGTATCGATTGTTCCGAAGAAAGGAACAGCTGTTTACTTTCATTATGGGAATAGTAAGGGACAAGTCGATCGACTGTCCTTGCACACCAGTGTGCCGGTATCCGAAGGTGAAAAATGGGTTGCCACCAAATGGATCAGGCAAGGGAGAATTTACTAACAAAGATAGGGGCAGTAACAAATGACAGAAAATAAACCATATAGAGTATTACTATATTATATGTATGTACCAATCGAGAATCCGGAGGAATTTGCCGCTCTGCATTTGCAGTTCTGTAAGGAACTAGGACTTAAAGGACGAATTTTAGTGGCTGCCGAAGGGATTAATGGTACGGTATCGGGAACGGTCGAGCAGACTGAAAAGTATATGGAAATCATGCATCAAGACGAACGTTTTGCTGATATGGTTTTTAAAATTGATGAAGAGGATGAACATGCCTTTAAAAAGATGCATGTCCGCCATCGGTCGGAGCTTGTCACCCTTCGCTTAGAAGACGATATCAATCCTAATGAAACGACCGGTAAACATTTGAGTCCGAAAGAATTCTATGAGGCAATGCAGGATCCAAAGACCGTTGTCATTGATGCCCGAAATGACTATGAATTTGATTTAGGTCACTTTAGAGGAGCTGTTCGGCCAGACATAACAGCCTTTCGCGAGCTTCCGGACTGGATTCGGGAAAATAAACAGCAGTTTGAAGGAAAAAAAATCTTGACCTATTGTACTGGCGGAATTCGCTGCGAGAAGTTTTCAGGCTGGCTTGTAAAAGAAGGCTTTCAAGATGTTGGACAACTGCATGGCGGTATCGTGACCTACGGGAAGGACCCTGAAGTGCAAGGACAGCTGTGGGACGGACAATGCTATGTATTTGACGGAAGGATCAGTGTGCCGGTTAATCAGGTTGAACATGTTATCGTCGGAAAAGATTATTTCACGGGTGAACCTTGTGAACGATATGTAAATTGTGCAAACCCGGAATGCAATAAACAAATTATTTGCTCAGAGGAAAGTGAGCACAAATACCTTAGGGGCTGCACACATGAATGCCGAGTGCACCCAAGGAACTTGTATGTGAAGGAACATGAGTTAACGGAAGAAGACGTTGAATTGAGATTACAGCAGATTGGCGAAGAGTTTTCAGTTAAAAACAGCTGATCTAATTTATAAAAAAAAATGACGTGTGAATTGGTACACGTCATTTTTTTATACATGTTTAATTTTTTCGTGTAAGCTTTTCATAGACAGATGCGAGTGCCTGTTCGAATTTCCCTGTCTTTTTCGGCTGATAGTATTGTTTGTTCTTGATCCGGTCCGGCAGATATTGCTGCGGTACCCACCCGTTCTCATAGTCATGCGGATACTTGTAGCCAATGCCTCTGCCAAGCTCTTTCGCCCCTTTGTAATGGGCGTCTTTTAAATGGTCCGGGACATCGCCGGTTATTCCTCTTTGAATATCGGATAGGGCCGCATCAATCGCCAAAATAGCAGAATTGGATTTGGGCGACAGGCATAATTCAATTACCGCATTGGCAAGTGGAATACGTGCTTCGGGAAAGCCCAGCCTTTCTGCCGTTTCAATGGCCGCCAATGTCCGTGCTCCCGCCTGCGGGTTGGCAAGTCCGATATCCTCATAGGCAATTACAATTAACCGGCGGCTAATGCTTACTAAGTCCCCGGCTTCAATTAATCTGCCAAGATAATGAAGGGCGGCGTTTACGTCACTTCCGCGGATTGACTTTTGGAAGCCTGACAATACATCGTAATGAGCGTCCCCGTCTTTATCCGCGGCAATGCTTTTCTTCTGCAGGCATTCTTCAGCTGTTTGAACATCGACATGGATAACGTCATTTTCATCTGGATCTGACGAAAGAATGGCTAATTCCAAGGCATTTAAAGAGCTGCGGACATCTCCTCCTGAGCCTTGGGCAAAATGCTGAAGCGCCTCCTCGGTTATATCAACTTTTAATCTGCCGTAACCCCGTTCCTCATCTTCTAATGCCCGAACTAAGGTTTGCGTAACTTCATTAGGTGTTAATGGTTTAAGTTCAAAAATTTGACAGCGGCTGCGAATGGCTGGATTAATGGCATGATAAGGGTTGCTGGTTGTTGCCCCGATCAATACAATCATTCCGTTTTCCAAATAGGGCAATAGGAAATCCTGTTTGGCTTTATCTAACCGGTGGACCTCGTCCAACAGCAGGATTACTTTTCCGGACATTTTCGCCTCGGCAGCGACAATTTCCATATCTTTTTTATTATTTGTAACGGCGTTTAACGTTCGAAAGGCATATTTGGTACTGCCGGCAATGGCGCTCGCTATCGAGGTTTTTCCTATCCCGGGAGGACCATACAGAATCATTGAAGTCAGCTGCTTGGCTTTTACCATTCTAGCAATGATCTTGCCCTCACCGACAAGATGCTGCTGGCCGGCAACTTCTTCAATTGTTCGCGGCCGCATTCGAAATGCCAACGGTTTTTGCTGCATAGTAATCTCTCCAATAAATATTTTGCTATATCTTAACAATACCATTTCCTCATGGAAAAGCATATTAAAGAAGAATATGTTATAATTCTAATGCCTACCAAAATACTACGGATTTTTTTGAATATAGATTTTGAAAAAAAATAGAGGTGTTATTTTTATGAAAATATCTACAAAGGGCCGCTACGGCCTGACAATTATGATTGAATTAGCAAAAAATTACGGAGAAGGGCCGACTTCTTTAAAAACAATAGCCCAAGCGAATGACCTATCTGAGCATTATTTGGAGCAATTGATTGCACCGTTACGAAATGCTGGATTAGTGAAAAGTATCAGAGGCGCATACGGGGGTTATATATTAACTGATGTACCTGCCAAAATTACCGCTGGCGATGTCATTCGTGTGCTTGAGGGCCCGATTACACCGGTTGAAGGAATTGAAGATGAAGAACCGGCTAAACGGGAGTTGTGGATTCGCATTCGCGATGCAATTAAGGGTGTATTAGACAACACGACTCTAGAGGACTTAGCAAGCCACAGTGAAGATGGCGAAATGGAAGGTTATATGTTTTATATTTAATGACGAAGCTAATAATAGAGAATTATGTTGATTTGAGGTGTCATAATGGAACGAATTTATCTCGACCATGCCGCAACCTCTCCGATGCATCCAAAAGTGATTGAAAAAATGCATGAGACGATGAAATCCGTTTTTGGAAATCCATCAAGCATCCATGCTTTTGGCAGGGAAGCGCGACATTATATTGATGTGGCGCGGGCAACACTCGCGGGGAGCATTGGGGCAAAGGAAAACGAGATTATTTTTACAAGCGGCGGTACCGAAGCGGATAATATGGCCTTATTTGGCGTTGCGGAAAGCTATCAGCATTTAGGAAAGCATATTATCACTACCCAGGTAGAACATCATGCTGTTCTTCATGCTTGCCAGAAGCTTGAAAAAATGGGCTTTGAGGTCACCTATTTGCCAGTTGATGAAACAGGCAGGATTTCCGTTACTGACCTTCAGGAGGCGTTAAGGGACGATACCATATTAGTTTCCGTCATGTATGGAAACAACGAGGTTGGCACCATCCAGCCGATTGCAGAAATTGGCCGGCTTGTGAAGGATCATCAGGCAAAATTTCATACAGATGCTGTCCAGGCCTATGGGCTGGAAAAAATAAATGTCGATGAAAGTTATATTGATTTGCTATCGGTTTCTGCTCATAAAATAAATGGACCAAAAGGGATCGGTTTTCTTTATGTAAAGTCAAATGTTAAAATTTCACCACGTTTATTTGGCGGCGAGCAGGAGAGAAAACGGCGCGCTGGAACAGAAAATGTCGCATCTATTGCCGGGTTCCATGAAGCGGTTCTGATTGCGATGGAAGAACGTTCTGCAAAGAGAGAACAGTTTGCTGAGTATAAGCAGCTTTTGATGAACAAACTTCAAGAATCAGGGATTGAGTTCACTGTAAACGGATTGCTTGAAAATTCCTTGCCGCATGTATTAAACTTAAGCTTTCCCGGAACTAACGTGGAAGCCATGCTGGTTAATCTTGACTTGGCGGGGATTGCGGTTTCGAGCGGTTCTGCCTGTACGGCCGGATCAATTGAACCATCGCATGTCCTTGTGGCGATGTTCGGAAAAGGCTCAGAGCGATTGTCGAATGCAATCCGTTTTAGTTTTGGCTTTACCACGACAACCGAAGAAATCCTACAAGCGGCGGAGGAAACAGCGAAGGTTGTTTCGCGGCTTAGAAAATAAAAGCAAGATTATTTTGTGTGTAAAGAGAGGTGAATTTTTAGATGGAAAGAAAAGACCCAAAAGATATCCGAGTTGTTGTCGGGATGTCCGGAGGTGTTGATTCATCAGTTGCGGCACTGTTGTTAAAGCAGCAGGGCTACGATGTAATCGGCATTTTTATGAAAAACTGGGATGACACCGACGAAAACGGTGTTTGTACAGCAACGGAGGATTATAATGATGTGATTCGTGTCTGTAACCAAATTGGCATTCCTTATTATGCGGTTAATTTTGAAAAGCAATATTGGGACAAGGTATTCACCTATTTCCTTGCTGAATATCGGGCCGGCCGGACACCTAATCCAGATGTCATGTGCAATAAGGAAATTAAGTTTAAAGCCTTTTTGGAGCATGCGATGAATTTAGGTGCCGACTATCTCGCGACAGGTCACTATGCCCGCGTTGAATATCGCGACGGTGAATATAAAATGCTGCGAGGCCTTGATGAAAATAAGGATCAAACCTATTTTCTAAATCAATTGTCGCAAGAGCAAATCAGCAAAGTCATGTTTCCAATCGGAAATCTTGAAAAAGCGAAGGTGCGGGAAATTGCGAAGGAAGCAGGTCTTGCTACGGCGGCGAAAAAGGACTCGACCGGAATTTGTTTTATTGGAGAACGGAATTTTAAGGAGTTTTTAGGTCAATACCTGCCTGCTCAGCCCGGCAACATGGAAACGTTTGACGGCGAAGTCAAAGGCAAACATGAAGGTCTGATGTATCATACCATTGGTCAGCGTCATGGGCTCGGCATTGGTGGATCGGGTGAACCTTGGTTTGCCATTGGCAAGGACTTAAAACGAAATGTTTTATATGTTGGCCAAGGTTTCCATAATGAAAAGCTCTATTCCGATTCGATTATTGCGACGGATGTTAGCTGGGTTTCTGACCGAGAAAAGCCTGTGGAATTTAGTTGTACTGCGAAATTCCGTTACCGCCAGGAAGACCACAAGGTTAAAGTTCGTCGATTAGATGGTGGTAAGGTTGAAGTTATTTTTGCAGAACCGATTCGTGCTGTCACACCTGGACAAGCCGCTGTTTTTTATGACGGTGACGAGTGTCTTGGCGGTGGAACGATTGATGAAGTTTATAAAAATGGTGAACGTTTGACATATGTTGGCTAAGTTTAAGGACCCTGATTCCAGTTTTGGAGTCGGGGTTTTTTGGTGCAAGAAAATAGGTTTGGCGAATAACTGCTGGAATTCGGCGGATAATCCTACAGTGGTGGCGGATAACCGGCCAGTTTTGGCGGATAATCTCTTCAAATTGGCGGATACCTTGCCAAATTGGGCGGATATCTCAAATCACCTGCCTGCACCCCTTTTACAACCTCAACTTTTAATCAAAATATGGTATACTTCCATGTAGAACGGAGTTGAAAAACATGGACAAAAACCAATTAGGTGTTCAATATATGCAAGAAGGCAACTGGGAAATGGCTGTGAAGGTTTTCAATGAGGCTATCCAGGAAAATCCTGCTGACCCAGTCGGCTATATTAATTTTGGCAACGTCCTCAGCGTTGTCGGTGAGGCTGAAAAAGCGCTAAAATTTTTCCAAAAGGCGATTGAACTTGACGAAAATGCTGGTGCAGCCTATTACAGCGCAGGTAATCTATATTTCAGCAATGACCGTTTCCAAGAAGCCAAGAACATGTTTGAAATGGCGATGAGAAAAGGACTGGAAACTAGCGACAACTATTTTATGCTTGGGCTTTCATTAGTCAATCTTGACCAGAGCAAATTTGCCCTGCCCTACTTCCAAAGAAGTGTCGAATTTAATGAAAATGATGCCGAGGCACACTTCCAATACGGATTATGCTTGGCAAACCTGGAACTGATTAGCGAAGCCATCAGCCAATTTAAGAAATGCGTTGAACTCGATCCAAACCATTCAGATGCTTACTATAACCTGGGCGTTTCCTACGCATTCCAAGAGCAAGGCCAGCAAGCGCTGGAGATGTTCGACAAAGCGTTAGAAATCCAGCCGGACCATCTATTGGCCGGAAATGCGAAAAAAATATTAGAAATGAATCAGTAATCCATTAATTTTTTACGAGGAAGGAGGGAGCAGATATGGTGAAAAAGCAGGAATCGCTTGATTTGTTCAGTGAGCAGGGCAAATTTATTAAAGGCCGTCCGATAGTGACCATCTTTCACAATGAGCAAAACCTTTATACCGTGATTCGAATCCGGGTAGATGAGACCAATCATCAGTATGATGACAAAGAAGCCGTCGTCACTGGCTATTTTCCTAGAGTACATGAGCAGGAAACGTATATTTTTTACGGGGAATTTAAAGAGCATCCACGCTTTGGTACACAATTTCATGTCAACCATTTTCGCAAGGATATGCCCCAATCGAAGCAAGGGGTTATTACTTACTTATCCGGCGAAATGTTCAAAGGAATCGGTAAAAAAACGGCGGAAAATATCGTCGAAACCCTGGGTGAGGATGCGATTTCGAAAATTCTCAATCAGCCTTCCCTCCTTGATACCGTACCAAAGCTCCCTCCGGATAAAGCAAAGCAGCTTTATGACACGTTAATGGAGCATCAAGGCCTCGAGCAGGTGATGGTCGCGTTAAACCAGTATGGTTTCGGCCCGCAGCTGTCGATGCGGATTTATCAAACTTATAAAGAAAATACACTCGAGATTATTCAAAAAAACCCTTACCAGCTGGTTGAGGATGTCGAGGGAATTGGTTTTGGCCGGGCTGATGAGCTAGGTTACCAGCTTGGCATATCAGGCAGCCATCCTGACCGAATTAAGGCAGGCTGCCTCTATACATTAGAAAATGAATGTATGCAGACAGGGCATGTCTACATGCAAGCCGAAGCACTGCTTGAACAAGTAAAAGCTCTTCTAGAAGAGAACCAGCGTGACGTCATTGATTTTCTGGCTATCTCAAACGAAATTATCGGGCTTGAAAAAGAAGGTAAAATTATTGGCGAAGAGAAACGAGTTTACTTGCCTTCCTTATACTTTGCGGAAAAAGGACTCGTTACCAGCATTAAACGAATCCTGCAGCAAACAGAATATCAGGATCAATTCCCGGAATCGGAATTCTTGCTGGCATTAGGTGATTTAGAAGAACGGCTTGGGGTCCAGTATGCGCCAACGCAAAGGGAAGCCATCCAAACAGCGTTAATGTCACCAATGCTAATCTTAACAGGCGGGCCCGGAACAGGGAAAACGACCGTGATCAAGGGGATTGTCGAGCTTTATGGAGAGCTCCACGGCTGCTCCTTGGAAATAAAGGATTATCAAAAAAAGGACGAACCATTTCCGTTTCTGCTTGCGGCACCTACCGGGAGAGCAGCGAAACGGATGAGTGAATCGACTGGATTGCCTGCTGTCACCATACATCGTCTGCTCGGCTTCAACGGGACGGAAGGCTTTGATCGTGATGACGGGAGCCCGCTTGAAGGAAAAATTCTCATTGTCGATGAAACTTCAATGCTCGATATTTGGCTCGCGAATCAGCTCTTCAAAGCGTTGCCGGAAAACATTCAAGTCATCATGGTTGGTGACGAAGACCAGCTGCCGTCTGTCGGCCCAGGTCAGGTTTTAAAGGATTTACTAAGATCGGAGAGAATCCCGACAGTACGGTTAACGGATATCTACCGCCAGGCGGAAGGCTCCTCTATTATTGAACTGGCGCATGAAATCAAAAAGGGACATTTGCCGGCTGACATAACCCAAAAACAAGCCGACCGTTCCTTTATAAGATGTACTACCGCACAAATTGCAGAAGTAATCGAAAAGGTCGCATTAAATGCTAAAAATAAGGGTTATACGGCAAAGGATATTCAGGTCCTAGCCCCAATGTACCGGGGTCCAGCCGGGATTGACCGATTAAATTTGCTCCTGCAGGAAATCTTTAACCCAAACCCGGATGGCAAAAGAAAGGAAATCCAATTTGGCGATGTTAAGTACCGGATTGGCGACAAAGTTCTTCAGCTAGTCAACCAGCCTGAGAATAATGTGTTTAATGGCGATATCGGGGAAATCATCTCCATCATCTATGCAAAGGAAAATACCGAAAAACAGGATATGATTTATATTTCCTTTGAAGGTAATGAAGTGGAGTATACAAAGCAGGATTTGACGCAAATTACCCATGCCTATTGCTGCTCGGTCCATAAATCACAGGGAAGTGAATTTCCGATTGTCATTCTTCCTGTAACTAGAAGCTATTACAGAATGCTGCAAAGGAATTTAATTTATACGGCGATAACAAGAAGTAAACAATCCTTGATATTATGCGGAGAGGTCGATGCACTGCAAATGGGGGTTGCGCGAGCGGATGAAATGTCAAGACTGACCACACTTTGTGAAAAACTTCAGGAAACCATTGCCATTGCTGATAAAACAGCCGAGCCTCAAAAGGACCAAGAACAGAGCAAATTGTCTCTTGAGGAAGAATTAATGGCCGTCAATCCAATGATTGGGATGGAAAATATAACGCCATATGATTTCATGGAGAAAACTGGCAGCTAAATGAAAAAGGACCCCGGAGGATGGGTCCTTTTTTCATTCATTTACTTGATAGTTCCTGTATTTTTCGAGACACAAGCGGGTAAAAATTATTGATGGCGTCGGTAGTCGAGTTCCCCCCGAAAAAACCTGTTCCCGGGCAGGTTTTTACATTGTATTCCGGACCTCTGTCTAGAACTCGCTCACCCGTTTTTACATTCCACCAATGATGATAGGTAATACTGTCGATGGAGGGAGTCAATCCGAATCTTAAGGAAAGTGCAGCCGTGATGTAAACAATCGTTTCTTTTTGCTCAGCTGTCATTACATCATGGCCGATATCGAAGTTACCGACATTTTCAATCATGATTCCGGTTGTGTTAGCGATCGGGCCAATCGAGCCTTCCGGAGCAATGTCAAACGGCCTGGACACTGCAATCTTTCCATCGGGAAACGTTGTTAAGTTTTGCGCGATATTCTTCCAGCCTCTTTGCTTCACATGGAAATTTTCCATGCTCTCGAGCATTTTAAAATGATTATTCCCATAAAACTGCTTGTAGGACGGAAGCCAGGTATGATGCTGCTGGATGAGGTTTATATTTCTGGTAAATTTATTTTGAAATAACCAATCCTTAAATTCCTCTCTAGTCATCAAAATATATTGTCCATGTGTAGCCGCCCCAAGCGCACGGGAAGGGAAAATAGTAATCATCATGATAAAAATGACACTAAAAAAGATTAGATTTTTTTTCATTGTTTCGACCTCTGCTTAACCTCTTTTCTACATTGTTTGTTAAACAACCTTTCTTATTCCAAACAGCTCTTTATGGAAAACGTTTCACCTTATGATTTGACGAAAAATAACGGAAACTAAGATTGTTCGAAGGAGGTGGGATACTCTTTGCGAACATTTTCCTTATTGAAGGGGCAGCCGGTTTTTGAAACGAAAAGAGGAACGAAAATCGGCGAGGTTTGCGATCTTTGCATTTCAAAAAACGGAACCGTTAAAGGCCTATTGATTAAAAAAGGCGTTTTCTTCAAACAATCCTGTTTCTTGGACATTCAGAAGGTTTCTTCCTTTGGCTGGGATGGGGTCATGATTGAGGATGCTGGCAGCTTAGAAAAGCTGAAAGAAACCCCTGAGTTTACATTGAACCATCAGCATTCACTTGAGGGGATGATGATGCTTTCCAATAGCGGCCAGTCGCTCGGATTGTTAAAAGATGTATACTTTCAGGAAGAAGTGGGAACAATCGTAGGGTACGAAATCACGGATGGCTTCTTTTCAGATATCACTGATGGGAAACAGGTAATTCAGTCCGAGAAACCCTTAACGGTTGGAAAAGATGCCATTATCGTTGACGTTAATCAAACGTGAGGTGTCTTTTCCATGCTTAAGTGTCCCAATTGTGCGAGCAAAGATATCGGAAAAATCGGTATCAATCAATACTATTGCTGGAACTGTTTTATTGAATTGTCAGTTGCTAAAGGAATTATCAATACCCATCAAGTCGAGGAAGACGGAACCTTAAGTTCATTGGACGATTTGTTTGAAGAAGAATTACGTCGTTACACACTCTAAATCCAAATAAGAGGTGAAACGTATGAACAAAATGATGACGACCATGGTTGCTTTTGGTGCCGGGATGGCTGCTTATAATTTGGCGCAAAGAAATAAATTGATGTCAGGCCGGCAAATGAAAAGAATGCAGAGAAAAGTAAAACGAGCGATATTTTAAATGGTTAGGTCCCCCTCACATGCAGAGGGGGATTTTTTATGAATATTTATTTACCGAGTCTCCAAAAATAACCACTAAAGGAGGGCGCGGGCATTGGATATTCGTATGAAATGGTATTACCGAATCGGTTTTTCTCTCCTTTTATTAATTGTCATTTACGTATTTCTAAAAATACGTTTTGTCTGGTTGCCGGTTGTAAACGTGGCCATCATTATTGCACTTCCGTTTGTCATTTCTGGATTTATCACCTATTTGCTGCATCCGATAGTTGAAAAACTGCATGAAAAAGGACTTCATCGTGGCATTGCCATTCTGCTCATTTATGTCATATTTTTTGGTGGACTTGGGTTTACCCTTTATAAGGGGATTCCAGCAGTCATAGATCAAATAAAAGACCTTTCGGAAAGTGCACCTGTTTTCGCTGAGCAGTATCGAGATTGGATTCGTACACTCCAATCCCATACAAGAGAATGGCCTGACGGACTGCAAACGAGAATCAATGACGGCATTGATGCCTTTGAGAAAAGACTTGATTCTCTTTTATCTATTATTGTTGGCTATTTAGGTCAATTGTTAAATTCAGCAGCACTTTTGCTGATTATCCCTTTTATCACCTTCTATATGCTGAAGGATTTTGCCCTAATTAAACGAAGTGTTTGGTATATGACACCTAAAAAATGGCGGAAAAGAGGAACCCTGTTTCTAAAGGATGTCGACGATTCACTTGGCAGATACATTAGGGGCCAGCTGCTTGTTTGTGTCATTATCGGAACAGTCTCGTCTCTTCTTTTCTGGTTGTTTGATTTAAAGTATCCCTTATTGTTAGGAATGATTGTAGGAGCGACAAATGTCATCCCCTATTTTGGCCCCATTATCGGTGCTGTTCCAGCGGTAATTGTGGCAGCAACGATCTCGGTGAAATTGGTTATTATCACGCTGATTATTGTATTTGGATTGCAGTTTCTCGAAGGTAATATCCTATCGCCCTATATTGTGGGTAAAAGCCTTCATATGCATCCCTTAGTCATCATGGCGGCACTGACAGCAGGCGGCGAGATTGGCGGGATCTTAGGGTTGATTTTAGCGGTTCCGGTGGTTGCGATTCTGAAGGTTGGCATCATTCATGCAAAAAATCACTTTATCGCTGCCCGAAGTAATGAAACATCGCCATAGGTATTTGACAAACTAAGTCAGTACTAGCTATAATTCGTCATAGATAATATTGGTTAAAATGAAGAAGGAACAAGTATGTTATAGACCATCTGTAACGCATCATGCGCTGAAGAGAGGGGCCCCCTTGGCTGAAAGGGGTTCTGGATGAAGGATAACAGAACGCTAATCCGGAGTGCAGCTAACCACTGCCGTAAGACCTGCGTTAAAGGTTTTTGAGAGATGGGTGCAGTTTTTGTATCCATAATCAGGGTGGTACCGCGAGATATGCTCTCGTCCCTGTTTTGGGATGAGGGCTTTTTTGTGTGCTTTTTTAAATAAAGGAGGTATAAAATATGAAAAATTTAACTGGATCGCAAATTCGCTCGATGTTTTTACAGTTTTTTAATGAGGAAAAAGGTCACCATGTTGAGCCAAGCGCATCTCTAGTTCCCCATGATGATCCGTCATTGTTGTGGATTAACAGCGGTGTCGCAACCTTAAAAAAATATTTTGATGGCCGTGTCGTGCCTGAAAATCCAAGAATCACAAATGCTCAAAAGTCGATTCGGACTAATGATATTGAAAACGTCGGCAAAACCGCCCGTCACCATACTTTCTTTGAAATGCTTGGGAACTTCTCTATCGGTGAGTATTTCAAGAAGGAAGCCATTGAGTGGGCTTGGGAGTTTTTAACGGACGAAAAATGGATTGGTTTTGAAAAAGAACTTCTTTCTGTGACGATTCATCCTGAAGATCATGAAGCCTATGAAATTTGGCATAACACGATCGGCATTCCGGAGGAGCGGATTATCCGTCTTGAAGGGAACTTCTGGGATATCGGGGAAGGCCCAAGTGGTCCAAATACGGAAATTTTCTATGACCGCGGACCTGAGTATGGCAATGACATTAACGATCCAGAATTGTATCCTGGCGGGGAAAACGAACGCTACTTAGAGGTTTGGAACCTTGTGTTCTCTCAATTTAACCATAATCCTGACGGTACATATACACCGCTGCCAAAGAAAAACATTGATACCGGTATGGGACTAGAGCGGATGGCATCAGTCGTGCAAAATGTTCCGACCAACTTTGACACAGACCTGTTTATGCCGATTATTCGGGCGACTGAAGAAATCTCCGGCGTAAAATATGGTGTCGAGAAGGGGCAGGATGAAGCTTTCAAAGTGATTGCTGACCATATCCGAACCGTAGCCTTTGCGATTGGTGACGGAGCGCTGCCATCAAATGAAGGCCGAGGCTATGTGCTAAGACGCTTGCTCCGCCGTGCTGTCCGGTACGCTAAGCAAATCAACATCAATCGTCCATTTATGTATGAGCTTGTTTCGGTTGTGGGTGAAATCATGCATGATTTCTATCCGGAAGTAAAGGATAAGGCTGAATTCATTCAGAAAGTCATCAAAACGGAAGAAGAACGCTTCCATGAAACCCTTCATGAAGGCTTAGCGATTTTAGCAAGCGTTATTAAGAAGGAAAAGGAAAAAGGCAGCGATATCATCTCTGGTGAAGATGTTTTCCGTCTTTATGATACGTATGGTTTCCCAGTTGAATTGACTGAAGAATATGCCGAAGAAGAAGGCATGAAGGTTGACCACGATGGCTTTGAGGCAGAAATGGAAGTCCAGCGGGAACGTGCCCGTGCGGCCCGTCACGAGGAAAATTCGATGCAGGTTCAAGGCGGCGTATTAAGAGATATTACCGTTGAAAGTAAATTTGTTGGGTATAATGAACTGACCACAAACTCCACAGTTTTAGCGATTATTAAAAATGGCGAACTGGTGGATGAGGCTTCAAGCGGTGAAGAAGTTCAGCTTATTCTTGATGTTACTCCGTTCTATGCGGAAAGTGGTGGACAGATTGCTGACCGCGGTGTCATTCAAGGCGATGGGACAATGGTTTCAGTTAAAGACGTTCAAAAAGCGCCAAACGGCCAGAACCTTCATAAAGTTACAGTGCAAAGCGGAACAATAAAGACAAACCAGCAGTTAACTTCCCAAGTGGATCCGGAAAACCGTGTGAAAATCATTAAGAACCATACAGCTACCCACTTATTGCATCGTGCGTTAAAGGATGTATTAGGGGAGCATGTGAATCAGGCAGGGTCACTTGTAGAACCGGACCGTCTACGCTTTGACTTCTCGCATTTTGGTCAAATTAAACCAGAAGAACTGGAGCAAATCGAAAAGATTGTCAACGAAAAAATCTGGAGCAGCATCGAAGTGGATATTAGCCAGAAGCCAATTGCTGAAGCAAAAGCAATGGGAGCAATGGCCCTGTTCGGTGAAAAATACGGCGACATTGTTCGCGTCGTCAAGGTTGGCGACTACAGTCTGGAGCTGTGCGGTGGCTGCCACGTTCCAAATACCTCTGTTATCGGCGTGTTTAAAATCGTCTCTGAGGGTGGAATTGGTGCCGGAACAAGGCGCATTGAGGCTGTTACCGGCGAATCAGCATACAAAGCTTTAAATGAGCAGGTTGGCATGTTAAAGGATGCTGCGGAGAAATTGAAGGTTATTCCAAAAGAAGTGGGGCATCGAATTGATGGTTTACTGGCTGAAATCAAACACCTTCAAAGAGAAAATGAATCGCTCTCTGCTAAGCTTGGCAATATCGAGGCAGGAAATCTGGTCAACAAAGCAAAAGAAATCAATGGAGTTACTGTCTTAGCCGCAAAAGTTCAAGCGCAGGATATGAACAACTTGCGAAACATGGCTGACGATCTGAAACAAAAGCTCGGTTCTGCAGTGATTGTATTGGGAAGCGCCCAAGATGGCAAGGTGAATTTAATTGCAGCCGTTACAAAGGATTTAATTGAACAAGGTTACCATGCCGGCAAGTTAATTAAAGAAGTGTCTGCCAAGTGCGGCGGCGGCGGCGGCGGCCGCCCGGATATGGCTCAGGCAGGCGGCAAGGACCCTGAAAAACTGGATTCAGCGCTATCCTTTGTCGAAGAATGGGTAAAATCTGTTTTGTAATAAGGACAAAGTAGTGTAAAATGTAGGTAACAATTCCAATTCGAGGTGCACGTTCATGAGCTCATTTGATAAAACAATGAGATTTAATTTTCCTGAAGAGCCATTTGAACATGATGTCAATGATGTTCTTTTTCAAGTGTATGAGGCATTAAAGGAAAAAGGGTATAACCCTATTAATCAAATTGTCGGTTACCTATTATCTGGAGACCCAGCCTACATTCCGCGTCATCGCGATGCCCGCAATATCATCCGTAAGCTGGAACGGGATGAAATCATTGAAGAACTGGTAAAATCATATTTAAAACAGCAGCGAGAGGGTTAATCAATGCGTTTAATGGGTTTAGATGTAGGTTCAAAGACAGTTGGAATCGCCTTAAGTGATGAACTTGGGTGGACAGCGCAAGGCCTGAAAACACTCAAAATTGATGAAGAAAAAAAACAGTTCGGTTTTGAGGAAATTGGCCAATTAATCAACGAAAATCAAATTAATACTGTAGTTGTAGGCTTTCCAAAGAATATGAACGGTACAATCGGACCGCGCGGAGAGGCAAGTCAGTATTATGCGGAAGAACTGGAACGCCGGTTTGCCGTTCAAACCGTTTTATGGGACGAGCGGCTGACCACTATGGCAGCAGAACGAATCCTGCTTGAAGCAGATGTCAGCAGGAAAAAGCGGAAGAAAGTCATAGATAAAATGGCGGCCGCCATGATTCTTCAAGGCTATTTGGATAGTAAAAAATAATGAGGTGAAAAAATGGCGCACGAACACCATTATGATGATGAACAATATATTACCCTGATCAATGAAAACGGTGACGAGGAGTTATTTGAAATTCTGTTTACCTTTGAATCTGATGAATTCGAAAAGTCATACGTTTTATGTTATCCGGTTGGTGAGGCAGAGGATGATGAGGAAGTCGTTGTCCACGCTTATTCCTACATCCCTACTGAGGAAGGCGAAATTGGAGAATTATCACCTGTCACAACCGATGAAGAATGGGACATCATCGAAGAAGTATACAATACCTTCATCCAAGATGAAGAAGAAGAAGAATAACAATCAGGAGGAATCAGCTGACAAAGCTGGTTCCTTTATTTTTTTTAGTGTCAAATTTCCGTCGACAAATTAAATGTAAAATTGACATTTTTCCTACCTTATGCTGAAATTATTACGACATGGTTCAAGTTTATTAAAGAATAAATAAAGCACCCGAGCTAACAGGGAGGGGGGAAATTAGATGACAGAAGACAAGAAACATGTAATTCGGCAAAAAATGCTCGAACATCAGAGTGAAGCGCGAATCGTCAGAAGAATTGTGTTAATTATTACGATTATATTGGCGGTCACCATTGTCCTCATTGGCGGCGGGGGATACCTCTATATACAATCAGCACTAAAACCCGTAGATTCTAGCAGCAAAGTGCAGAAAAATGTGGAAATTCCGATTGGCTCCTCAGTAACTGGGATAGGTGAAAGGCTTGAGCAAAACGGGATCATTAAGGATGCCAAGGTGTTCAAATATTATGTAAAGCTCAAAAATGAAGGCGGCTTTATGGCGGGGGACTATCAATTAAGTCCTTCCATGGATGTTCCTGAAATTGTCAGCCGCTTGAAAACAGGCAAGGTCCTTGCCAAGGCATCGTTTAAAATTGCAATACCAGAAGGAAAACAGCTGAAGGAAATTACGGCCATTATGGCGAAGGCAACAAATCAGGATGAAGCCCAGGTACTTGCCAAATTGAATGATAAAGAATTTATAAAAACATTAATGGCAAAATACCCTGATATTCTAACGAATGAAATCTTGAACCCTTCAATCATGTACCCGCTAGAGGGGTATTTATATCCAGCCACCTATCCATTCTTTAAACCGAATCCATCTGTTGAGGAAATGGTTACAGCCATGCTTGATAAAACAAGAGAAGTTCTAGCTGACTACACAGATGAGGCGAAAGATAAAAAGCTGTCCGTTCATCAGCTCCTTACAATGGCATCCTTGGTCGAGGAAGAGGCGACGGAGAAAGCTGACCGAAAAAAGATTTCCAGCGTCTTTTATAATCGGATGGAAAAGGGGATGCCGCTGCAGACGGACCCAACCGTTCTATATGCCCAAGGTAAGCATAAGGAAAGAGTGGTCTATAAGGATTTAGAAGTGAATTCTCCTTACAATACGTATAAAAATCCCGGACTTCCACCAGGCCCGATTGCTAATGCAGGAAAATCATCCATCGAAGCTGCGTTAGAACCGGAACAAACGGACTATTATTATTTCCTGGCAACGGCGGACGGCACAGTTATTTTCACTAAAACGCTAGAAGAACACAATCAGGAAAAAGCCAAGCATATTTCCAGTAAAAAATAGTACGTCTCCCGAGGGAATTATTCGCATTCCCTCTTTTTTTATGGTAGAATACTAAAGTGTTTCATAAGGTATCTATAGCGTCACTCACAGGTTATTTTGGCGGTTTACTGCCAGTGTCAATGGTCCGAATGAATATCACTCGGTTCGTTGTTTTTCTGTGAACGCTATTTTTTATGTCTAAAGAGCTATATTTTGGCAACAATGCAGTTTAAAAGGATTGAGGTGAAGCAGCTTGTTAAATGAAAAGCTGCATTCTTATATAGAAGGTCTAATTCCGGAGCGTCATTCTTTGTTAATGGAAATGGAGAGTTATGCCAACGAGTATCATGTTCCAATCATGGAGCTGGCCGGAATGGAAGCGATGCTTCAAATGCTAAGAATCCATGGTGCCAAAAATATCCTTGAAGTGGGCACCGCCATTGGCTACTCTGCATTGAGAATGGCTTTTGCACTTCCGGATTCGAATATTATCACGATTGAGCGGGATGAAGAACGCATTCAATTAGCAAAAGAATTTATTGCTAGGTCCGATTACCATGAAAATATTTTTCTCATCGAAGGAGATGCGCTGGATGTTGAAGAGCGTGTAAGAGGCCATGCTCCCTACGATGCTATTTTTATTGATGCGGCTAAGGGGCAATATCAAAAATTCTTTGAAATTTACTCAAAATATTTAAAAGCAGACGGATTGATTATTACGGATAATGTCCTGTTTAAAGGACTTGTTGCAGAATCGGATATAGAATCTAAAAGGACGCGGAACCTTGTCAAAAAAATAGACGAATTTAACCGCTGGTTAATGAATCATAAGGATTTTGATACGGTTATTCTCCCAGTCGGTGATGGGGTCGCAATCAGTAAACGAAGAGGTGAATGAAAATGAAAAAGACAGAACTATTGGTAACTCCCATTTCTGTTGATGACATTTTGCCATTGGCAGAGGCAGGGGCTGATGCCTTTGTTGTTGGGGAGCAGCGGTACGGCTTGAGACTTGCAGGGGAATTTACCCGAAGTGACGTGCAAAAAGCTATTGAACTAGCTCACTCAAAAGGAAAAAAAGTATATGTGGCTATGAATGCCATTTTTCATAATGATAAACTTCCAGAGCTGAACGATTATATTCGCTTTGTATCTGATGCAAAGGCTGATGCTATTATATTTGGCGATCCGGCTGTATTAATGGCTGCAAAAGAAACAGCTCCGGAAATGAAGCTTCATTGGAGCACCGAGACAACTGGTACCAACTGGTATACCTGTAACTATTGGGGCAGAAAAGGAGCGAAAAGAGCAGTCCTTGCCCGCGAAATTAACATGGATTCAATCGTGGAAATAAAAGAACAAGCAGAGGTTGAAATTGAAGTTCTCGTTCATGGAATGAGCTGCATGTTTCAATCGAAGCGTTCGCTCTTAGGCAACTATTTTGAGTACCAAGGCAAAGTCATGGAAATCGAAAACCGCAAACAGCAAAAGAATATGTTCCTCCACGATAATGAACGCGAGAACAAATACCCGATTTTTGAAGATGAAAATGGAACTCATATTATGAGCCCAAATGATATCTGCATTATCGATGAGCTACAGGATATGCTTGAGGCCGGAGTTGATTCGTTTAAAATTGATGGAATCTTAAAGAGTCCGGAATATATTTTAGCTGTTACAAAATTATACCGCGAAGCCATTGACCTTTATTTTGAAGACTCGGACAATTATGAAGACAAAAAGGACGAGCTGTTAGAGGCGATTGAACAAATCCAGCCGGCTAACCGCCCATTAGATACAGGATTCTATTTTAAAGAGACAGTTTACTAATTAAGAAAGGGAGGAGTTCAAATCATGAGTACTGTAAAAGATAAGATTTCAGAGATTATTGATGGAAAACGCGTCATTGTCAAAAAGCCGGAACTCCTAGCTCCTGCAGGCAATCTTGAAAAATTAAAAATTGCTGTTCATTATGGTGCTGATGCCGTATTTATCGGCGGACAGGAATACGGACTGCGCTCCAATGCCGACAATTTCTCTCAAGAAGAAATCAAAGAAGGCGTAGAGTTTGCGAAAAAGTACGGGGCTAAAATTTATGTAACCACTAATATTTATGCTCATAATGAAAATATTCCCGGTCTGGAAGAATATATTCTAGGACTAAAAGACGCGGGAATTGCGGGAATTATCGTGGCAGACCCGCTGATTATTGAAACCTGCCGCAGGCTTGCACCTGAAATTGAAGTTCATTTAAGCACACAGCAATCTCTTTCTAACTGGAAAGCCATTCAATTCTGGCAGGAAGAGGGGCTTGAGCGTGTCGTATTGGCCCGGGAAACAAGTGCGGAAGAAATCCGTGAAATGAAGGAGAAGGTGGATATTGAAATTGAGACCTTCATCCATGGAGCGATGTGTATCGCATATTCCGGCCGTTGTACGCTCTCTAATCACATGACAGCCCGTGATTCTAACCGTGGCGGCTGCTGTCAATCATGCCGCTGGGATTATGACTTGTATCAGTTAGAGGGCATGGATGAAAATGCCTTATTTGCTGAGGGTGATTCTCCGTTCGCGATGAGTCCGAAGGATTTAAACCTTATTCAGTCCATTCCGAAAATGATTGAGCTGGGCATCGACAGCTTGAAAATTGAAGGACGGATGAAGTCCATTCACTATATTGCCACTGTCGTAAGTGTCTACCGAAAAGTGATTGATGCGTACTGTGCGGATCCTGATAATTTTGTGATTAAGAAGGAATGGCTTAAAGAGCTTGATAAATGTGCCAACCGTGAAACGGCTACGGCCTTTTTCGAGGGTGTTCCCGGGTATAAAGAGCAAATGTTTGGTAATCATAGCAAAAAGACTAGTTTTGAATTTGTCGGTCTTGTCTTGGATTATGACAATGAAACGCAAATGGTTACCCTGCAGCAGCGTAATTACTTCAAACCTGGTGATGAAGTTGAATTCTTTGGACCGGAAATTGAGAACTTTACCCATGTAATCGATAAGGTTTGGGATGAAAAAGGAAATGAATTGGATGCGGCAAGACATCCGCTTCAAATTGTACGATTTAAAATGGACAAACCGGTTTATCCTAACAACATGATGCGAAAGGAGAACTAGCATGATGCATAGGCCGGTTGTGATCGGTGTTGCCGGAGGGTCAGGCTCCGGTAAAACGAGTGTGTCAAAAGCGATATATGAAAGCTTTAAGGGTCACTCGATTTTAATGCTTGAACAGGATTATTATTATAAAGACCAAAGCCATCTGCCGTTTGAGGAGCGGTTAAAAACGAATTATGATCATCCGCTTGCCTTTGATACGGATTTACTTATCGAGCATATCGAACAGCTCTTGAGGTATGAGCCGATTGAAAAGCCGGTATATGATTATTCCATTCATACACGCTCTGACCAGGTGATTGATGTAGAGCCGAAGGATGTTATCATCTTAGAGGGAATTTTGGTTCTTGAGGACGAGCGGCTCCGTGATTTAATGGATATTAAATTATTCGTTGATACCGATGCGGATATTCGTATTATCCGCCGCCTCCAGCGCGATATTCAGGAACGCGGGCGTACACTTGATTCGGTTATAGACCAATATGTCAATGTTGTCCGCCCGATGCATAACCAATTTATTGAGCCGACCAAGCGTTATGCAGATATCATTATTCCTGAAGGCGGGCATAATCATGTGGCGATTGATTTAATGGTCACAAAAATTCAAACAATTCTTGAACAAAAGTCATTTTTATGAAACAATAGCAAGTGATAATCCTAAAAATGTCCACAAAATGGATGAATATTAGCTGCGCGCCCTATAATAGGACGCGCTGCTATCAATTTTTTGCCAATTGGCATAATGCTTACATATCATACATACACAATCTATGGGGGTTGTGAGACCAGAAGGAGTGAGGGTTTTGGCTGCAGAAAAAGTTTTTCCAATGACTCAGGCAGGAAAAGAAAAATTAGAACAGGAACTTGAATATTTAAAAACGGTTAAGCGTAAAGAGGTAGTAGAAAGAATTAAAATCGCCAGAAGTTTTGGGGATTTATCTGAAAACTCCGAGTACGATTCTGCTAAAGAAGAGCAAGCTTTTGTTGAAGGCAGAATCACTACGTTAGAAAATATGATCCGCAATGCCAAGATTATCAGTGAAGGTGAATTGGCAGGGGATACTGTGTCTCTAGGCAGCTCAGTAACATTTGTTGAGCTTCCGGACGGCGATGAAGAAACCTATACCATCGTCGGCAGTGCAGAGGCAGATCCGTTCGAAGGGAAAATTTCCAACGACTCTCCAATTGCCAAGAGCTTAATGGGCAAAAAGGTAGGGGACCAAGTATCTGTCCAAACCCCTGGCGGCGAGATGAGTGTCCGCATTGTTAGTATAAAATAAGGAAAAATCAGCATGAATAGTTTGAAAACGCTAAACCTCGTCAAAACTTTTGACGAGGTGTTTTTTATGTGGAGAAGAAGAGCAAAAGGCTGGCTTATAATTTGTATCGTTTGCTTTATGCTTTTAATGGGGCGTCTTATGCAAATTCAATTGTTTGAGACGGAAACCTTTTCCAAGCATAATGTGAATTTGCTTGAAGACAGCGTCCAGCAGAGGACACAGGAACTGGTGATTGATAATGGGAGGGGGAACTTTCTGGACCGAAACGGCACGATGCTGACACATAAAAAAGTCAGTGTACTTGTCTTATTCCCATTCTTAAAAAAGTTGGACTGGGATATTAAAAAGGTGTCCGACATCTCAGGCATATCGGAAATTGCTCTGAAAAATGCGGTGGACTCAGCGAAAAAGCCATTTGCCTATGGTGACCCGGCCCCAATTGAATTGACACCTTCACAGATGGAAAGAATCAATGCGTTAAACATACCTGGCGTATTTGCGATAGAGAAGAAATTTGAACGGGCCAATGTGCCGGCAGAACAATTGCTGGGACTGACAGGAGAAAATGCTGCTGAATTACAAAAGCGCTATCCTAATAAAGAGCTGTCCGAGAAAACCTTAATAGGTGTTTCTGGGCTTGAGGAAAGCTTTGATGAATTCCTGCTTCCTGAAGGAAAATCGAAGCTTGTCTACCACGTAGACGGGGGAGGGGCGCCTTTATTTGGCATAAACGTAAAATATGTTGACCCGGCTAATCCATTTTATCCCGTCAATGTTCGGACAACCATTGATAAAACAATTCAGCAAAAAGCTGAGGAGCTGGTTGATAAGTATCAAATTAAAAAAGGTGGACTGGTTCTGCTGAACATCGAGGATAACAGTTTACTGGCTATGGTTTCAAGGCCTGACGTCAATAAGAAGGATCCTTACAGCGGGACAGGCATTACTAATAGAATGCTGAAACAGCAAATCATGGGTTCTGTTTTTAAAACAGTTGTTGCGGCGGCCGCAATTGACCATAATCTTGATGATCCAAACAGACTGTTTGACTGCAGTAAAAAAATCAATGGCAAACCGGAATTAAAATATGATTACGGCATGTTAAATTTTACGGACAGTTTTGCCAGAAGCTGTAATCGCACCTTTGGTGAACTGGCGAAGGAGCTGCAAAAGATCGACCCGAATCTATTGGAAGAGTACGCAGAAAAATTGTCTTTAACTGGTTCTGTCGGCTGGCAGGGAGACGTTTATCATACCAGCGATTTCAAACAGTTTGATAATGAGGACAAGGGCAGGGTCTTTTTGTCCGATGAGGCAAGAAAGGACCCGAACTTTGCCGCGATGTCCGGAATTGGCCAGAATGAGGTCCGGGCAACTCCGCTGGCTGTTGCCAATATGATGGCGAGCATCGCAAGGGGCGGCAAGAAAGAATCGGTCCGCGCTGTTTCAAAGATAGAGTATAAGAACGGAACTACGATGGTGAATTTCCCTGAAAAGCCGCTTAAAGGAGATTCCATTTCCCCATATACGGCGATGAAACTGCAAAAATTGCTGAGAGAGGTCGTATTGAACCCGAATGGAACAGGCCGCTGGTTTAAGGAACTTCCATATGAGGTGGCCGGAAAATCTGGTACAGCTGAAACGGGTAAATATGAGGATGGCAAGCAGCTGCATAATAAGTGGTTTGCAGGCTATTTTCCCTATCAGAATCCTAAATATGCATTAGTAACGGTTAATTTGGATGTGACTGAAAATGAAGGTGGGGTTAATTTATTATTTGCCGACATGGTGAAAATGCTGTCCGAGCAGGATTAACGGCTTAATTCAGTGCTAAATCAAGGAAATTCCTTCAAGTTCTTTTGAAATCATGTTAAAATATTCACAGCCTTTTTCTTAGGAGGGATTATTTTTGAATAATGATTTCAAGCAAAATTCACGGTCTACTTACCGTGCCAAAAGAAAAAAAACGAATATTGTTTTAAATAGTTTAATTATCATTGTCCTGGCCTTAATAATTTTGGTAGCTTATAATATTTTTGCATCCGGAAGTGACGAGAAAGCTGTGACTAAACAGGAAACGCCGAAACAAGAACAAAAACAGGCGGCACCTAAAGAGAAAAATGCTGAAGAGACCAAGAAAAAGGAAAAGCTTTCAGAAGATAAAGCAGCCAAAGAGGAAGATGAAAAACAAAGCGAGGAAGCCACAGCACCAGAAAAAGCTGATGATTCACAGGCCATTGTTACTGATGGAGGGACTTCACCTAATGTGGTAAAAACCATCGAAAATCCAGCTTGGAAGCCAGTAGGTACAACGCAAACAGGGGAACATACAGCTGTGTACGATCAATCTTCAGTTGATTGGCAGGAAATGCTACAGGCCGTCTCCTATGCAACTGGGCTGGATTCTGGCAATATGACTGTTTACTGGCTCGGCCGGGATAAAACCACTGCTAATGCATCCTTTGCTACAGTTGCATCCAAGGATAAACAGCAGAAATATAATGTATATATCAAGTGGGTTGATGGCGAAGGCTGGATGCCGACAAGGGTCGAAGAATTAGCGGAAATCCAGCAATAGTGAGCAGGATGGGCCATAACTGGTTCCATCCTATCTCTTTTTAAAATGGACCACTGCCGAAAAGTAGGTTTGTCCTTTTTCATTCACATGGACTTGATGGGAAACGGAGTGGACCCCCAGCAGGATTCCTTTGTTGACCTCGATTTGGTTCGCGATTTTCTTTTCCAGCGTTTTTAAATCTCCGGCTTCAAAAAACTCCACTTTATCTTCAATAAAATCAAGTTGAAAATTCATCTATACAACCTCCTTCCATGCATAATTCTAATGAAATATTTATTCTAAATCAATGATTTGATAGAAAGCTGTCAGCAAAAAAGGTACAATGATGTTTGCGGATACGATGTATCAATTTGAAGAAAAATAATAAAACAATCGTTTAAGCGAAAAATAAAGCAAAAGCTTTTAGGAGAGAGGTTTATACATTATGAAAATTGCGATTATTGGTGCAATGGAAGAGGAAGTAACCTTACTAAGAGACCATATTGAAGGACAAACAAAAGAAGAAGTAGCTGGCTGTGAATTTACCTTTGGGAAAATGCACGGCAAGGATGTCATCCTGTTACGTTCAGGAATTGGTAAGGTAAATGCCGCCATGTCTACAACCATTCTATTGGATAAATATAAGCCAGATTGCATCATCAACACTGGTTCTGCTGGAGGTTTAAATCCAGACCTGAATGTGGGAGATGCAGTCATTTCAACAGAAGTGCGCCACCATGACGTTGATGTAACGGCTTTTGATTATGAATATGGTCAGGTACCCCAGCTGCCGGCAGCTTTCTTGGCTGATGAAAAGTTAATGTCGATTGCCGAAGCAGCAGCAGGGGAGTTGGAAAATTTCCAGATTGTCAGAGGTTTAATTGCAACAGGCGATTCCTTTATGGAGGACCCTAAAAAAGTGGAATTTATCCGCGGGAAATTTAAAGATCTACAGGCAGTGGAAATGGAAGCAGCGGCGATTGCGCAGGTCGCCTTTCGGTTTGGTGTTCCATTTGTAATTATTCGTTCCCTTTCGGATATTGCCGGAAAAGAGTCAGAAATTTCCTTTGATCAGTTTATCGATAAAGCAGCCACAAATTCGGCAACCTTAGTTATGAAAATGGTTAAGGCTTTATAAGGTCCAGTCCATGATTAACAAAAAAGCGCCTCCTTTACAGCAGAGGCGCTTATTTCTTCGAGTAATAATCCTGTCCATCCTCTATCTCTAGCAATTTCATTTCGCATTGCTTGGAAAAAGTAAAGAAAAGTATCGATGCCGCCAAGAAGGACATAGAGGATAGAATGCATATATTTAAATCCATATCCGTTTTTGTATCGGACGGAATAATGACGCCAATAAAGAAAAAGATCCCCACAGCCAATAAAACAGTTCCGAACCGCTTAAAATCAACCATCTTCTCATAAAGACTCCGCGTTTTCTGCTTCACAGCTGATTCACCCCTTCTTTTAAAAATCTACTAAACCACTTTACCATACACAATTCCGATAAACAGTAAGTAAATTCTTGAAAAGATGCCTAACATTTAATATCATGGGGCTTTTAACTATTTTTGCAAAAAAATTCTAAAAAATGGTTTACAAATTACCTGTATGTGGATATAATTACCGTAGCAAGTAAAAAATTCCAAAAAGGAGGTCGAAGGTAATGTTATTAGCGATTAATGTAACGAGTTGTGTCCCAAAAGCAATGGCTGAAACTGAATATTTGAATATCATGCATTCGACCAGATTGGAATGGATTGCTTAGTGTGTTAATTTACATCTACATATCCATGCCGCAGGGAGAATGACGCCTTGCGGTATTTTTGTGCCCATTTTTTCGGGGAAAGGCCGCAAGGAACTATCTTCTTGCGGCCTTTTTGTGCCCTTTTTACTAGCACTTTGGATATGTTCTGCATAATCTGAAAATGTTGTTGGACTAACAGAAATAACTTTATAAGGAGGTGATCAAACATGACACTGAATATTTTATTCTTCACCATCACAATTCGAAAAAGAAAAGTAACATTGCAGGAAGCCGCTCAGCAGGAAATGGTTGAAAAGCTTTACGAGCAAAATAGGGATCGCCAGATTTCTATGCATAATTTCATGTAATGAAGAATTTTAGGCCGCAGAAAGGAAGATGAATGAAAATGACTTTAAATCTATTCTTTGTAACTGTTACATTCAAAAAAAGAGAAATTAGTCTAGAAGAGGCTGTCCAGCAGGAGATAGTTGAACGGTTATATGAGCAGAACAAGGACCGTCAGATTTCTATGCACCAGCTAATGTAAGGAAATTTAAAGGGTTTAAACTAAAGGAAGTGATAATCATGACCCTGAATATATTGTTTTTAACGATTACGATTTCAAAAAGAAAAGAAAGCCTTGATGAAGCTCTTAATCAAGAAAGGATTAACAAGCTTTACGAAGAAAACAAAGACCGGCAAATATCAATGTACCGTGTAATGTAAGTGGAAACAAAATTTAAATAATGAAAGGTGGTTTTTATAATGATTTATTTAATGCAGGGAAGAGGAGCTTATTTCTGGGATTTGAAAGATACCACTTAGCCAAGGGAATTTCGGATAGGGAGGTAGTCGGTATGCCGCTTCATATTTTGCTTTTGTCGCTTATTTTTAAGTCTAATAAAAAGGAATCATAATTTCATTTTTAGGATTGAAGTTTGTTAACATAATGTTCACATTTCCTTAAGTTAGATACTGTGAATATATGATAAATTGAAGGTAAGAAAGCAGTATCCATTAAGGGGTGGGGAAGATGTTCATGGTGGCAATAGCCTTCGTTATTACGGGCGCAATTGGCTGTGTAATCTCTGCTGAGATCAGTGTTGTTGAATAACAAAAAAGCATCGGCCAATTGGCCGATGCTTTTATCATGCTAATTATTTTCCTTCAGTCAGCTCCAAGAATTCATCGATGTCATTCAAACAGATACCTACAGCTTTTTCCCAGAAATCCTTTTCTGTCAGGTTTACCTGAAGATGTTTCGCCGCAAGGTCTTCCACTGTCATGGATGCTGTATCACGCAGCAAGGAGATGTATTTTTCTTCGTAGCCTTTCCCTTCCGCTAGTGCCTGGGCGTAGATCCCTAATGAGAAAAGATATCCAAATGTATAAGGGAAGTTATAGAAAGGAACACCTGTAATAAAGAAATGCAGCTTTGATGCCCAGAATAATGGATGATACTCCTCAAGGGCGTCACAGTACGCTTCCCTTTGTGCCTCTAACATTACCTCATTTAACCGCTCAACAGAAATAGGTCCCTGCTTTCTTTCTTCGTAAAAACGGGTTTCAAACAGGAAGCGGGCATGGATGTTCATCAACAGGGCAACGGTTCTTTGAATCTTATCATCAAGGAGAACCAGCTTTTCATCCTCATTTTTCGCACTCTTAACAGAAGCGTCGGCCACAATCATCTCAGCAAACGTGGAGGCAGTTTCGGCCACGTTCATCGCATATAGACGGTTGATATGCGGGACGCCTCTCATTGCGTACGTATGGAAGCCGTGTCCTAGCTCATGGGCTAATGTGGAGACATTTGACGGCGTACCCGAGTATGTCATGAAAATGCGGGATTGTTCGCTCTCTGGCAGATAGGTACAGAATCCGCCCGGTGCTTTGCCTGGCCGGTCTGCTGCTTCAATCCACTGCTCCTCAAACGCCATTTTGGCAAATGCTGAAAGCTTTTCGCCGAATTTTGCAAAGTTTTCTTCAATAAATTGGGCGCCTTCCTGATAAGAAAGTTTGGCTTCCGTTGTGCCGTATGGGGCATCAAGGTCATACCAGCTTAACTTTTCAAGGCCAAGGAGCTGTGCCTTCCGCTCTAAATATTTCACGAGTTTTTCCTTGTTTTCTGTGATGACCGCCCACATGGTGTCAAGCGTCTCTTTTTTCATTCGGTTGATGCTAAGGGGTTCTTTTAACACCTCATCCCAGCCCCGTTTTTTGTATACATTTAAACGGAATCCTGAGAGATGATTTAAGGTTTTTGCCAAGAAGTCTGCCTGATCGCCCCATGCCTTCTCCCAGTTTTCAAAAACAGCTTGTCGGATTTCTCTGTCTGGGTTGGAGAATTTATTGAAAGCCTGACCGACAGATAGCTGTTTTTCCTCACCATTTTCGTCGGTATATTGAACTTTGATTTTGCTGACGATTAAGTCATATAATTGCCCCCAGCTGTGATAGCCGTCGACACCAAGAGCGTTAATGAGTGCTTCCTCTTCTTTTGAAAGCTTCTCTTTAGCCCGATCACGCCATTCCGATAAAATAAAGCCAAGTTCCTTTAAAGAAGCTAAAGATATGATGTTATCCCATACTTTATCGTCTATTGATATCAGCAGATTGTGAAAAGCTCCAAGCGCTGTTTGGAAGGCTGCACTTAATCCGGTAACCTGTGCATCAAGTGCGTACGCCTTTTTATCCTCGGTATTTTGTGCCAGCAGGCATCCGATAAATGCACCTGCCTGATGGAGTTTTTTTCCAGTTTTCTCAAAATCATGAAGCACCTCTTGCAGGAATGCACTGTCCTGGGCAGAGTTCCTTGGTGTCCAGTTATTTATTTTTGTATGGAAAAGGTTAATCAATTCTTCGGTTTGCTTCAGGTGATTCTCCAATTCCGGGGAATCGCTTCCTCCTTTAAAAAACACATCAAGATTCCAAATATCTGAATATGTAACCGCTGCCATAATGGGACCTCCTTTTTTATATGTACGTTCTTAATTATATTGTTATTTTTCAAAAAATTCCATCGAAATGGCAAGACGGTAATAGAAAAAGCTTATGCCAAAACGCATAAGCTACAAAGAGTTTAATAATAAAAACAGCTAAACCACCACCAGGCGAAGAAGATTAACAGCAGTATAAAAAGGACAATCACAACTGCAAACCAAATCCAGCCGCGCCGTGCGCAAGGGGCTGAATATGCAGCATAGGGAGCCCCGAAGCCGGTGGGGGCGTATGGGTAACCAAAAGCCATCTAACACACCCCTTTTCCTGTTTTTAATAGTCTATGTGGTTGTATGCCTTAATGAATAGGCACCTGCTGAAAGAATGTCTATAAACTGATTATTTGACAATGATACTAAGGCTGAGTTATAAGTGATAAGAATTAATATTCTCGCTTGGAGGAATAGAAGTGAAGGGTCATAAGTTAATTTATTTTACGATTTTAATCGTGTTTATTTTGGCTGCTGCTGGCTGCACAAATAATACGAAGGAATCTAAAAAGACTGAACAGGATCAAAAAACCGCTGTAATGCCGAAGTTTGATGTTACAGCAGCAAAATCGATAAAGGTTAACCGGATCTATGGGATTGGTTATCCTGGTAATGACAACGCTCTCTATGTAGCAGCGGGTAATGGTCTAAAGATATATAAGGAAGCAAATTGGTTCGAAACGACAACGAACCGTCATCAATATATGGGGTTTCAGGCCGTGGAAGATGGCTTTATCTCAAGCGGACATCCGCAAAAAGGGACAGGTTTAAAAAATCCGCTTGGGCTTGTTAAAAGCGTTAATAAAGGGGAGACCTTAAAAAAGCTGGCCTTTTATGGAAAAGGTAACTATGTTTTCATGGCCTCAAGCTATTCAGGTAAAGGTCTTTATGTGATCAGTGATCAAGAGACGGACCAATTAAATACTGGTGTGAATTATTCTAAAGATAACGGGCAGACCTGGCAGCCTAGTAAATTCAAAGATTTTCAAGCAGATTCGCTTGGAATGATGGCTGTCCACCCGGTCAATGGAGACATTATGGCCATGTCTACTCGGTCGGGCATTTATTATTCCACCGATAATGGAAACACGATGAAGCTTGTGACGGAGCCATTTATGGTTACTGCTCTTACTTTTGCCGGAGATTCTCTTTTATTTTGTAGTGTTGAAAACGACAAAATATTTTTAAAAACTTTAGATCCTGCAACAGCCGAGCAAACGAATATTGCCATTCCATTCTTGGACTACGATAATCCGATTACCTATTTGGCAGTAAATCCAAAGAATCCAAATCAGATGGCCTTCACTACCTACAAAAATGACCTTTATGAAAGCTCAGATGGGGGGAAAACGTGGAATAATTTATTTTTAAAAGGGGAAAAAGAGCAGGAGTAGCCCCTGCTCTTTTTACTATGAGTTTTTTTTCTTTTTTTCCTTCTCAGCCCGGTAAAATTCATGGAACATCTTCATCAGAGCCCGCTTTTCAATCCTAGATACATAGCTTCTTGAGATGCCAAGCTCTTTGGCAATTTCGCGCTGGGTTTTTTCTTTTTGCAAATCAAGACCAAAGCGGCCGATAATCACTTCTTTTTCCCGGCTGTCTAAAACCTCGATATATTTCTTGATTTTTTCAAGTTCCATATTCAACTGAATCGTATCAATAACATCTTCCGATTCTGATTTCAAGACATCGATTAAGGAAATTTCGTTCCCTTCTTTATCCTGGCCAATCGGGTCGTGCAGGGAAACATCCTTTTTTGTCTTCTTTAAAGCGCGAAGGTGCATTAAAATTTCATTTTCTATACAACGTGCAGCATACGTGGCCAGCTTTGTTCCTTTCCCTTCTGAATAACTCTCGATGGCTTTGATTAACCCAATTGTTCCAATCGAGATTAAATCCTCAGAATCCTCACCGGTATTTTCAAATTTTTTTACGATATGGGCAACCAGCCGCAAATTGTGCTCAATCAACATGTTACGCGCATGTGAATCCCCTTCTGCCATCAAGCGCAGGTACTTTCTTTCATCTGCAGCGGATAGGGGTTGAGGAAAGGCGTTGTTCTTTACGTAAGATACAAGAAATAAAAATTCCTTAACCAAATAGCCAAGAGCCGTTAAGATTCCAGACATTCACTTCCACCCCGTATCTTTATTGGACTTTAGCCTATTATTAATTCCTATGAAGAAAACGGGAAATTGTGTCTGTCCAGTTAATTTTATTTGAGTGCGGTAGGAAATATAAAAAAAAAGACCTACTTAGTACTAAAACCAAGTAAGCCAAATTTATTAAATTTCGAATTTTTAAACCTTTCTAAGCTTAAATGTGCTAACCATAAGGAATGAAAGAATGATAATTATAAATAAGAACGTTTGTGACGGCAGGTATGGTATCGCCAAAAAGCTTAAGGTTGCCAAACAGCCAGCAGCAGTAATCGGCAGACCAGTAAAGTAGCCGTTGCTTTCGGTAATATTAAACCTAGCTAAACGAAAGGCACCGCAACCAATGTAAAATACAGTGAAAAATGAACCGGGGCCGCCGAATTCATTTAAAATTCCTTGGTATAGTAATAGTGCAGGGGCAACTCCAAATGATATAATATCACTCATGGAATCTAATTGTTTACCTAATTCTGACTCAATATTAAATTTTCGGGCGATCATTCCATCAAATCGATCTGCCAGCGCCGCAATAAAAATGAGTAGTAAGCTTAATCGCAAATTCCCATGCAGACCAAACACGATGGCAAATCCACCTAATGATAAATTAGCTAAAGTGATGACATTTGCAGTTTGCGATTTTAATTTCTTGACGGTTTGATCTATAACATCCAATAAAAACATTTTTTACCTACCACTCCTTTCTTCAAGCCGAAGGAATTTATAATTTCCACAGTTTACTTTATAATATTTAATTTTAAGGGTTTTATGTCTATTCGTAAAGAGTATTTTTACACTATTTGGGGGTAATACCAGTGATACAGTCCTTTTACCGATTATTTATTGAATTAACGAATGGAAGGTGGACATCAAGCTTCTTAAAAAGATTTGCCAGGTCCCGTGCGAGCCGCGTCATTGTCCCTTCCTTTGCAAGAGTTTATCATCTCAATTTAGGAGAGATGGAGAAGGAACTGCACGAGTTCCCTACCCTGCATGATTTATTTGTCAGAAGGCTGAAGAAGGATGCACGGAAAATTGATGAAGCAACCGATTCTGTGGTGAGTCCGGTTGATGCAGTCATTGAAGATGTTGGGAAAATCAATCAGAATAGTGAGATTCTTGTAAAAGGAAAAACGTATTCTATCGAAGAAATGCTGGGGGATGCAGGAGCTTTGCCAAAATATTTAAATGGTACGTATATGATTCTATACTTAAGCCCAAGTCACTACCACCGGATTCACAGCCCGGTAAGCGGTACGGTTACTAAGCAATGGAAGCTTGGTTCAAAATCCTATCCTGTTAATAAGCTCGGGCTAAAATACGGAGTTCGTACACTAGCCAAAAACTACCGTGTTATTACAGAAGTTCAAACAGATTTTGGACATGTGTCGATCGTGAAGGTTGGGGCTATGTTTGTCAATTCTATTGAAACCATTCATGAGGGTTCAGATTTAACAAAAGGCGGTGAGATGGCTTATTTTACCTTTGGGTCAACAGTGGTGTTGCTGTTTGAACATAACATCTTCGAGCCTGCTGTGGATCTAGAAACTCCTAAAGAAATTAAAGTCGGCGAAAAAATTGGTACCCTATTAAAATCAAAATGAGGCGCGCAAAAATAGCGCCTGCTTTTGGGCAAAAAGAAAAGCCCATTTGGGCAGTTAATTATGATGATTTTCTTATTTTATAAGAAAGGGACCGACGGCGAATTTCGGACTCAATAAGGTTAATAAATTCGCTGCTTAGGTTTAATTCTTTTGCTTTAAAGTAAGATTCAATCAGTAATTCATCGGAAAGTTTACGCATGTCTGATTCCACCTCCGGTTTATAAATTGATGGTTCTATTTTAGTAAAAGGGAACATAATATAGTAAGTTCATATGGTGTACCCTAAATCTACCAAATTTATTCCTGTAGAACAATCGTTCTAATTATCCACAGGATAAGGTGGATAACTTGTGATTAGCTTGTTTATAAAACGATGAAAAGTGTATGATTCAATGGGTATAATGTTAATAACGTTATCCACAGATGTCGGGAAAGCAGATGTTTGTCGAAAAATATTTTTATTTTTTTATGAAACTGCCTTTTTCTTTGTAAATCTGATATGATTCTGCCTATTTTGCATACATACCTATCATGTATTGTCGGGATTTGAAGAACAATAAGATTAAGAATAAAATGGTTTTGCTTTTTCTTTTGAAACCAAAGTTAAAATTAGTTATGATGGTACAAGAATAGGGAAATCCTTGGCTTCATCACCAAAGATTAGTAATTTAATGAGGTGTACGCTTAGTGCTAAAACAATTTTTACCTGATGAACACGTGAAGAGCATTCTTGAGATATCTCCGGAACAATTAAAATCAAGAGGCATAAAGGGAATTATTACTGATTTGGATAACACATTGGTGGAATGGGACCGTCCAAACGCAACTCCCGCTTTAATTAAATGGTTTGAGGAATTAAAAAAGCAAAATATCCTAGTAACAATTGTTTCAAACAATAATAAAGAACGGGTAGGAGCCTTTGCAGATCCTCTCGAAATTCCGTTTATTTTTCAAGCCCGAAAGCCGCTTGCAAAGGCTTTTAAGAAAGCAATTACACAAATGGGCATAAAAAAAGAAGAGGCTGTCGTGATTGGCGATCAGTTGTTAACCGATGTGCTTGGCGGAAACCGCAGCGGCTTTCATACCATTTTGGTGGTGCCTGTTGCCCAGACAGACGGATTTTTCACAAAATTTAACCGTTTTGCAGAACGGCGGATTTTAAATTGGTTTCGAAAAAAAGGAATGGTTTCATGGGAGGATTAATTAGTGAGTGACCTACAACATATATGCATAGGCTGCGGAATAAAGGTTCAGACAGAAGACCCTGAGAAAATTGGTTATGCTCCCGCTTCCGCATTGGAAAAAGAAACAATTATTTGTCAAAGATGCTTTCGTCTCAAGCATTATAATGAAGTACAGGATGTCAGCTTAACTGATGACGATTTTTTAAAAATACTAAATGGAATCGGCAAAACTGATGCGTTGGTTGTCATGATAGTCGATATTTTCGACTTTAACGGCAGTTGGCTTCCTGGGCTGCACCGGTTTGTCGGCGGCAATAAAGTGATCCTCGTTGGCAACAAGGTCGATTTGCTGCCGAAATCAGTTAAACATAATAAATTGATTCATTGGATGAAGCAGGAAGCACGGGAGCTAGGGTTGCGTCCTGAGGAGGCATTTTTGGTCAGTGCGGCAAAGGGATGGACGATGAAAGAAACAGCCGCTGCCATAGATGAATACCGCAATGGAAAGGACGTCTATGTAGTCGGCTGTACGAATGTTGGAAAATCTACCTTTATCAATCGGATTATAAAAGAGGTGACCGGCGAAGGGGATATCATTACGACCTCTCACTTTCCTGGCACGACGTTAGATATTATCCAAATTCCGCTTGATGACGGAAGATCATTAGTGGATACACCGGGAATTATCAATCACCATCAAATGGCGCATTTTGTTGATAAAAGGGATTTAAAAGTGATTACGCCTAAAAGAGAAATCAAGCCGATGGTTTTTCAATTGAATGAGGGGCAGACATTATTCTTTGGCGGGCTGGCCCGGTTTGATTACGTAAGCGGAGGCAGAAGATCTTTTGTTTGTTATCTTTCCAACGATTTAAACATCCATCGGACAAAAATCGAAAATGCCGATGAGCTTTATGAAAAACATGTTGGGGAAATGCTGACCCCTCCTCGGCAAGAGCAACTGGAAACATTTCCGGAGCTTGTCAAACAAGAGTTTTTCATTAAGGAAGCCAAGACAGATATTGTTTTTTCCGGTCTTGGCTGGGTGACTGTCAATGAACCAGGAGCTAAGGTAATCGCCTATGTTCCCAAAGGTGTTCAAGCATTATTACGAAAATCATTAATATAAAAAGTGAAACTGGGTGGGGAGAAATACGTGAAAAAGCTATATGCGGTTATTGGATATCCAATCGGGCACTCCATGTCCCCGGTGATGCACAATGATTTATTTTCTTTTTATCAAATCGATGGCCATTATCTCCCTTTTCAAGTGGCACCGGAGAACCTCGAGGATGCTGTGAAAGGCTTAAAAGCAATTGGGGTTGGTGGATTTAATGTAACTGTTCCTCATAAAAGCAGGATCATCCCTTATCTTGATGAGGTAGACGAACTGGCGAATGCAATTGGTGCGGTAAATACCGTCGTTAATGAAGGCGGCCGTTTGATTGGTTATAATACAGACGGACCTGGATTTCTAACGGGATTGAAAAACCAATTTGCTTCTATTGAGGGAAAAAAGATTCTTGTGATTGGAGCGGGCGGTGCGGCCAGAGGTATTTATTTTACTTTGGCAAAGGAAAAACCCGCTAAGATTGATATTGCCAACCGGACTGTGGAGAAAGCTTGGAGTCTCATTAATGATTGTCCGTATACCAATTCATCAGCTGCCTTTTCTTTGGAGGAAGCGGAACAGGCTTTGGAAGATTACGACTTAATTATCCAGACAACCATGATTGGGATGGCGCCGGAAATTTCTGAACAGCCGCTTAAACTGGACAACTTAAATAAACAGGCAATTGTTTGTGATATTATTTACAATCCGCTGAAAACAAAATTTTTACAAGACGCGGAACAAAAAGGTGCACGAATTCAAAATGGGATTGATATGTTTGTTTTTCAAGGGGCTCTTGCTTTTGAAAAATGGACAGGGACTTTCCCGGATGCAGAACGAATGAGAGCAATTGTGCTCAAACAACTCGGAGGTTAATACATGTTAACAGGAAAACAGAAACGATTTTTACGTTCAAAGGCTCATCATTTAGATCCGATTTTTCAAGTTGGAAAGGGCGGCGTAAATGAGAACATGGTGAAGCAAATTGCCGATGCTCTTGAGGCAAGGGAACTCTTCAAAGTAAGTGTCTTACAAAACTGCGACGAAGATAAAAATGTGGTTGCCCAGCAGCTTGCTGATGGGGCAGGGGCAGAATTAGTACAAATTATCGGAAATACGATTGTCCTTTATAAGGAATCGGTTGAAAATAAACAAATTACTCTTCCCTAAAGTAAAGGTGGGGTTGTATTGTGAAGGTTGGAATTTTGGGCGGAACGTTTGATCCACCACATTTCGGACATCTTTTGATTGCTAATGAGGTTTTAGCCGCTCTTTCGCTTGATGAAATTTGGCTTATGCCGAATCGAGAGCCTCCGCATAAGAAAAAATCGGAATCGATTTCGAACAATGACAGGCTTCAGATGCTGGATTTGGCCGTTGAAGGGAATCAGGCATTCAAAATTCAGCCAATCGAACTTGACAGGGAGGGGCCATCCTATACCCTTGATACGATGAAGGTCCTTAATGAAACCTATCCCGGGCATCAATTTCATTTCATAATTGGAGCCGACATGATTGAATATTTGCCTAAATGGCATAAAATTGATGAACTGGTTAAGCTTGTCCAATTTGTCGGCGTACAAAGACCTTCCTACAGCCATCTTACAGAGTATCCTATTCTGTACGTTGATGTACCGGCGATGGAGGTATCTTCAAGTATGATTAGAGAAAGATTTAAAAACGGAAAAACTGCGCGTTATTTAATGCCTGATTCCATCATCCAATATATTGAGGAGAACCATTTATATGGAACGTGATGTAGCATTAAAGCTTGTAAAGGAACAATTAACGGAGCATCGCTACCAGCATACCTTAGGCGTAATGGAAACAGCCATCGCGTTAGCTAGAAGGTATGGGGCAGATGAAAAAAAGGCCGAAACGGCTGCTATTTTTCATGATTATGCCAAATTCCGCCCAAAAGAGGAAATGAAGGAAATTATTAGGACCCAGGGTTTTTCTCAGGATCTGCTCAGGTTCAATGCTGAACTTTGGCATGCTCCTGCCGGCACCTATCTTGTTGAGAAGGAAGCAGGGATTAAAGACAGAGAAATTCTCGATGCTATCCGTTACCATACATCAGGAAGGCCGGGAATGAGCCTGCTTGAAAAAATTATCTATTTAGCGGATTATATTGAACCAGGCAGACACTTTCCGGGTGTTGAGGAAGTACGGGAAATGGCAAAAGAGAATTTAGATAAAGCATTAATCCAATCAGTCAAAAATACGATATTATTTTTAATGAAAAAAAATCAGACTGTCTATCCAGAAACGTTTCATACGTATAATGATTTAATCCAAAATGGAAGGGTTGAGTAAATGGACAATCAAGAACTACTTCAATTGACAGTTAAAGCAGCGGATGATAAAAGGGCTGAAAACATTCTTGCGCTAAACATGAAGGGAATTTCGCTAATTGCCGATTACTTTATGATTTGTCATGGAAATTCCGATAAGCAGGTTCAGGCAATCGCAAGAGAAATTAGGGAAAAAGCCAATGAAAAAGGGCTTGATGTGAAGAGAATGGAAGGTTTTGATGAAGCGCGCTGGGTGTTAATCGATTTGGGGGACGTTGTTGCCCATGTCTTCCATCGTGACGAAAGAAGCTATTATAATTTGGAGCGCTTGTGGGGAGATGCCCCACGGGTTGACGTCTTGAGTGAATTAAATTCATGACAAGCTACCAGCATTTCGCCTATCTTTATGATGAACTCATGAAGGACGCACCATATGATGAATGGATTCGATTTGTTGAAGAGAAGCTTGCCAAATACGATATTAAAGGCAGCAAGCTGCTTGACCTAGCCTGTGGAACAGGGCAGCTTTCTGTTCGTTTTGCCAAGAAGGGCTTCCAAGTGACCGGATCTGATTTGTCGGCTGACATGCTGGCTGTTGCCCAAGCAAAAGCAGAAGCAGAGGGGCTTGTGATTCCATTCTTTGAACAGAATATGGCTGAATTCGAAAACGTGGAGCAGTTTGATGTCATCGGCATCTTTTGCGATTCCTTGAATTATTTGGAAACGGAACAAGAGGTTAAAGAAACCTTTTTGCATGTTTTTCAACATTTACATCAGGGCGGACTTTTTATTTTTGATGTTCATTCTATTTATAAAATCACTCAAGTCTTTATGAACCAAACCTTTGCTTTAAATGAAGACCATATCGCTTATATTTGGAATAGCTTCCCAGGGGAGGAGCCAAATAGCGTGGAGCATGAGCTAAGCTTTTTTGTCTTGGATGAAAAGTCGGGAAGATACGATCGTTTTGATGAGCTTCATTATCAGCGAACCTTTAGTGTTCAGCAATATTCCGATTGGCTGGATGAGGCAGGCTTTCAATTATTAGAGATAAATGCTGATTTTGAGCATGCTAAACCACAAACCCATTCAGAACGAATATTTTTTATTGCACACAAAAAATAAAGCCATCATAAAAAAAATGCTTTCAGATTGTCGAGAAAGGTTCTTTTTCTCGGCAATTTATTTTATCCCTGCTAACAGGCCTGTTGATTTCCGCTCCGGGCACTCGCTTTCCGCGGGGAGGTCCTGGAGCCTCCTCGGCGCTTTGGCGCCTGCGGGGTCTCCAGTGACCTCTATTTCCCGCAGGAGTCGAGTGCCCTCCGCTCCAATCAACAGGGAGGCAAATCAACCAGAGGTATTGCAACACACATTTTCCAGCCTTGCCAAGTGTGCGCAATCCTTTTTATATTTTGACAGGCTGCACATTTCATAAATAAATTCATATTCACTTGGCTATACTCTTTTGGCTTAAACAAAATTCACCACTTATTATATTGAAATTGAAGGACTTTATTAAATACACCTGTTGATTGGCGCGGAAGGCACGAAGACTCCTGCGGGAGCACGGGACAGGGGAGACCCCGCAGGAGCGTAGCGACGAGGAGGCTCGCCGGCACGCCCGCGGAAAGCGAAGTGCCTGGAGCGCCAATCAACAGCCTTGGTGAAAAGCCTTATTATTAATAATATGATCGCAAATTAACGCGTGAATTATTAAAGAAAATGAATAAAATAAAAGGCTATCGGAAGTTTCTCGACAGCCTGAAAGCCATCATAAAAAAGATGGCTTTTTTTTTATTTATACATGCAGGAATTTGCAAAAATTTGACGAATTAATGTTTTGAGATATGCAATTCTACTTTATCAAGATCTTCCTTGAATTTTGCGTGGGTGGCTTGAAATACATGTTCGAACATTTCCCCAAGCTCATTGTCGAGCACCTTAATTCCTTCTCCGGTAATTCCGCCTTTCACACAAACTTTTTCCTGGAGCGATGGTAAGGTATAATGGCCTTGCTTAAGCAATTCACCAAGACCTACAATCATCTCACTGGCCAAAACTGTGGCTACTTTTTCATCGATTTCCGTTTCCTTTACGGCAGCATTAATAAATGCCTGCAGCAAATAGCTGAAAAATGCAGGTCCGCAGCTGACAATATCCGATGCTACTCTTGTTACCTTTTCATCAATATCGACTGGGACTGAAATCTTTGTCATTAAATTGTCCATTTCCAATCTCCAATTATCCCGACAGCTTTCCCCATAGGTCATTAAGGAAACTCCCGAAAGAGCCCGATTTGTGATGCTTGGGATGACTCTTACCACAGAACAAGAAACCTTACTCTCAATTTGTGCTGTACTGATAGGGCTTGTTATCGAAACAAGACATTTATTTTCCGTCAAATGGGGATTTATCTTATCTATCACCTTAAAAACATCTAATGGCTTTACACAAACAAATATTAAATCGGATTGAGCCGCAACTTCTACTTCATTTGCCCCAACCCTAATTTCCTTGTATTTATCTTTAAGCAACATGGCTTTAGCGATCGTTCTGTTCGTAATCAGCATCGAAGAAGGAGATACGGCTTCTCCGTCGATTAACGCTTCCACCAAAATCCTCCCCATATTACCGGTGCCGATAATGCCAATATTCATTGTTTCGACCCTCCTTCACCTCAGAGTTTCTTTTATAACCTTATGAGGAATGTTTGTAAAATATACCTTTAGAAAGGATGGAGCCAAGTGAAAGACTGGTTGATGGAACATAAGAGTTATGCTGTTGTTGTTGCATTGCTTGTCGTGGTCTTAATTTTTTATTTTTACCAAAACGGTGCTAGTGAAGCTATCGAACCGCAGCCCTTAGCGACTGATAAAGTATCAGAGGCTGGCAGTGTTCAAGAAAAATCTGAGGAAAATATGGGGAAGATACAGAGTCAAACAGTTGCAGTCATCATGGTAGATGTAAAGGGACAGGTGAAACAGCCGGGTGTTTATAAAGCCTCAGAGGGGGAGCGGGTTATTGATGTGGTTAGCCGTGCGGGAGGTGTAACCGAACAGGCCGAGCAAGGCCAAGTGAATTTTGCTGAACGGGTAAAGGATGAAATGGTCATTTATATTCCGGCAAAGGGTGAAGGGGCGGTGGTTCTCCCGGAGGAATCGGGAAATGGAGTAATGGTCTCAGGGGGGGCAGGTCAGAATGAAGGGAAAATTAATCTCAATAAAGCGGACGTCAATGAACTGCAAAACCTACCTGGTATCGGGCCGGCAAAGGCAGCGGCGATCATCGATTACCGGGAAACAAGCGGACCCTTTAAAGGAGCAGAAGATTTAAAGAATGTCAGCGGAATCGGTGAAAAAACGTATGAAAAATTAAAGGATTTGGTTACGGCGCCATAATTCTATCATTGACGTTCATGGACAAGCACTATTAAACTTAAACAAAGAAAACATCATCAAGGGAGTGGCTAAGGTGAATCGTATTTCATGGGATCAATATTTTATGGCGCAAAGTCATTTGCTTGCACTGAGGAGCACTTGCACCCGGCTCACAGTTGGGGCGACCATTGTCAGGGATAAGCGGATTATCGCCGGGGGCTATAACGGTTCCATTGCCGGCGGAGACCATTGTATCGATAAAGGTTGTTATGTCGTAGATAATCATTGTATTCGTACTATTCATGCTGAAATGAATGCCCTTTTGCAATGTGCAAAATTTGGCGTTCCGACAGCAGCAGCGGAAATTTATGTGACCCATTTTCCTTGTTTGCAATGCTGTAAAGCGATTATCCAGGCTGGCATTAAAACTGTTTATTATGCTGAAGATTATAAGAATCATCCTTATGCAATTGAACTGTTTAAACAAGCGAATGTAAAAGTGGAAAAGGTAGAATTAACCGAATCAGTGATAGATTTTCGAAAGGTTAATTCATAACCTTTGTTTGGCGCCGGACTTGAATCCGGCGTCAATATTATTCAAAGACTGGAGAAGGCACGATGACCGGAAAATATATTTATTTTGCAGTTGCAGCTCTTTTGGGAGTATTGGCAGCACTGACCCATTTTCTGCCCTATTTTATGTTGTCCATCCTTTATCTGTTTGTTTTGCACCATTTTAAAAAGTTTCAACCTTACCTATTATCTGTAATAACCGCAGTATGGCTTGTATTTTTCCTCTTTGGCTTTCAGGCAGCCAGCTACAATCATACGAAAATTCCTGAGACTGTCGCTTCATTTTCCCTTGAATATATTCAAGACCCCAAAATAGACGGTGATTTATTACAAATCCAGGCAAAAGAGCATGTTTATAAAGAAAAACTCATTATCCGCTACAAAATGAATTCACAACAAGAAAAAGAAGACCTTAAAGATAAGTCTTTTTATGGGTATGTATGCAAGCTGTCTGGTGATTTGAAGAAACCAAAGATAGCTAAAAATCCGAATGGCTTTGACTATCGTAATTACCTTAAAACAAAAGAAATTTACTGGATTGTTGAAAGTAAGGAAAATCCTCTGAGTAACTGTACTCCTGTAAAGAGAAATTCCCCGTTCACTCTCATTCAAGATCTCCGCTTTATGGGAATACATTACCTCGAAAAACAGTTTCCAACCGAAATTGCATCATTATCTTCCGCTTTAATTTTTGGCGAGAGGGGAATGCTTAGCCCGGATTTACAGGAGGATTATCAAAAGACAGGACTCGTTCATTTATTGGCGATCTCAGGACTCCATGTTTCCCTCCTGATCGGGATGGTTTTTTATATGGGGATAAGATTGGGTTTGACTAGACAGACGATGACGAATTTTCTTTTGATGGTATTGCCTGTATATGTTATCTTAACTGGCGCGTCTTCGTCAGTAATTCGTGCAGGTCTTATGATTTTTCTTGTTCTGGCAGTAATAAAGTGGAAGAAACAGCTTAAATTGCTGCCCCTTGATGCCATAAGCCTTGCCTGTATCATATTTCTGACCTTTAATCCGTTGGTGGTGTTTGACGTCGGCTTTCAATTATCATTTACAGTAAGTGCCGCCATCATCTTGTCTGCAAAGTATATTTTGGGGAAATACTCGATTACTATTATCCAAATGATGGTCATTTCCGCAGCCTCTCAATTAACCGCACTCCCTTTTCTGCTGTATCACTTCTTTGGATTGTCCTTCATAGGAATAGTAGCTAACTTAATCTATATCCCGTTATTTTCATATGTTTATCTTCCTGGATTGTATGGTTTATTTTTTATTCAACTTGTATTAGGGTGGACTCCGGGAATCCTCATAAAATTCTTCATGTCTATAATTTCCCTTTTTAACACTTTAATTGCTTTACTTGCTGATTTAAACTTTGCTGCATTAGTGCCCGGAAGACCAAATCTTTTCTTTTTACTATTTGATATTGTGGTGATTGTTTGTATTTTTTACATTTGGGAAAAGAGGGGCTATCCAAATAGAAAATGGCATCTTGTCGGTTTATCTGCCGCTCTATTGACATTTCAATCAGGCTGGAACTGGGCCGACCCCTTTGGTGAGGTAACGATGATCGATGTGGGTCAAGGAGATAGTATCTTCATCCATTTTCCCCGTGGTGGCGGGAATTATTTGATTGACACGGGTGGAACGATGAATTTTATGGATGAAAATTGGCAGAGGCGGGCGAAACCGTACGAAGTGGGAAGAGATGTTGTTGTTCCATTTTTAAAGGGAAAAGGAATCACAAAAATTAATAAATTAATCTTAACACACGGGGATATGGATCATATCGGGGGTGCCAAATCTATAATAAAAGAACTTAAAGTAGAAGAAATTCTTCTGCCCTCAGTCGCCGAACCATCTGCCATGGAGGAAGAAATCAAGGCGGAGGCGGAAAAAAAGGGAATAAATCTCGTTCACGTTTCTTCGGGATATCGATGGGGAAACGCGAATCATCAATTTTATATACTTAGTCCGGATGAGGACTTTAAAGGAGAACGAAACAGCGGGTCGCTTGCCATTTTTGCCCGTTTCGGAGGGTTGAATTGGTTTTTTGGCGGAGATTTGGATAAACCGGGTGAGGAAAGAATTATCCAGAGATATCCAGAATTAACGGTGGATGTCCTTAAAGCCGGACATCATGGGAGTAAAACATCAAGCTCTGAAGCCTTTATTCGGCAGGTTAAGCCTAAAGCGGCCATTATTTCTGTCGGGGAAGAAAATCGATTTGGACACCCCCATCAGGAGGTGATTAAGCTTTTAAAAGAAGTAAATGCAGTAATTTATAGAACTGACCTGCAGGGAGCAATTACTTACAGTTTTTATAAAAATACAGGAACCTTTTCTACGTTTTTGCCATAAGATACATCACTTAATAAAAAAAGAGGCTGCGGGTAATACAGCCTCCTCGAAACTCTTATGTAGCATTAATTAAGAACCGATCAGCTTAATGACTGTAGCAATGATAAACATTACAGCAAAAAAGCCAAAAGACACACCAAATCCAACCCCTGAATCAATTGCATCGTTACGCTTGCTTTGCGGATTTTTTTCAAATTGGTTCACAGTCTACCCCTCCTATTTCACAATATAGTATAAGCGATTTCCTTAAAAAAATCCAGCCTCCCCTAAATGCTTTTCCTGTACTGACAAGTGTTGTCAAAATAGTTTGACTAACAAAGGGCTACAATAAGCTTACCAAAGGAACTCCGCCTGATATATCGGTACCTAGGGCCGATAAAAGCAGGCGTTCATTATAGATCGGGAATTGGCACTATGGCGAATGCTGTCAATTCCCTTTTAATTATTCGGAAATAACTATTTCAAACCTAGTGTTTTGTACTTGTCAAATTGTCCAAGCTTCATTACGATAATAAAGAGTGAAATAAAGGGGAGCGCTGGACAAAATGGTAACAGATGTGTGGCGAAAAATTAAACAAAATCATATTGCTCCAATTTATTTATTATATGGAACAGAAAGCTTTTTAATCAACGAGACCAAGCACTTGCTGCTAAACCATATATTAAATGAAGAGGAAAAGGACTTTAATTTTGCAGCCTATGATTTGGAGGAGACTCCGCTTGAAATTGCGGTAGAGGATGCGGAAACCTTTCCTTTTTTAGGGGAAAGAAAGGTCATTTTTTTACATAATCCGATTTTTTTAACAGCTGAAAAATCGAAAGAAAAAGTCGAGCATAATATAGCAAAGCTCGAGGCCTATATAAGGGAGCCGGCACCGTATACTGTCTTGGTCATTTCGGCACCTTATGAGAAATTAGATGAACGAAAGAAAATTACAAAAGAACTTAAGCGAACTACAGAGGTTGTCGAGGCCAAAAAATTAAATGAGCATGAACTGAAAAATTGGGTAAGGGACCGGGCGAAGACAGCAGGAATCGAAATCGAGGCTGATGCTGTGGAGCAGCTGCTCGCGCTTTCGGGCACCAACTTATTCATGCTTTCGAGTGAACTAGAAAAGCTTGCTTTATATGCTGCAAATGAGAAAAGAATTGATGCGTTGCTTGTAGAAAAATTGGTTGCTCGTTCATTGGAGCAAAATATTTTCACGCTAATCGAAAAAGTGGTGCAGCGGAAATTGGAAGAAGCATTAAGGATTTATTTTGATTTGTTAAAGCAAAATGAGGAACCAATCAAAATATTGGCGCTGCTTTCTAATCAATTTCGCTTGATTTATCAAGTGAAGGAGCTGTCACGACGCGGATATGGCCAGCAGCAGATTGCCGGTTTCTTGAAGACCCATCCATTTCGAGTGAAGCTAGCTCTTGGACAGGCAGCGCAATTTGCGGACGAGGAGCTTGCAAATCTCATGAGCCTCCTTGCCGAAGCCGACTATCAAATGAAAACCGGCGGGATGAATAAGTCTCTGCTGATTGAAATGTTACTGTTCAAATTAAAGAAATAAAAAAACGATTCCTGAAAAAGGAATCGCTTTTTTATTATAGTGCGTTGATTTTCTTCATTAGGCGAGCTTTTTTACGAGCTGCAGCGTTTTTGTGGATAAGACCTTTTGCAGCTGCTTTATCTAATTGGCTAGCAGCATTTACTAAAGCTTCCTTCGCAGTAGCAGCGTCGTTAAGAGTAACAGCAGCTTCTACTTTCTTTACTGAAGTACGCATTGCAGATTTCGCCATTGTATTTTGAGCATTACGAGATTCGCTAGTTTTTACACGCTTAATAGCAGATTTAATGTTAGGCATCAATTTCACCTCCTGTAAAGAATCGAGACTATATGAACTCGACTAAACATTCATAAACAATTATTCGCAACAAGAGATATTTTATCAAATGGTCAACTAGATTGCAATATAGAATTCATTAGCTCGGATAGAATAAATTGCATGTTTTCTTTGAAAAGGGGCAAAAATAGGAAATAGTTTCTATTTGCAGGAAATCTTTTTTTTCTAATGGAGGATTGAACATGAAGGAATCTATCGACTTAAGTCAATATTCGGTCCGCACTGATTTAGCGATTGAAGCCAGGGAAATGGTACTGGCCCAATCTGTTGAACAAGAGGAAAACTTGTCTCAAATTGAAGGGGTCATTATTAAAGAAAAAGATGTTGACGATATAAAAATCTCCCTAGTAGAAGTGACGAAACAAGGAGAGGCGCAGCTTGGAAAAAAAGCCGGACGATATTTAACCTTGGAGGTCCAGGGGATCCGTCAGCAAAATACGGAAGTGCAGCAAAAAGTGCAGAAAATCTTTGCTAGCGAGTTTGCCCATTTTCTAGAGGGGTCAGGCGTTAAGAAAACCGATTCCTGTCTTGTGGTTGGATTGGGGAACTGGAATGTAACGCCGGATGCGGTTGGTCCGATGGTTTGTGAAAACCTGCTTGTGACACGCCATCTTTTCCAGTTACAGCCGGAAAATGTGGAAGAAGGCTACCGATCGGTCAGTGCATTGTCACCAGGAGTTATGGGGCTAACGGGCATTGAGACCAGCGACATTATTTTCGGAGTTGTAGAAAAGACCAAGCCGGATTTTGTGATTGCTATTGATGCCTTGGCATCACGGTCTATTGAAAGGGTAAATTCTACCATCCAAATCTCTGATACTGGCATCCATCCCGGATCTGGGGTGGGGAACAAACGAAAGGAATTAAGTAAAGAAACATTGGGTGTTCCTGTTATTGCTGTAGGAGTTCCTACAGTGGTTGATGCCGTTTCGATTACAAGTGATACGATTGACTTCATCTTAAAGCATTTTGGCAAAGAAATGAAAGAAGGGAACAGACCTTCAAGAGCACTTGCTCCGGCCGGGATGACCTTTGGAGAACGACGCAAACTGACCGAAGAAGATTTGCCGGAAGAAAAGCATCGTAAAACCTTCCTTGGCATTGTCGGGACACTTCCGGATGATGAGAAACGCAAACTGATTCAAGAAGTCCTTTCACCGCTTGGCCATAATTTAATGGTTACGCCAAAAGAGGTTGATGTATTTATTGAAGATATGGCAAACCTCCTCGCCAATGGACTAAACGCCGCCCTCCACAGCACCGTTGATCAAGGTAACGCAGGGTTTTATACACGATAAAAATGTTAGAGGCAGTCCTGATTTGGACTTGCCTCTAAAAAATGGTTCTACCAACTCTATTAATGTCATAGGATTTACTAGAATCCTTTTTGTGAGAGGTGGAACCATGAAAACCAAAGCTTCAGGAACCTTTATAATGGTGCAAGGGACAAGTGTCCTTAAGTTTATGGCCGCACTGTTTATATTTTTATTGTTTATTTTTTCTATCAGCGGGCTCTTAACATCCTTAAAGCCCCAATATAGACTATCTTCATCTTCCGTCAACCAGGCGGCAACGAAAGTGAACGGTGAACTTCTTTTTCAACTAATGGGCTGGGAAAACCACCACTTCTTAAAAGTGAAGCCTAACTTTACGATGCCGACATTAACGAATTTGGTTTTTAAACTGTCAAGCAACATTAATTTGGATGACCCAAGAAGTATGCTTGGCCGAGAACTGCCAGGATTTTTTCAGTTTGATGGGCAGATACTGGTTGCTGGAGAAGGGACAAATTATACAAATATGCCATTGGAATCCTCGCCGCCGATTGAAATTATGAAAGCGGAACAAGAGGCATCCCTGCAGAATATAGAGGGTTTGGACAAACCTTCGGATGATAATCCGTCACCTGCACCTGGCCAAACGACTGGAGATCGGAAGGTTGTCTACGTTTACTTTACTCATAATCGGGAATCCTATTTACCGTATCTAAAAGGTGTGACGAATCCGAATTTGGCCTATCATTCACAGATTAATGTGACTAAAATTGGAGACCAATTAAAAACAAGCCTTGAGGAAAGAGGGATCGGGACCTTTATAGATAAAACGGATGTCCAAGGAAATCTAAATAAAAAGGGCCTGAAATATTGGAATTCCTACACGGAATCTCGCTCACTTGTGCAAACTGCCATGGCCTCGAACCGAGATTTGCAATATTTTATTGATGTCCATCGCGATTCACATCGGAAAGATGAAACGACCATTTCAATTAATGGGAAATCCTACGCTAAGCTAGCTTTTATCATCGGTGGCAAAAATCCAAACCATGAAAAAAATGCTCAGCTAGCGAGCGAACTCCACACCCTTATGGATAAGAAATATAAAGGCTTAAGCAGGGGAGTTATTGTCAAAAACGAATCTGGGTCAAACAGTGTCTACAATCAAAACCTTTCGGATCATGCCATTTTAATTGAATTTGGCGGTGTCGATAATACATTTGAAGAACTGAACCGGTCGGCGGATGCACTCGCAGATGTGTTCAGCGATTATTTCTGGCAGGCAGAAAAGGTGAACAAGGATACGGGGCAATCTACTAATAAACAATAGATGATAGGAGCATTTCATATGAAAATGTTCATGGTAAAAAGTTTTATTATTGCAGCGCTAATGTTTATTTCAGTTTTAACGGGAATGGAACTGGCGAATAATGGAATCCAAAAAATGAAAGGGTATCAGGATCCCAATTTTCAAAACGCGGTCTCTATAAATGAAACAGGGACTGATCTAAAGGCGACATTTCTTGGCAAAAATATTTCCAATCATGATATTGAAGCTAAAAAGAAAAAACTCGAAGAAATCAATGCCTATAATTTTTTCTCCTCAATGGGTAGAAAAATGTCAGATGGCTTAACCAAAGCTTCTGAGAGTCTGATTGATTTGGTAGCGAAATAAACGGCGGCACCAGTGGTGGTGCTGCTGTTTTAGTTTTCGTTGAATCTTGATAATCCTCTTGTTATAATGAAAAATAGTGTATCTGCGCCAATTTAGTAGGAGTGAACCACATGAATAGAGATGAACGACTGAAACGACAAGAAAAAATCAGAAACTTTTCAATTATTGCCCATATCGATCATGGTAAATCGACATTGGCCGATCGAATTTTAGAAAAAACCAATGCCCTCTCCTCCCGAGAAATGAAAGCCCAGCTTTTGGATTCGATGGACTTGGAGAGAGAGCGCGGGATAACGATAAAATTAAACGCGGTCCAGTTACAATACAAAGCCAAAGATGGCGAAGAATATATTTTTCATTTAATTGACACCCCGGGACATGTCGATTTCACCTATGAGGTGTCGCGCAGCCTGGCTGCTTGTGAGGGGGCTATTCTAGTTGTTGACGCAGCGCAGGGAATTGAAGCGCAAACATTGGCAAACGTTTATCTAGCATTGGATAACAATCTTGAAATCTTACCTGTAATTAATAAAATCGACCTTCCGAGTGCAGACCCAGAAAGGGTGCGCAATGAAATTGAAGAAGTCATAGGGCTTGATGCTTCTGAGGCAGTTTTAGCCTCGGCAAAAGCAGGAATCGGGATTGAAGATATCCTTGAGCAGATTGTTGAGAAGGTCCCTGCCCCTGTGGGAGATCCTGGGGCACCATTAAAAGCACTGATTTTCGATTCGCTATATGATGCCTATCGCGGTGTAATCGCCTATATTCGTATCGTTGATGGGACTGTAAAGGTCGGCGATAAAATTAAAATGATGGCCACCGGTGCGGAATTTGAAGTGACTGAAGTCGGCGTTCATAATCCAAGAGAAGTGCAGCGTAATGAATTAACTGTCGGTGATGTGGGCTATCTGGCGGCATCTATTAAAAATGTCGGTGATACCCGTGTCGGTGATACGATTACCAATGCCAAAAACGGGGCTAAAGAAGCGCTGCCAGGCTATCGTAAATTAAATCCAATGGTTTATTGCGGAATGTACCCAATTGACACGGCTAAATTTAATGATCTCCGTGAAGCGTTGGAAAAGCTGCAGCTGAATGATTCCGCCCTGCAATTTGAACCGGAAACCTCACAGGCGCTGGGGTTTGGTTTCCGCTGCGGGTTCCTGGGACTGCTTCATATGGAAATCATCCAAGAGCGGATTGAGCGGGAATTTAAAATCGATTTAATTGCGACTGCTCCGAGTGTTATCTATCATGTCCATATGACAGACGGAGAACTGATCAACGTAGACAACCCATCCAACATGCCTGACCCGCAAAAAATCGACCGGGTAGAGGAGCCATATGTGAAAGCAACCATGATGTCGCCAAATGATTATGTTGGCGCAATTATGGAGCTTTGTCAGCAAAAACGCGGCAATTTTATCGATATGCAATACTTGGATGAAAACCGGGTCAGCATTATTTACGAAATTCCGCTTGCAGAGATTGTTTATGACTTCTTTGATCAATTGAAGTCAAATACGAGAGGCTATGCTTCATTTGATTATGAACTGATTGGTTATAAACCGTCCAAGCTGGTTAAAATGGATATCATGTTAAACGCCGAAAAAGTTGACGCTCTTAGCTTTATTGTCCATAAAGACTTCGCCTATGAACGGGGAAAAGTAATTGTCGAAAAGCTGAAGGAACTAATTCCAAGGCAGCAATTCGAAGTTCCTATTCAGGCTGCCGTCGGACAGAAAATTGTCGCCCGTTCCACCATTAAGGCGATGCGGAAAAACGTTTTAGCCAAATGTTACGGCGGTGACATTTCCCGTAAACGTAAATTGCTCGAGAAGCAAAAAGAAGGTAAGAAGCGTATGAAGCAGGTTGGTTCCGTTGAAGTACCGCAAGAAGCGTTCATGGCTGTATTAAAGATGGACGACAATAATACAAAAAAATAACTTCAACACGAGGTCAGGACAAGCCGATAAAGGTGAAGCCTGCCTCTTTTTGTTATTAGTAAGGAGTTGAAACGTAAATGATTAAAGCTGCCTATCTGCACATTCCTTTTTGTGAACATATTTGCCATTATTGTGATTTTAACAAAGTGTTTCTTAAGGGGCAGCCTGTTGATGAATACTTACTAGCTCTGGATCGGGAAATGCAAATGACTCTGGCGCAGTATCCAGTGAAAGAACTTGATACTATTTTTGTTGGGGGAGGAACGCCTACCTCTTTAAATGAAAAGCAGCTTGAACGATTCTGTGAAAGCATTAACCGACATTTATTGAAAAGTTCAGATGTAGAATTTACTTTCGAGGCAAATCCCGGTGATTTATCGATGGAAAAATTACAAATATTAAAGGATGCGGGTGTCAACCGGATCAGTCTTGGTGTCCAAACCTTTAATGATGAATTGTTGAAAAAAATCGGTCGTGTTCATCGGGCCGAAGATGTCTATCGAACCATTGACAATGTGAAGAAGACAGGATTTCAGAATATTAGTATCGACCTGATTTACAGTTTGCCCGAGCAAACACTTGAAGACTTTCAAGCTTCTCTTCATACGGCGTTTTCATTGGACATTACGCATTACTCAGCCTACTCGTTAATTATCGAGCCTAAGACCGTTTTTTATAATTTAATGAAAAAAGGCCGCCTTCCAGTCCCGGGTGAGGATATAGAGGCACAAATGTACGAAATGGTAATGGAGGCAATGGAAAAACACGGATTCAAACAGTATGAAATCAGCAACTTTGCCAAGCCCGGCTTTGAAAGTAAGCATAATTTAACCTATTGGGACAACGAAAACTACTTTGGTTTTGGGGCTGGAGCGCATAGCTACGTAGATGGCTTTCGCCGTTCTAATTATGGGCCTTTGAAAAAATATATGGACCAGATTAACAGTGGAAAACTTCCCTTCATTGAGGAACATCAAGTAACATTAGCGGAACAAATGGAGGAAGAAATGTTTTTAGGCCTGCGAAAAACGGAAGGTGTTTCAATCTCACGTTTTAAAATGAAATTTGACCGTGATCCCGAGCAATTATTTAAGCAGGAATTAGCTGATTTAACATCAAGACAATTGTTAAATGTACAGGATGGCAGAATATATTTAACTAAAAAGGGCCGTTTGTTAGGAAATGAAGTTTTTCAGTCGTTTTTAGGAGTATGTAATTGACACCATAATTCCTTTTTGATAATTTATTAGTATAATTAGCACTCGTTAATGCGGAGTGCTAACAGAGGTGATGAATGTTGTTAACAGATCGTCAATTGTTGATTCTTCAGGTTATTGTTGATGACTTTATTCGATCTGCACAACCAGTCGGCTCTAGAAGTTTGTCGAAAAAAGAGGAAATTTCCTTTAGTTCGGCAACGATTCGAAATGAAATGGCCGATCTTGAGGAAATGGGGTTTATCGAAAAAACCCATACCTCATCGGGACGTGTCCCTTCGGAAAAAGGTTATCGTTACTACGTTGACCATTTGCTTTCACCGCAGACTTTAAATCCTCAAGATATTTCAATCATTCAATCCATCTTTGCGGAGAGGATTTTTGAATTTGAAAAAATTATCCAAAGGTCTGCGAAAATTTTGTCAGAAATGACGAATTATACTTCTATTGTTCTAGGGCAGGATGTCGGCATCAATAAGCTGAAAAGAATTCAAATCATCCCCTTAAACAAAGAAACAGCTGTTGCAATCTTAGTGACAGATACTGGTCATGTGGAAAATAGGACCTTTTCTCTGCCGGCTGTACTTGATATGAGCGAATTAGAGAAAATTGTCAACATCCTAAACGAAAAATTATCCGGTGTCCCGCTTGAAGATTTACATGATAAGATTTTTAAAGAGGTGGCAATGCTTTTAAAACAGCATATCCGCCGTTATGATCTTTTTCTTCATACCATTGCGGAAACCTTTAAAATGCCAGCAACTGAGAAGTTATTTTTCGCAGGGAAAACGAACATGTTAAGTCAGCCAGAATTTCATGATATTGCCAAAATACGTAATCTATTAACCATGATAGATCGAGAAGATTGGATTACAAATTTAATCAGAAGCAATCAAAAGGGTATTAGCGTGAAGATAGGCAGTGAGAATCAAAATAGTATCATGGAAGATTGCAGTCTGATCACGGCTACTTATTCTGCCGGCACAGAAAAATTGGGGACGATTGCGATTCTTGGCCCGACAAGGATGGAATATTCACGTGTTATCAGCTTATTGCAGTTATTAAGCCATGATTTATCGGCGGTATTAACAAAGCTGTATCAATACAAATAACACTGGTAATATTGAGTAAGGGTGAAATCAACCATTTCACCCTCTTACCATGGTTATCAGCCATTAAATAAGATTTGATTCTTTGAGGGAGGTGAGTATGTTGTCAAACGAAAAAAACAATACCTTGAATGAAGAAATGGAAGATTTAAGAGGTAGCGAAAGCGTTGAATTTACTGATAATGAAGCCGCTCGTGCCGGACAATCAATTGAACAAACAATTGAAATGGAGGCAGAAACTGCTGAACAGCCTGTTCATGCTGAAGCTGAAGCGCAATTGCAGGAAATTCAAATGTTAAAGGATAAACTGGAGGCGGCAGAGAACCGCTACCTTCGCCTGCAAGCAGACTTTGATAATTTCAAACGCCGTACCCGCTTGGATCAAGAGGCGGGCGAAAAATATAGAGCGCAAAAACTAGTGACCGATTTACTTCCGGTACTTGATAACTTTGAAAGAGCTTTGGAAATTGAGGCAGACAACGAACAAACAAAGTCAGTGCTGCAGGGAATGGATATGGTCTACCGCAGCTTAATCGATGCTTTGAAAAAAGAAGGTGTTGAGCCAATTGAAGCAGTGGGAAAGGAATTTGACCCGCATCAACACCATGCAGTTATGCAGGGAGATGATGCTGCGTATGGCTCAAACATAGTGATAGAGGAATTCCAGAAGGGCTACTTATTAAAAGACCGGGTTATTCGCCCATCAATGGTAAAAGTGAATCAGTAGACTTTACATATTAATTAAGGAGGAAAAGGCAATGAGCAAAATTATTGGTATTGACCTTGGTACAACAAACTCCTGTGTTGCTGTACTTGAAGGCGGGGAACCAAAGGTAATTCCGAATCCTGAAGGCAACCGTACAACTCCGTCTGTTGTAGCCTTTAAAAATGGGGAACGTCAAGTAGGGGAAGTGGCAAAGCGCCAGGCGATCACAAACCCAAATACGATTATATCCATTAAACGTCATATGGGTACTGCCCATAAGGAAGAAATTGAAGGAAAGCAATATACACCGCAGGAAATTTCGGCTATCATTCTTCAGTATTTAAAATCCTATGCAGAGGATTATCTTGGTGAGCCAGTAACAAAGGCAGTCATTACAGTTCCTGCTTACTTTAACGATGCTGAGCGCCAGGCTACGAAGGATGCAGGTAAAATTGCCGGTCTTGAAGTAGAACGGATTATTAACGAACCGACTGCTGCTGCTTTAGCATACGGTTTGGATAAAACAGACCAAGATCAAACGATTCTTGTTTATGACCTTGGCGGTGGTACATTTGACGTTTCCATTCTTGAACTTGGAGACGGTGTTTTTGAGGTAAAATCAACTGCTGGTGACAACCGTCTTGGCGGTGATGACTTTGACCAAGTGATTATTGATTATTTAGTAGATCAATTCAAAAAGGAAAATGGCATTGACCTTTCTCAAGATAAAATGGCCTTGCAACGTTTGAAGGATGCTGCTGAAAAAGCGAAAAAAGATCTTTCCGGCGTAACTTCAACACAGGTTTCTTTACCATTTATTACTGCTGGCCCTGCTGGTCCACTTCATTTGGAAGTAACTTTATCAAGGGCTAAATTTGATGAATTAACAGCACATCTTGTTGAACGCACAATGGGACCTGTCCGCCAGGCATTGAGCGATGCAAGTATGTCTCCATCAGAACTTGACAAAGTTATTCTTGTTGGTGGTTCTACTCGTATCCCTGCTGTTCAAGAAGCCATTAAAAAGGCAACTGGCAAAGAGCCGCATCGCGGTGTAAACCCTGATGAAGTTGTAGCGATGGGTGCAGCAATTCAGGGCGGCGTTATCACTGGTGACGTAAAAGACGTTGTACTTCTAGATGTAACGCCATTATCCCTTGGTATTGAAACAATGGGCGGTGTATTTACAAAATTAATCGACCGTAATACAACCATCCCAACTTCCAAGTCACAGGTGTTCTCAACTGCTGCTGACAACCAAACAGCCGTGGATATCCATGTTCTTCAAGGGGAGCGTCCTATGGCAGCTGATAACAAAACATTAGGCCGTTTCCAACTTTCCGATATTCCACCGGCACCACGCGGAATCCCGCAAATCGAAGTAACTTTCGATATCGATAAAAACGGTATCGTCAATGTTCGTGCTAAGGATCTTGGTACAAATAAAGAGCAGCAAATTACCATTAAATCATCTACAGGACTTTCTGATGATGAAATTCAAAAAATGGTCCGCGAAGCCGAAGAAAACGCGGAAGCGGATAAACAACGCAAAGAAGAAGCGGAACTTCGCAATGAAGCAGATCAGCTAGTCTTTACAACAGAAAAAACCTTAAAGGATCTGGAAGGTAAGGTTGACGCTGCTGAAGTAGCAAAAGCAAATGATGCGAAGGATGCTTTAAAGCAAGCTATCGAGAAAAACGATTTAGCAGAAATGCGTGCGAAAAAAGATGCTCTTCAAGAAATCGTTCAAGCTTTAACTGTCAAGCTGTATGAGCAGGCTGCTGCTGCACAGCAAGCGCAGGCAGGCGGCGCTGATAAAGATGCCTCTGGCAAAAAAGACGACAATGTAGTTGATGCAGAGTTTGAAGAAGTTAAAGACGATAAATAGAAAAGCGGAAGCGCCTTGACCAGGGGCGACAGGCAAAAGACGAGCCGGCATGAAGGTTGCTTTTTAACCTTCAGGACGGATTGGCTTATGACCCAGAGCCCCTAGGCGCTGGAGCTAGACAGTAATCGTTGTATTAGACGGTTACTTATATTACTGATAAAAAAGTCAAAGTCAGACTAAAGGCTTTGGCTTTTTTAGCTAATCAGAATTTATTCCATAAATTCTGAACGCATAAATATAACTACGCCTCTGAGCAGTCCTAATGGACTCGCCAGTCGGCGAGTTTTTATTTATTGCTATACCTTTCCTAGGGTGTTAGAATAATCTTTATGTGAAAAGATTCGGGAGTGATGGTAATCAATGAGTAAACGGGATTACTATGAGGTGCTTGGTTTAAGCAAAGGTGCCTCTAAGGATGAAATAAAAAAGGCTTATCGCAAACTGTCTAAACAATATCACCCGGATATCAATAAAGAACCGGATGCAGCGGATAAATTTAAGGAAATTGCAGAAGCCTATGAAGTGTTGAGTGATGACCAAAAACGGGCACACTATGACCAATTCGGACATACTGACCCGAATCAAGGCTTCGGAGGCTTTGGCGGGGGTTCTGATTTCGGCGGCGGTTTTGGCGGCTTTGAAGATATCTTTAATACCTTTTTTGGCGGAGGCGGTTCTCGTCGGAGAGACCCGAATGCGCCAAGACAGGGTGCAGACCTGCAATATACTATGACCATTTCTTTTGAGGAAGCGGTATTCGGTAAAGAAACGGATATTGAAATTCCTCGTGAAGAAACATGTGAAACATGTAGTGGTACAGGAGCAAAGCCTGGAACGAAGCCAGAGACCTGTAAACATTGTCAGGGTTCAGGACAAGTAAGTGTGGAGCAGAATACTCCATTCGGCAGAATTGTGAACAGACGTACCTGCCACTACTGTAACGGAACCGGTAAAGAAATTAAAAATAAATGTGCCACATGCGGGGGCACTGGTAAAGTAAAGAAGCGGAAGAAGATTCATGTGAAAATTCCTGCGGGAATCGACGATGGCCAGCAGATGCGTCTCTCTGGACAAGGCGAAGGTGGTATTAACGGGGGGCCGGCAGGAGATCTTTATGTTGTTTTCCACGTTCGTGACCATGAATTTTTTGAACGTGATGGCGATGACATTTATTGTGAAATGCCAATCACGTTTGTTCAGGCGACACTCGGAGCCGAGATTGAAGTGCCAACCTTGCATGGGAAAGTAAAATTGAAGGTACCTTCTGGTACACAAACCGGAACAAAATTCCGATTAAGAGGAAAAGGCGTTCCAAATGTCCGTGGTTATGGTACGGGCGATCAACATATTCTTGTTCGGGTTATCACCCCAACAAAATTAAGTGATAAACAAAAACAATTGCTGCGCGAATTTGATGAGGCAAGCGGCAATGCCCCTCTAGGGGAACATGAAGAAAGCTTTTTTTCAAAAGTAAAACGTGCCTTTAAAGGCGAGTAAGGATTGGAGCTGGTAGAATGAAGTGGTCTGAAATTAGTATTCACACAACAAATGAAGCGATTGAGCCAATTTCTCATATTTTACACGAAGCTGGGGCGAGCGGTGTTGTAATTGAGGATCCATTTGAATTGACAAAGGAAAGGGAAGATCAATTCGGTGAAATCTACCAGCTTAATCCAGATGATTACCCTGAGGAAGGTGTCATTGTAAAGGCTTATTTGCCAGTTAATAGCTTCTTGGGCGAAACAGTTGAAGCGATTAAAGATTCTATTAATAATCTTATCCTATTCAATATTGATATAGGCTTAAATAAGGTTACAATCAGTGAAGTAAACGAGGAAGAATGGGCGACTGCTTGGAAGAAGTATTATAACCCTGTTAAGATCTCTGAAAAGTTCACGATTGTACCTACTTGGGAGATATATAACCCCGTCAGCAGCGATGAATTAATCATTGAATTGGATCCAGGCATGGCGTTTGGTACGGGAACACATCCGACGACGGTGATGTGTATTCAAGCCCTTGAAAGAACGGTCCGCCCTGGTGATCGCGTCATTGATGTTGGAACAGGTTCGGGTGTTCTAAGTATTGCTGCGGCTATGCTGGGAGCGGAGGATGTCAGGGCTTTTGATCTTGATGAAGTGGCTGTAACCCAAGCAAAATTAAATATCAAACTAAATAAAGTCCATAATAAAGTGGCGATTTCACAAAATAACCTGCTTGATGGTGTTGAAGACGGTTCGGCGGATGTGATTGTAGCGAATATTTTAGCCGAAGTCATTTTGCGATTTACTGACGATGCTGTCAGGGTTGTAAAGCCTGGAGGTTACTTTATTACTGCAGGTATTATTCAACAGAAGAAGGATCAAGTAAAAGAGGCGCTTGTATCATCCGGTTTTGAAATTACAGAGACCATTTTAATGGAGGATTGGGTTGCCATTATTTCTAAAAGGGTATAATGAAGAAGCGAGGGGGGGATATTCATTCCCCTTTTTGTATTTCATTCTTTATTATTGCTTTAAATTTTAGTAAAATAAGACGTATTCTGTTTTAGAGAGGGTGCAAAGTTGTGCAGCGCTACTTTGTTAAAAACCGAGCAAGTGAAGATCGTTTTTTCATAGACGAAGAAGATCGCCACCATATAGTCAAGGTGATGCGCATGGAACTTGGCGATCAAATCATCTGTGTCGATCCTGATGGAAAGCAGGCCATCTGCCGGCTTGCAGAAATTACCGATGAAAGAGTTGCTGCAGACGTTGTACAATGGAAAGAAGAGGTTTCTGAGCTGCCGATTTCAGTTACTATTGCAAGCGGGCTGCCTAAAGGGGACAAGCTTGAATGGATTATCCAAAAAGGAACGGAATTAGGAGCTCATCAATTTATCCCTTTCTCGGCCGCACGCTCGGTTGTTAAATGGGATGAGAAAAAGGCTGCGAAAAAAATAGAGAGATGGCAAAAAATTGCCAAAGAGGCGGCCGAGCAATCACATCGTGCCGTGCTGCCAAAAGTGGAAAGAGCGATGAGTTTTAAAGAATTGCTTGCTAAAAGTAAAGAATTTGATTATAGATTAGCTGCGTATGAGGAGGAAAGTAGAAACGGAGAAACATCCGTTTTTTCTGCTGTCCTGAAACAATTAAAACCTGGTGAATCTCTCCTTCTTGTCTTTGGACCCGAAGGGGGCCTTTCAGAAGAAGAGGTACAGCAGTTGACGCATAATGGTTTTGATCTTTGCGGACTCGGTCCGCGCATATTAAGGACGGAAACGGCCCCATTGTATTCCCTTGCGGCCATTTCCTATCATTTTGAATTACTGAGGTGAATATACAATGGCAACAGTTGCTTTTCATACATTGGGTTGTAAAGTCAACCACTATGAAACAGAAGCCATTTGGCAATTATTTAAGAATGAAGGCTATGAGCGCGTGGATTTTGAATCCATATCAGATGTTTATGTGATAAATACCTGTACGGTTACGAATACAGGAGATAAAAAAAGCCGCCAGGTCATCCGTCGTGCGGTTAGAAAGAACCCAGATGCGGTGATCTGTGTTACAGGCTGTTATGCACAAACATCGCCGGCAGAGATCATGGCTATCCCTGGCGTAGATGTTGTTGTAGGAACACAGGATCGTGTTAAAATGCTGGACTATATCGAGCAGTATAAAACAGAACGGCAGCCAATTAACGGTGTCGGCAATATCATGAAGAATCGCGTCTATGAAGAACTGGATGTACCATCCTTTACAGACAGAACACGTGCCTCTTTGAAAATTCAAGAAGGCTGCAATAATTTTTGTACGTTCTGTATTATTCCATGGGCACGCGGCCTGATGAGATCACGTGATCCGCAGGAAGTTATTCGACAGGCCCAGCAATTAGTGGATGCGGGCTATAAGGAGATTGTCCTTACAGGTATTCACACAGGCGGTTATGGCGAGGATATGAAGGATTATAATCTTGCGATGCTGCTTCGCGACTTAGAGGCACAGGTTAAAGGAATAGAACGACTGAGAATTTCTTCGATAGAGGCCAGCCAAATTACCGATGAAGTAATTGAAGTCATCAAGCATTCGAATATTGTTGTCCGCCATTTGCATATTCCGATTCAATCTGGTTCAAATACTGTTTTGAAAAGAATGCGTCGTAAATATACGATGGAATTTTTCGCAGAGAGATTGGAACGTTTGAAGGAAATCCTGCCAGGTCTAGCTGTAACCTCTGACGTTATTGTTGGTTTCCCTGGTGAAACGGAAGAGGAATTTATGGAGACTTATAATTTTATAAAAGAACATAAATTCTCCGAGCTTCATGTTTTCCCTTACTCCAAGCGTACAGGAACACCCGCTGCCAGAATGGAAGATCAAGTTGATGAAGAGGCCAAAAATGACCGCGTTCACCGCTTAATCACTCTTTCTGACCAACTAGCAAAAGAGTATGCTTCAGAATTTGAAGGTGAGGTTCTGGAGGTTATTCCGGAAGAGGAGTTTAAAGAAGAGGCTGAATCAGGCCTTTACGTTGGCTACACTGATAACTACTTAAAGGTTGTTTTCCCGGCAACTGAAGATATGGTTGGCAAAATTGTAAAAGTAAAGATTACAAAAGCCGGATACCCTTACAACAAAGGGCAATTTGTCCGTGTGGTTGAAGATACAGCAATTGTTAAGGAAGAAGTTTTTACAACTGAAGAAGCAGCCATTTAATAATAAAGGGTGCCCCGTCATCACGGGACACTCTTTATTTAATTGTTCAGCAAATAATTTTGGAACAAAAGCGAATTGGTTCTCCAATTGATGAATTATTCAGGCTTTCGGTAGCCAATGGCCTGTATTGGTGCCCCAACTCGTGAATTATTCAGGCTCTCGGTAGTCAATGGCCTGTATTAGTGCCCCAACTCGTGAATTATTCAGGCTCTCGGTAGCCAATGACCTGTATTGGTGCCCCAACTCATGAAATATTCTGTGCTTCGGTAGCCAATGTCCCGTATTGGCGCCTCGACTCATGAAATATTCTGTGCTTCGGTAGCCAATGACCTGTATTGGCGCCCCAACTCATGAAATATTCGGCCTTTCGGTAGCCAATAGCCTGTATTGGCGCCCCGACTCATGAAATATTCGGTGCTTCGGTAGCCAATAGCCCGTATTGGCGCCCCAACTCATGAAATATTCGGCCTTTCGGTAGCCAATGTCCCGTATTGGCGCCCCGACTCATGAAATATTCGGTGCTTCGGTAGCCAATAGCCCGTATTGGCGCCCCAACTCATGAAATATTCGGTCTTTCGGTAGCCAATGTCCCATGTGGGCGCCCCAACTCATGAAATATTCGGTCTTTGGGTAGCCAATGTCCCATATTGGTGCCCCAACTCGTGAATATACTGCTCCTCGGTAACCTATACCCTGTATTGGGGCCCCGACTTGCTAATCATTCCAATTTATTGATAGCCAATCTCTTTAAATGTCTGGAAAATAAGGTTAAATTCCAGCCCATTATTTCACAATGGGCTGCTTTGGTTTCCGGTCGTGTAAAAATAATATCATCTCGCCAAACTTAGTTGCAAACGGCAGCACCAACAGAGAGGACACTACATTAAAAATAACGCTGATATGAGCTAATTGAACATCCTTCCTGGCTGCGAGCAGCGGGGCATTTTCGGTCAGCAGAGGGATGAGCGGGATAAATAATAATACGCCAAAAACATTCAGCCACACATGCGCATAGGCCGCCAATTTTGACTCCTTCCCGCCGCCAATGGATGCAATAATGGCGGTGATACAGGTTCCAATATTAGCCCCCAGAACAATGGCAATTCCCGCATCGAGCTGCAGGAGCCCAGCTGTTAGAAATCCCATTGTAATCCCGGTCATTGCTGTACTTGATTGAATAATGGCAGTAATGACCGTACCCGTTAATAAACTCATCAGAATATTATCATTTATGGAAAGAATGAATTGATGGATCACGTTCATCGATGTTAACGGCTCAGCCAACCTTTCAAACCCCTTCATCGCCGTAAAAACAGAAGCGATCCCAAACAGAAGCATTCCAATACTTCTGGCTTTTTTATTGGGAAATAAAATTAGAATTGCCCCAATGATCGCAAATGGGACAAGAACAGCATCTATGTCAAACGTAATTAATTCTGTCTTAAAGGTAGTACCAATATTGGTACCAAGAATAATCCCAATCGATTGAGGAAAAGTCATGATTCTTGCGGAAATTAAGCCGATTGTAATAACCATTACCGCAGAACTGCTTTGCAAGAGTGCGGTTATAAATGTCCCCGTCAGCATTCCTTTTAAAGGTGTACTGGTTAGTTTAATCAGCCATGTCTTAAGTTTGTTGGCGGATAAATTAAATAGTCCAAATCTGATAATTGTCATGCCAAAAATAAATATTAAAATGCAAAGTACAAATAATAATATGTAAAGCATGGTCTATCCTCCCCTCCCTTCATTGTATGGTTCGATAGGGGGGGACATGCCATCTTTAAAAGGAAAATTAAGACATGCTAAAAAATAATCTGCATAAAATGTACATTCCTTGTCACATCAGTGTGAAATACAGTTGACCTTGCACTTAGGTTATATTATAATTGCAAGGTACATGGATTGAATGTAAGTGTGTTGTGTTTCGGAGGGAGGGAAAGAGAATGTCTAAAACCGTTGTTCGTAAAAACGAATCGCTTGAAGATGCTCTTCGTCGCTTCAAACGTACAGTATCAAAAACTGGTACTTTGCAAGAGGCAAGAAAGCGCGAATTCTACGAAAAGCCAAGTGTAAAACGTAAGAAAAAGTCTGAAGCTGCAAGAAAACGTAAGTTTTAAGAGGGTGTAATAAATGAGTCTTCTCGAGCGTTTAAATAATGACATGAAACAAGCGATGAAAAACAAGGAAAAAGACAAACTTTCTGTTATTCGGATGATTAAAGCTTCGATTCAAAACGAGGCGATTAAGCTTGGTGTAAGTGAGCTGTCCGATGCAGATGAGTTAACGGTCCTTTCTCGCGAATTAAAACAACGCAAAGACTCCCTCCATGAGTTTGATAAGGCCGGTCGTGAAGACTTGGTTGAAAAATTGCGTACAGAGATCGCTATTGTCGAACTGTATATGCCGAAACAGCTTTCCGAAGAGGAACTTTCAGAAATAGTAAAAGAAACTATTGCTGAAGTCGGTGCAAAATCAAAAACGGAAATGGGAAAAGTGATGGCTGCTATTATGCCTAAAGTAAAGGGCAAAGCAGACGGGTCACTTGTTAATAAATTTGTACAACAACACCTTTCATAGTATTCTGACACTAAGACCATAGGTAAATGCCTGTGGTCTTTTATTTTTTAAATGAAACTTTCAGGCCAATAATCCGTAAGTATTATTATAGGATGTAAAGAAAGGAGGGCTCGGATGGTTGAGTTTCTTATGAACCCTATTGTTGTAACCGTTCTCCTGACGATTGGCGGAGTTGGACTGGTATTGGAGCTTTTTTCGCCAAGGTTTGGACTATCAGGCTTAATTGGACTTTTGGCGCTTGTTTTATTTTTTTATGGACATTTCATGGCAGGCTATGCCGGTGTTGGCACTCTGGTTTTATTTGCTGGGGGAATCCTGCTGCTTTTCTTTGAATTGTTTCTTCCGGGGGCAGTTGCGGGAACTTTGGGCCTGGCAGCTTTGATTTTAAGCTTCTTTCTTGCCGGAGAGAATGCTTTACAAATGGGTGTTTCAATTTTAATTTCAATTTTCTTATCAACCCTCGTGTTTTTTTTAATGATAAAGGTGCTGGGAAAAAAGCTTGTTTTATTCAATAAAATGGTTTTATTTGATTCAGCCAAAAAAGAAGATGGTTATGTTTCCAATATTAATCGTACCGATTTATTGGGGAAAGAAGGAGTGGCATTAACCATCTTAAGGCCTGCTGGTACAGCAATTTTTAATAATGAAAGAGTTGATGTGGTAAGTGAGGGCGGTTTTATTGCCCAAAATGCAAAAATTAAGGTCATCAAGGTCGAAGGTGCTCGAATTGTTGTCAGAGAGGTAATTTAATAACAGAAGGGAGTAATGGACCGTGGACGGATCTATTTTTATTATTGGTTTTGTAGTAATTGCCTTAATTTTATTTGGCATCTTGTTATCATTTGTGCCGGTCATGCTTTGGGTTTCTGCGCTTGCTGCGGGTGTTAGAATCAGTATTTTTACCTTAATAGGAATGAGATTGAGAAGGGTAACACCAAGCAAGGTGGTTAATCCCCTAATTAAAGCCCATAAGGCTGGTTTAAATGTTACCACAAACCAGCTCGAAAGCCATTATTTGGCGGGCGGGAATGTTGACCGTGTGGTAAATGCACTTATTGCAGCACATCGGGCAAATATTGAGTTATCATTTGAGCGTTGTGCTGCTATTGACCTAGCGGGACGTGACGTACTGGAAGCCGTGCAAATGAGTGTGAATCCGAAGGTTATTGAAACACCGTTTATTGCAGGTGTTGCCATGAACGGAATTGAAGTAAAAGCAAAGGCAAGAATTACTGTTCGTGCTAATATTGATCGGCTTGTTGGGGGCGCTGGCGAGGAAACGGTGGTTGCTCGTGTTGGCGAAGGCGTTGTCTCCACCATCGGTTCATCAGATAGCCACAGCAAAGTCCTAGAAAATCCTGATTTGATTTCGCAAACGGTATTGGCCAAAGGGCTTGATGCAGGCACTGCTTTTGAAATTCTCTCAATTGATATTGCTGATGTCGATATCGGTAAGAATATTGGGGCTGAATTACAAACTGAACAAGCGGAGGCCGACAAAAAGATTGCCCAGGCGAAAGCAGAGGAACGGAGGGCTATGGCTGTCGCCCTGGAGCAAGAAATGAAGGCCAAGGTGCAGGAAATGAAGGCAAAGGTAGTAGAGGCCGATGCAAAAGTGCCGCTTGCGATGGCTGAGGCATTGAAATCGGGCAATATCGGCGTCATGGACTATCTAAACTTTAAAAACATCTCCGCCGATACTGAAATGAGAGGGTCAATCGGGAAAATAACAGGGGAAAACAAAGATGGTCAGTAAAATTCATCTTAGGAGGCGGGTGTAATGGAAACGCTGCTTTTCCTAATCATTATTGGAATCATCTCCACGATTTTTCGAAAAGGGAAAAAACCAACGACAAAATATAAACCATTTTCTATGAATACCTTTGAAGATTTAAGAGCTCATTTTCAAAATGAGCCGGTTAAAACGAAATTTAAACATTCTAAACAAACCAACGAAAAGGATATAGAAAAAGCTTATCAAAAGGCAAAACAGAAGATGGCAACCGGTTCAACCGTTAATCATAGTCAGGAAAAGCCTATCGAAATCAGCCAGAAAGCAAAGGTAGATCATAATGTAGTTGAGGAGGAAACTGCCATTTCTGTGGAACCAACTCCGCAAAAAATAATCAACGGTATCATTTGGGCTGAAATTCTTGGTGAGCCACGATCTAAAAAAACGTATTACGTAAAAAAGGGTAGAGGGTAATGCCTTAAGAACGCAGAACCTAATACTAAAAAGATGTGCTAGAACCCCTATTCATTTCATAAACATGAGATGAAAGGGGGTTCTTTTTTTATGGCAAAAAAATGGGGCCAACGGATTCGCAACTGGATGGCTAATAAAATGGATCTTCCTCAAGACGTTTTGATGGATTTGCCCCGAATTACGATGATCGGACAAATCCATATTTATATAGAAAATCACCGAGGCTTGCTCGCCTTTACCGATAAAGAACTCCGTCTGCTATTAAAACAGGGGCAGTTACAGATAAAAGGAAAATCTTTCGTCATTAAAACCATCTTACCAGAAGAGATATTACTCGAAGGAAAAATAGATCAGGTTCTGTTTATTAATGATTAATCTGGGAGGAACAAAATGAAGAATTTGTGGATGGAATATTTATTTGGAATTGTCACAGTAAAAGTATCAGGTAAAGGGATGGAGCGCTTTATTAATGTCCTGATTAGGAATGGCTTTTTTATCTGGAAGGTAAAGCGGCATGGAACGGAAACCATTACGTTTAAAATGAGGCTTGAGGATGCCAAGAAAATCAGATATTTTGTTCGTAACAGCGGGTGCAGGGTTTCTTTTTTACGAAGAACCGGCATGCCCTTTTTATTTAAAAGAATGGTGAAAAACAGCGGCTTTTTGATAGGTGCGGGAGTCTTCCTGATCATAATTTTTGTTTTATCAAATGTCATTTGGGGAATCCAAATTAAAGGGGCTAAGCCCGCAACTGAGTATCAAATTCGCAAAGAATTGGACAAGATGGGCGTTAAGATTGGCAAGCTGCAATTTTCGGTAAAAAATGTTGAGGGAATTCAAAGACAGTTAACCAATAACATTGGTGATCTTACGTGGGTTGGTGTGGAATTAAAAGGGACAACCTATCATCTCCAGGTGGTCGAAAAAAACGAACCGAAGAAGGCTGAGCAACTATCTCCGCAAAATCTCGTCGCCAAAAAGAAGGCGATTATTGTTAAAAGATATATTGAAGAAGGACAACCAGTGGTGGATAAGAATGATCATGTGGAGGAAGGGCAATTACTCGTTTCTGGTGTAATCGGAGAAGGGGAAAATTCCAAAATGATCGCAGCAAAAGGAGAGGTATGGGGCGAAACTTGGTATATGAGCCATGTTGAGCTGCCGTTTGAAACCAGCTTTAAAGTCTATAACGGAAACGAGGAACAAAAGCATTCATTATTATTTGGAAAATTTGAGCTGCCAATCTGGGGCTTTGGTAAGCCTGATTTCAAGGAATCTGAAACCGAAACGGTTGAACATAAAATTCATTTCTTAAAATGGGAGCTGCCCATCTCCTATGTTCATAAAACCATTCGGGAAAGAGAGGAATACACGAGAAATTACACAGAAAAAGAAGCGGAAGAAAACGCACTCGAATTAGCCAGAAAACAAATAAAAAGTCTTTTAGATGAGGATGCTATCATTAAAGATGAAAAAATTTTACACAAAGATAATAAAAATGGTAAGGTTATACTGGACGTTCATTTTAAAATCATTGAAAACATTGCAGTCGGACAACCGATTTCCAAGGAGACTCATGAATGACAGAAAAGTTAACAACCATTAAGGTACAGCTTGAAAATCCTGCAGAAGCAATGGCGCTGCTCGGAACTTCAGACCAACATTTAAAAATTATTGAACAAGAGCTTAATGTTTCGATTATTACAAGGGGTGAGTCGCTCAACCTCTCAGGAGATGAGGAGCAGGTTTCTCTTGCTGGGCAAATACTCGACCGCTTAATGTTTGTCATCCGAAAGGGAATTGCCATTAGCGGGCGAGATGTCTTATATGCCGTGCAAATGGCTCAAAAGGGCACCCTTGATTACTTTGTGAATCTATATGAGGAAGAAATCGGCAAAAACGTTAAAGGAAAATCCATCCGTGTTAAAACGCTTGGCCAAAGGCAATATATCAACTCGATTAAGAAAAATGATTTAGTGTTTGGAATTGGCCCTGCTGGTACAGGAAAAACGTATTTAGCCGTTGTTATGGCCGTTAACGCCCTAAAAAATGGACAGGTTAATAAAATCATTTTAACTCGCCCTGCTGTTGAAGCAGGAGAAAGTCTTGGATTTCTTCCTGGCGATTTAAAAGAAAAGGTCGACCCATATTTACGGCCATTGTATGACGCGCTCCATGATATATTGGGGGCAGAACATACAGGAAGGCTTATCGAACGGGGGACAATCGAAATTGCTCCGCTTGCGTATATGAGGGGACGGACGCTTGATGATGCTTTCGTTATCCTGGATGAAGCGCAAAATACGACACATGCGCAAATGAAAATGTTCTTGACAAGACTTGGATTCGGCTCAAAAATGGTCATTACAGGTGACCGAACCCAGATAGACTTGCCAAAAGGAGCTAAATCAGGCCTAGTTGAGGCTGAGGAAATTCTACAAAATATAAAGGGCATTTCCTTCGTCTATTTTGAAGCGGTCGATGTCGTTCGCCACCCGCTTGTCGGAAGAATCATATTGGCATACGAAAAACAGGAAAAATAAGATGGGCTTGAAGGGAACTCACTATATATAAAAGTGATTCCTTTTTTTTTGAGGATGAAACTTGACGGGAAAACTGTTATCATTTTACATAAAGCAAGCTTTCATCTAAAATCAATAAATAACATAAGTGTAAAGACTTGATAATTCAGGGAAACGTGGTTGGAGGGATATAGTTGGAAAAACTGCAGGAGCATTTCATTCGAATTCGCAAACTGCTGGATAATACATTCTTTCGTATTCTTTTTTTCCTGGTATTAGGAATTGTTCTTTTCACAGCTATGTTTAACAACGTAAAGCCGGAAAAGCTGGATATTGAATTGTTTTCAGTGGCAGGAAAAACGATACGGTCTCCAGGGACAGTCGAGGATAAGCAAAGCACGGAGAAGAAAAGAAAAGAGGCGCGCGACCAGGTTCAGGCTGTCTATACATTAAAAAATGAATATACGCAAAACCGCGTTGACCTAATTACCTCCATTTTCAGCGCTGCGGCTGAAGTAAATGATGAAGTAAAGGATAATAAAAAAAAGCAGGCTGCAGAGGCTTCTGAGGAGCCGCCACAAATTATAGAGCCAAGTGTTTCAGAAAAAGTTACGATGCTTAAGTCGAAATTAACGCCGACGGTATCGAAGGATTTATCCGAACAGGTTTTTTCCGCATTAGTTCAGGCAAATAACGAAGAATTGTCCATTGCAAAAGATTTAACGGTAACCGCCATAAACAATGTAATGACGAAAAGAATATCTGCGGATGAAGTCGAAAATGCTAAAAAAAGGGTTGAGGAAGAGGTAAAATATTCAGCATTGAGTGAGAATATGAGAATTGCGGCAATTGATCTTGGCAGGTATGCTGTGATCCAAAATGAATTTTATGACCCTTCTGCGACCGAAGAACTTAGGAGGCAGGCGGCGGAAAGTGTTGAACCCGTTAAGATTCTACAAGGGCAAATTATTGTAGAAGAAGGGAAACTCATAAACCAGGATATTTACCGTCAATTGAAGCTTGTTGGACTGCTACATAACGAAAAATCCTTTAAGCCGTTCATTGGATTAGTTGTTTTAATAAGCATTATACTTACATCGCTTTATTGTTACTTTTACCAAATGAAATCGCTCCCCGAAAAGAGACAAAACTTTTTGTTATTGTTCGGGATGATTTTCATTCTATCAATTTTTTTATTGAAAATACTCAGTATGCTGCAAGTATTTAATTATTCAGCGATTGGCTATCTATTTCCTGCAGCCTTGGCTGGGATGATGATAAAAATTTTAATTGATGAAAAGCTGGCTATTATGACCTCTATCATCCTTGCAGTTTGCGGCAGTGTATTATTTAATGAAGGCGTATCGGGGACATTAAACTTTTCAGAAGGTATCTATATTTTATTCAGTGCTTTGGGAGGCATATTATTTTTAAGTAATCAAAACCAGCGGTCAAAAATTCTGCAGGCTGGGATATTTTCTGCAGTAGTGAATCTGTTGACCATTTTGGCTTTAATGTATTTGCCAAACGGGCAATATTCCGGCTTGGAATATGGGTATTATTTTATTACAGCCCTTGTATCAGGTATTGCCTCTGCGGTGTTGACGATTGGCTTACTGCCTTTTTTTGAGGCAAGTTTCGGCATACTATCAACCATTAGGATGATCGAATTATCGAATCCAAATCATCCGCTTTTAAGGAAAATCTTAATGGAGGCCCCTGGGACCTATCATCATAGCGTGATGGTTGCAAATTTAGCGGAGTCTGCCTGCGAAGCTATTGGTGCAAATGGTTTGCTGGCAAGGGTAGGAAGCTATTATCATGATATAGGCAAAACGCGGCGGCCAAACTTTTTTATCGAAAATCAAATCCACCATGATAATCCGCATGACCGTCTGCCGCCGGATAAAAGCGCGAGCATCATCATTGCCCATGTAACGGATGGTTCGAATATGCTAAAGAAGTGCCATATGCCAAAGGAAATAATTGAAATCGCGGAACAGCATCATGGGACCACCTTACTGAAGTTTTTCTATCATAAAGCGCTTCAGGCCGATTCTGATGTAAGGGAAGATGATTTCCGTTATCCCGGTCCGAAGGCACAGTCAAAGGAATCGGCCGTGGTGGGAATTGCAGATAGTGTTGAGGCTGCAGTACGGTCCTTATCACAGCCTACGCCAGAGTTGATTGAGTCTCTTGTGAAAAAAATTGTGGCTGACCGTCTTCAAGATGGGCAATTAAATGAATGTGATCTGACCATGAAGGAAATTGAAACTGTCACTTTCACATTATGTGAAACATTAAAGGGGATCTTTCATTCTAGAATTGAATATCCTGAGCTAACAAAGAAGGTGAAACAAGCATGACATTACTTATTGATTCATTAGATGAAACAGAGCAGCTGTCTGACCAACAGATGCTTGATGTTGAAAGGTTACTAAATTTTGCAGCAAATAAGCTAAGCATTGAAGAACATAGTGAAGTTTCGGTTACCTTTGTGACAAATCAAAGAATCCAAGAAATTAATCGTGAATACCGTGATAAGGACGCGCCAACTGATGTGATTTCATTTGCCATGGAAGAGTTAGGTGAGGGAGAAATAGAAATTGAGGGCGCTGAGATGCCAAGGGTATTGGGAGATATTATCATTTCAGTTCCTAAGGCAATGGAGCAGGCAGAAGAATATGGCCATCCTTTCGTAAGGGAACTTGGCTTTTTAGCTGTGCATGGATTTCTCCATTTATTAGGGTATGACCACATGACAGAGGAAGAGGAAAAAGAAATGTTCTCTCTGCAGAAGGAAATTTTAAATGAATATGGACTCGCTAGATAAGCCTAAACGCAAAAAAATTTGGCACACCTTTGCCTATGCCATAGAAGGAATTGTGACGGCCTTAAAGCAGGAAAGAAATATGCGTTTTCATGCAATAAGCGCTGTTATTGTGATTGCCTTTGGCTTGTTCTTCTCTATTACTAAAATAGAATGGCTGTTTATTCTCGTTTCAATTGGCGGCATGTTTTCGTTGGAATTACTGAATACAGCAATTGAACGCGTAGTAGACCTGGTAACAAATGAGTATAAACCTCTTGCTAAACAGGCTAAGGACATTGCTGCCGGAGGAGTGTTCATTTTTGCCATTATTACACTTGTAATAGGAATCGTCATATTTTTACCCTATTTCTTGGAATTGTTTTTGTAAGCTTTTGATTACAGGATTTGAAATGGCCGCTTGATTTAGGTAAAATGACTAAACAGCTTCTTCTTAGAAAAAACTATTTTTAAGAATATTTCAACTATTTTAAATTTTTTATTTTTTTCTTTACAAATAATGTTTTTTTGGAAAATTTGAGGTAAAATAAAGAAACAGCAGGACTCCTGCTGGAAAGGAAAGAAGACTAGTGAACATCGAACAACTAATCGAAGAAGCTAAAAAAGCAAGAGAAAAAGCTTATGTTCCTTATTCTAAGTTTGGCGTGGGAGCAGCGCTTTTAACAACAGATGGTAAAGTATATCATGGCTGTAATATTGAGAATGCCGCCTACAGTATGTGTAACTGTGCAGAGAGGACTGCTATTTTTAAAGCGTTTTCAGAAGGCGACCGGCAATATCAAATGATGGCCGTTGTTGCTGATACTGATCGGCCATGCTCGCCATGCGGGGCCTGCAGGCAGGTCATTGCAGAATTATGCCCTAGGGAAATGAAGGTGGTTTTAACCAACCTTAAAGGGGATGTTCTAGAGACCACAGTAGAACAGTTATTGCCAGGTGCTTTTTCGCCGGAGGATTTAAATGGTAAATAATACGAGTTCAGGAACAGATTATAAATCAGGGTTTATATCCATTATTGGCCGCCCGAACGTTGGAAAATCAACTTTTCTGAATCGGGTAATCGGCCAAAAAATCGCCATCATGAGCGACAAGCCGCAAACAACGCGCAATAAAATCCAAGGAGTTCTGACCCTTTCAGACGCCCAAATGGTGTTTATTGATACCCCTGGTATCCATAAACCAAAACATAAACTAGGTGACTTCATGATGAAGGTTGCCCAAAATACTCTTAAAGAAGTGGACTTAGTTTTATTTATGGTCAATGCCGAAGAAGGTTTTGGGCGTGGTGAAGAATTTATTCTTGAAAAATTTCAAACCATTAATACACCAGTCTTTCTCGTCATTAATAAAATTGATCAAGTTCACCCTGATGAGCTGTTGCAGATTATTGAATTGTATAAAGAAAAGTATGCTTTTCAAGAAATTGTGCCAATTTCTGCACTGGAAGGAAATAATGTCGAAAGACTGCTTGAGCAAATTAAAGCGATTCTTCCTGAAGGGCCGCAATACTATCCTGCCGATCAGGTAACCGATCATCCGGAACGCTTTATCATTACAGAGTTAATCAGGGAAAAAGCCCTTCATTTAACAAGGGAGGAAATCCCTCATTCCTTGGCTGTTGTTCTTGATAAAATGGAACGGCAGGGGAATAAAGACATTATTCATGTCATGGCAACCATTATTGTCGAACGTGATTCACAAAAAGGGATTATCATTGGCAAGCAGGGAAGCATGCTGAAGGAAATAGGCAAGCGTGCTCGTGTTGATATTGAAAACCTTCTAGGTTCCAAAGTCTTTTTGGAACTGTGGGTAAAGGTTCAAAAGGATTGGCGCAATAGAATGTCCCAGCTTCGTGAATATGGCTTTAATGAAAACGAATATTAGTGAATCACTTTAATTAAAGTATTAACACTCTTTCAAGAATATGCATAATCAGTTTTAACAAAATTTACGTCTTATGATTAATGCGTAGGCAGGCTATGATAATTGTAAAGTTTGAACTGTAACGCTAGTCTAAATATCGAAAGGTGGGGTTTTCATGTTGGATTTTACGTGGAAAATATTTAGCCAAACAGGTAATATTGACACATATCTTCTCTTTAAAGAGCTTGAGAAGGAAAACCAAGAAATACCCGGTAATCTGAATGAAGAGCTAGCTCAAATCGATTTTCCAGTTTCATAAGCAAGTCACGCGCCTGAAGAAGGTGACAATCATGCTTCAGAAATGTGAAGGCATCGTCATTAGAACAACAGATTATGGTGAAACAAACAAAATTATTACACTATATACAAGGGAATGGGGAAAGGTTGGCTTTATGGCCCGTGGAGCTAAAAAGCCTAATAGCCGTCTTTCAGCTATTACCCAGTTATTCACTCACGGTTACTTCCTCGTTCAAAAAGGAACAGGCCTAGGAGGCCTTCAGCAGGGTGAAGTCATTTCCTCGATGCGATCGATTGGGGAAGATATTTTTCTAACCGCATATGCAAGTTATATTGTCGAACTAACGGATAAATGTACTGAGGAGAAAAAGCCTAATCCTTTTCATTTTGAATTGCTTTATCAGACCCTTCACTATATGAATGAAGGCTTTGATGCTGATATTCTTGTGAATATCTATGAGATGAAAATGTTGAATGTTTTAGGATTATATCCTATATTGAATCAATGTTCCGTTTGTGGAAGCACAGACGGGCATTTTTCTTTTTCGATCCGGGAAGGCGGGTTTATCTGTCACCGATGTTTAGCCAAAGATCCCTATCATATAAAACTGTCACAAGCAGCGGTAAAATTATTAAGGTTGTTTTATTATTTCGATTTGTCTAGATTAGGAAATATCTCTGTTAAAGATGAAACAAAGGCGGAACTGAAGAAAGTTATTTCGGTTTATTATGAAGAATATTCTGGGCTTCATTTGAAGACAAAGAAATTCCTTGACTCGATGGGGCAGTTTCGTAATCTTTTATAAATGCGATGTTGACATTGTTCAAAATTTTGGTTAATATTAGCTTTAAAATTAATATTTGCGTTGACAGAAAGTAGTACTTAGTCTCCTCTATAAAAGCGAACCTAGGATAGTGTAAGCTAGGGTATAGAGTATTAAGGAAGGCGTTCTTGAGCAAAGTTGTATTAAGGTGGCTGCTATTTAGGGCAGCAAATAGGGTGGAACCGCGGGTAACTCTCGTCCCTATGCTTATTATAGGCATAGGGACGGGAGTTTTTTTATTTATTAAGAATATGAAAAAGGAGTTATTACGATGAGTGTAACAATGGAACAGGTTGTCTCACACGCTAAGCACAGAGGTTTTATTTTTCCTGGGTCTGAAATTTACGGCGGACTTGCGAACACTTGGGATTACGGTCCTTTAGGTGTCGAGTTTAAAAATAATATAAAAGCTGCCTGGTGGAAAAAGTTTGTTCAGGAGTCACCATATAATGTTGGCTTAGATGCGGCAATCCTCATGAACCCGAGAACATGGGAAGCTTCAGGGCATATCGGCAACTTTAACGATCCAATGATTGACTGCAAAAACTGTAAAGCCCGTCACCGTGCTGATAAATTGATTGAAAATGCGCTTGAAGAAAAAGGAATTGAGATGGTAGTCGATGGCCTTCCGTTTGAAAAAATGGAAGAGCTGATTAAAGAGCATAATATCGCCTGCCCAGACTGCGGCAGCCACGATTTCACCGGCATTCGCCAATTTAATCTTATGTTTAAAACATTCCAGGGTGTTACGGAAACGAGTGCAAATGAAATTTTTCTTCGTCCGGAAACAGCTCAAGGTATTTTCGTAAACTTTAAAAATGTACAGCGGACAATGCGTAAGAAACTGCCATTCGGTATTGCCCAAATCGGTAAAAGCTTCCGTAATGAAATTACACCGGGTAACTTTACCTTCCGTACAAGAGAATTTGAGCAAATGGAGTTGGAATTCTTCTGCAAACCAGGAGAGGAACTAAAATGGTTTGATTATTGGAAGCAATTTGCGGAAAAATGGCTCATGTCATTAGGTCTTAACCAAGAAAACTTAAGACTTCGCGACCATTCCGAAGACGAACTGTCCCATTACAGCAATGCTACAACTGATTTTGAATATAAATTCCCGTTTGGGTGGGGTGAGCTTTGGGGTGTTGCCTCTAGAACTGATTATGATTTAAAGCAGCATATGCAACATTCCGGTGAGGATTTCAATTATATTGATCCGGAAACAAATGAACGATATATTCCATACTGCATTGAGCCTTCCCTTGGTGCAGACCGGGTAACGTTGGCTTTCTTAATCGATGCTTATGATGAAGAGCAGTTAGAAGATGGAACATCTAGAACAGTTATGCGTTTCCATCCTGCTCTCGCACCGTTTAAGGCAGCAATTCTTCCGCTTTCAAAGAAGCTTTCCGATGGTGCACGAGAAGTATTTGAACGATTAGCAAAACACTTTAACGTAGATTATGATGAAGCAGGCTCTATCGGTAAACGATACCGCCGCCATGATGAAATCGGTACTCCATTCTGTATCACATATGATTTTGATTCCCAGGAAGATCAAATGGTTACCGTCAGAGACCGCGACACCATGGAACAAACAAGGGTTCCAATAGCGGAGCTTGCTGCATTCTTACAAGAAAAGGTATCATTCTAAGAAAAAGGTGCGGAAACCCGCACCTTTTCCTATTTGGCTAATAGGAGGAAATTATATATTCAACTACGCCTCATGAACCGTCCTATCGGACTTTCAATCGGCTAGGTTTCATTTGTAGTTCACAGCCGATTCATTTCAATTAGTTAGCATTTAGTATATAATATTGCTAAATAAGAGGCTTCCGGGATACTTTCAGGAATTAAAAGGGTGGTGAGGACAATCGAACTGACAAAACGCCAAGAGCTGATATTAGATATAGTAAAGGAAAATGGACCGATCACAGGAGAGCATATCGCCGACCAATTGAACTTAACCAGAGCTACATTAAGGCCGGATCTTGCTATTTTGACAATGGCTGGTTTTTTAGATGCCAGGCCCCGGGTCGGATATTTTTATACAGGAAAATCAGGAGCGCAATTATTAACGGAAAATCTTCAACGAATATATGTGAGGGACTACCAATCCATCCCGGTTGTCGTAAGTGAAAACGTCTCGGTTTATGATGCTATTTGCACCATGTTCCTTGAGGATGTCGGGACATTATTTGTGGTCGACCAAAATACTGTTTTGGTTGGAGTTCTATCCAGAAAAGATTTGCTTCGGGCAAGCATTGGGAAACAAGAGTTAACGACCATTCCTGTCAATATCATCATGACAAGAATGCCCAATATAACCATGTGCGAGCGGGATGACCTGCTTATTGAAGTTGCGAAAAAGTTAATTGAAAAACAAATAGATGCACTGCCGGTAGTGAGAGAAACCGAAAAAGGCTTTGAAGTGATCGGCAGAGTAACGAAAACGAACATTACCAAAGCCTTTGTTGCGTTAGGTGATGATGAATAAAAGTTTGGTAATAAGAAGGAGTTGATTTGGGAATGGTCTCGCCAGTGATTTATGTGGTATCAGATTCAGTAGGTGAAACGGCCGAATTAGTAACAAAAGCGGCTATCAGTCAATTTAATGGATCCGGGATGACATTAAAGAGATTCCCTTATGTAGAAGATAAGGAAAATATTGATGAAGTCTTGTCACTTGTTTCTTTAGATCATGCAATGGTGGCATATACACTTGTCAAACCTGAAATGCGTACATACATGAAAGAAAGAACAGATATAGAAGGAATCTCAGCTGTGGATTTAATTGGCCCGATTATCGATCAAATTCAAAGCTTCAGCGGCAAAGAACCATTGTGTGAACCAGGGCTGGTCCGCAAATTGGATGAGGATTATTTTAAAAAGGTGGAGGCAATTGAATTTGCTGTAAAGTATGATGACGGGCGTGATCCTAGAGGGATTTTAAAGGCAGATATTGTGCTAATAGGTGTATCTCGAACCTCAAAGACTCCTTTATCCCAGTATTTAGCCCACAAACGCCTAAAAGTGGCCAATGTCCCGCTTGTTCCAGAGGTTGATCCGCCGGAAGAACTTTATAAAGTCCCGAAAGAGAAATGCTTTGGCTTAAAAATCAGTCCGGAAAAGTTAAATAACATAAGAAGAGAAAGACTGCTTTCTTTAGGATTAAATGATCAGGCTAGCTATGCAAACATTGACAGGATAAAAGAAGAGTTGAATTTTTTTGAAAAGGTAGTACAGAAAATTAATTGTCCTGTTGTTGATGTAACCAATAAAGCAGTTGAAGAGACGGCCAATGTTATTTTAAACTATATCCAAAAAGGCAGGCCATAGCACATAATCTTATGATTATGTGTTTTTTGCTTATTGGGTAAAAAAATAATAAATAAAAAGTTATAGCAAAATGATAACGAATATACTATAATAAAAAATTGTGATAAAAATATATGTTTTTAGGTTTAGACTTGCATTTGAACGAATAAACTATTTACTGTGAGATGTCAAGGGGACCTACAAAAAAAAATTCGACATAAATCCTTTTTTTCACTCTAAGGAATTTTTTTTTGAAATTCTTATTTTATCGGGAAAATTTCTCCATAACCCGTTTGCCTGCTCGTAAATCGGTGAGTTTTCCCAATAAAATTAATCTGGAAAGAAGGAATATTCGGAGTGATGTAGAATTAATAAAATGGTGAGAGACCACCCGACAATTTATGTCCATGCTGATTCCTTCCCGGTCAAGGCGGAGATTGTCGAAATTGCAAAGAAATTCGCCATTGACATATTTTTTATCGCCTCCTTTGACCACTAAAACAAGGAAAAGTTCCTTAACGCGAAGGCTAGAAGGAAGGGAGTTTACGGTAAAGGTCCAAAACCTTTTCGTTTAGCGGATCGGAAAAATTTACGGCGGAATTAACAAAAATTTTGTCGAAATTTGCAGGAATTTAAAATGAAGGTGTTGAATACCTGTATACCAATGGAGTTGTTTTCATGGCAGACCGTATTGCCGAAGAAAAAATAGAACAAATTCGTCAGGCTGTTGATATTGTCGAGGTAATCAGCGATTATGTCGGGTTGAAAAAGCAGGGGCGAAATTACTTCGGATTATGTCCTTTCCATGGAGAGAGCACCCCGTCATTTTCAGTATCGCCTGACAAACAAATCTTCCATTGCTTTGGCTGCGGTGCAGGCGGAAATGTTTTTTCTTTTTTAATGGAACTAGAGGGAATTTCATTTCAGGAAGCGGCTATGAAACTGGCTGCTCGAGGAAATATTAATCTTGAAATAAATTTATCCTCCGCTCACTCCGAGAAAAAAATTTCTGATGAACTTCAGGCCATGCTTGATGCTCACGAGCTGTTACGTAAATTTTATCATCACTTGCTGGTAAATACAAAAGAAGGACAGCATGCATTAGAGTATCTGCTTGGAAGAGGATTTACACATGAGTCGATTGAAAAATTTCAAATTGGTTATTCCTTGAATTCGTGGGATTTTGTTTATAAGTTCCTAACGAAACGGGATTTTTCTCCCGAATGGATGGAAAAAGCCGGACTCATCATTAAACGTGAAAAAGATGGAACATACTTTGATCGATTTAGGGACCGAATTATGTTTCCGATATTCAACAGAAACGGAAATACGATTGCTTTTTCAGGGAGAACACTAGGGGCTGATGAGCCCAAATATTTAAACAGTCCCGAAACAGCAATCTTTAATAAAAGCAAAATTTTATACAATTACAACTTGGCTAAGCCCAGCATAAAAAAATCCCAGCAGGCAGTTTTATTTGAAGGGTTTGCAGATGTGATTTCCGCTGACCGCGCCGGAATCGAAAATGGCATTGCGACAATGGGGACATCGTTGACTGATGATCATATCGCCCTTTTGCGTACAAGCGCGCAAACCATCACTATTTGCTATGATTCAGATAAAGCAGGAATTGAAGCAGCGTTTCGAGCAGGCAACCATTTGAACGATGCAGGCTTTCAAATAAAAGTAGCTTTAATGCCTGATGGCATGGACCCGGATGAATATATAAAGAAGAACAGTCCGGAGAAATTTCGCGGCGAGGTAATTGGAGCAAGTTTAACTTGGATGGCTTTTAAAATTCTTTATTTTCGAAGAGGAAAAAATCTTCAGAATGAAGGAGATAGGCTTGCTTATATCGAACAAATAGTAAAAGAAATCAGCAAATTAACAAAAGCCGTTGAAAAGGATCATTATTTGCGGCAAATTGCAGCAGAGTTTTCCCTATCATTAGATAGCTTAAAACAGCAGGAACAGCAGATATATTTTGCGGAGAAGAAAAAGGAAATTGGTAAGAACGAACCAAAATCTAAGCCGATTCTAGTGCAAAAAAAAGTAAATGAATTAAAACCTGCGTATTATCGGGCAGAAAGATGTCTCATTGCCCATATGCTAAAAAGCAGGGATAACACCTATAAGGTACAGGAGTTACTACAGGGCGATACGTTTAACGAAGATGAACATCAGGCAATCATAACCTATCTTTTGGCATTTTACGAAGAACATATTAACCCTGATTCAAGCGCATTTTTATCCTATATTCATGATGAAAATCTAAGAAGAATAGTTGCCAACATCGAAATGATGTCAATTAATGATGAATTAAGTCATCAGGAATTAACTGATTATATCAAACAGGTGTTGAAACATAAAAAATTGTTAAAAATAAAGGAAAAAGAAGCTGAGTTAAAAGAAGCGGAGCGACACAGTGATTTTAGGCTGGCTGCTGCGATTGGAAATGAAATCAATCAATTGCGTAAATCACTATAGAGTAATTTAGTGTGTTTGATTAATTGAAGGAGGGGACCCCCGTATGGCTGCTGAAAAATCAGCACGTGCAAGCGAGGTCGAGAATGAATTGACCCTTGAGCAAGTGAAAGACCAGTTAACCGCATTGGGTAAAAAAGTTGGTGTCCTTGCCTATGATGATATTGCCGAGAAAATGGCAAATTTCGAAGTGGAATCCGACCAGATGGATGAGTTTTACGAATTCCTTGGCGACCAGGGAATTGAATTAGTTGGTGATAGTGATGATGAGGACGATGATGATCCAAGCATCAAGGCGCTATCAAAAGATGATGATGGCGATGAATTTGATTTAAATGATCTCAGTGTACCTCCAGGTGTAAAAATCAACGACCCTGTTCGTATGTACCTAAAGGAAATTGGCCGGGTTGATTTGCTCTCTGCTGAAGAAGAAATTAACTTAGCCCACCGCATTGAACAAGGTGATGAAGAAGCAAAGCGGCGCCTTGCTGAAGCAAACCTCCGTCTTGTTGTTAGTATTGCAAAACGCTATGTTGGCCGTGGCATGCTGTTCCTTGACCTTATCCAGGAAGGAAATATGGGTCTTATCAAAGCGGTTGAAAAATTTGATTATCGTAAAGGCTTTAAATTTAGTACATATGCCACATGGTGGATTCGCCAAGCGATTACCCGCGCCATTGCCGATCAGGCGAGAACAATCCGGATACCAGTGCATATGGTAGAGACAATTAACAAGCTTATTCGTGTTCAGCGTCAGTTGCTGCAGGATTTAGGCCGCGAACCAACTCCGGAAGAAATTGCCGAAGATATGGACCTGACACCTGATAAGGTAAGGGAAATTTTAAAAATTGCCCAGGAACCTGTCTCACTTGAAACACCAATTGGTGAAGAAGATGACTCACATCTTGGAGATTTCATCGAGGATCAGGATGCTACATCCCCTTCAGAGCATGCTGCTTACGAGTTATTAAAGGAGCAGCTTGAAGATGTTCTCGATACCCTGACGGACCGGGAAGAAAATGTTCTTCGCCTTCGTTTTGGGCTGGATGACGGCCGTACCCGCACCCTCGAAGAGGTCGGCAAGGTTTTTGGTGTCACCCGCGAGCGAATCCGGCAGATTGAAGCAAAAGCATTAAGGAAACTGCGTCACCCAAGCCGCAGTAAACGCCTTAAAGATTTCTTGGAATAAGGCTCAAAAGATAGTTTACTTCTTACAAGAAGTAAACTATTTTTTTTAGCTAATAAGAAAGTATAAATTCAACTACGCCTCTATCTTCGTCCTAACGAACTCGCCAATCGGCGAGTTTTCATTTATTTTTTTGAAAGCTCTTTCTCTTTGTTTTCTATTTTACTGAATTGTCTCTCATTTTGCAAATGGGCCAATTGGTATTTCCCCCCAAATAACAACTTAATTATTATCGTAAAAAAGGTGAACTAAAGTCAATTCTTCCTATTCAGATAAGGTTTGTAGTGCTAAATGCCCTACGTGAATGAGTTTATCAATCCGTATTCAGATAATATTTTATTTTCTAAAATTTATTAAGGTTGAGAATTGTCAGGTGAAAAGAATATAATATATTTGTAAGCGTATACATAGGTGATTAGGGGGAGATGGACTTGAACTTTGACTTAACATCTGAACAACAAATGATTAAAAAGACAATACGCCAGTTTGCAGAAGAAGAGGTTGCGCCAGATGCAATAGAACGTGACAGAACAAAACAGTTTCCGACAGATGTGTTTAAAAAAATGGCAGAAATGGGAATGATGGGACTTCCCTTCCCAGAGGAATACGGCGGGGGAGGGGCAGACACTGTTAGTTTTGCGATTGTGGTGGAAGAGTTAAGCAGAGTTTGCGGTTCAACAGGCATCACTTATTCAGCGCATATTTCCTTAGGGGGCGCTCCTTTAAACTTATTTGGTACAGAAGAGCAAAAGCAAACCTATTTAAGACCCATTTGCACAGGCGAATCGTTAGGTGCCTTTGGATTGACAGAGCCAAATGCCGGATCCGATGCCGGGGGAACTAAAACAACCGCAAAGGAAACGGATGGCCAGTTTGTCATCAACGGAAATAAATGTTTCATCACGAATGCCAGTTATGCCAAGCATTTGGCACTAACGGCTGTAACGAATGAAACAAACGGTAAAAAAGAAATCAGTGCCATCATTGTTCCAACGAATACAGCTGGATTTACAGTAATTGATAATTACGAAAAAATGGGCTTAAATTCCTCCAATACAACTGAGCTTGTCCTAGAGGATGTCAAAGTACCTGTGGAAAACCTGCTGGGAAAACGAGGCGAGGGTTTTAAGCAATTTTTAATTACCCTTGATGGCGGCAGAATTGGAATCGGCGCCATGGCTGTCGGGATAGCTCAGGGTGCTTACGAGAAAGCGCTAGCCTATGCTAAGGAAAGAAAACAGTTTGGCAAATCAATTTCAACTTTCCAAGCTATTCAATTTAAGCTGGCTGACATGGCAATGAAAATCGAGCTAGCCCGCAATATGGTCTATAAGGCGGCTTGGTTAAAGGATCAAGGAAGAACATTTTCAAAGGAAGCAGCAATGTGTAAATTATACGCATCCGAAATATGTATGGAAGTTACCAGCCAAGCAGTCCAAATTCACGGCGGCTATGGCTATATGAAGGAATATCATGTGGAGAGAATGATGCGTGATGCCAAGCTTCTGGAAATAGGCGAAGGAACCTCCGAAGTCCAGCGGATGGTGATTTCAAGATTAATTGGTTGTTAAAACAGGCCCTATAAAGGCAAAATGTTATTTTTCACACTCTGTTGATTGGAGCGGAAGGGGCGAGACTCCTGCGGGAGTACGGGGCAGGGGAGACCCCGCAGGCGCTAAAGCGCCGAGGAGGCTCCCCGCAACGCCCGCGGAAAGCGAGCCCCTGAAGCGGAAATCAACAGACTATTCATAGCAAAAAAATAATTGGGAAATATAACAAAGAGGCTGAAATAAATAATTATTTTAGCCTCTTTGCTCTTTTTTTAAAAGATTATAGTGATAAAATAACATTAGGGCTTTTCCTTCTGTTCATTTTCAAGTAAAATAGTAGTTGTTTGTAGGCGGTTTTATTTATTTACAGATGTTTATACATAGGGAGGTAAAATTATGAAAAAGAATCCGGTAATTCCTTACATTCTCATCATGGTTTTTGGGATTGTCCTTATGTTCACTTTGTCTTTTAAAGGACTAGGGGATAGTAAGGAGCTTGCTGCTGAGAAAGGTGAAGGCAAAGGCAGTGAGAAAACAGAAGTGGCTGCATCTAAGCCAGAAGACATTTATAAAACAACTTGTATTGGCTGTCACGGCGATCAATACCAAGGGGTTGTAGGTCCTCCGTTAAAAGGTGTTGGCGACAAGCTTTCTAAAGAAGAACTTAAAAACATCGTGACTCACGGTAAAGGCGCCATGCCTGCAGGTCTTGTTCCCGAGGATAAAGCTGCTGCAATGGCAGATTGGTTATCGAAACTTAAATAATTTGACAAAAGGTCCTTTGCATCTGTAAAGGACCTTTTATATTATTAAGGCATACATATTGAAAAGCAGGTGTGTTAATTTGAATGCAGAAAAATTATCAATGCGTTTGACGGCTGTTGCGAAATACGTTCCAAAAGAGGCAAGATTAGCAGATATTGGTTCTGATCATGCCTATCTGCCTAGTTACTTAGTAAAAAACGCTGGCATTCCGTTTGCCGTTGCCGGTGAAGTAGCGAAAGGTCCATATCAATCTGCAAAAAGCAATGTAATGGCAGAAGGACTGTCAGATAGAATTTCAGTCAGGATGGGAGACGGCCTCGAGGTTATCGAATCTGGTGAAATAGATTGCATTACGATTGCCGGCATGGGTGGCGCTTTGATTGCCAGTATTTTAGAAAATGGAAAAGAAAAGCTTGAAACCGTCAAGAGGCTTGTGCTACAGCCAAACATTAGCGCCATTTCCATCCGTTTATGGTTTTTGGAAAATGAATGGGAGTTGATTGCTGAAGAAATTCTTGAGGAAGACGGCAAAACCTATGAGATTTTAGTTGCTGAAAAAGGTAATGCAGAACGCCCTTATCAAAAGAATAAAATGGAGATGGAGCTGTTAATGGGACCATTTCTCATTCAGAACCAAAATGAGATCTTTAAGAAAAAATGGCTGTCTGAAAGCAGCAATTGGGAAAGAGTTAAAAAACAGTTAGAAAACGCTGCTGCGACCCCTGAAACAGTTGAGAAAAGAAAGGAAATAGAAGATAAGCTAAAACTTGTGGAGGAGGCATTGAAAATTGAAAAAAGCTAATGGTCATGAAATTATTCAGCTGTTTGAAAAATTTGCGCCAAAGAGTCTGGCAATGGAAGGCGACAAAATCGGCCTGCAAATTGGACGCCTTAATCAAAAGGTAGAACGGGTAATGATTGCCTTGGACGTTCTTGATTCCGTCATTGATGAGGCCATTGAAAAAAAGGCTCAGCTTATTATTGCTCATCACCCGCCGATTTTCCGACCACTAAAAAATATTATTACTGATACTGTTCAAGGGCAGTTAATTGAGAAATTGATCAAACATGATATTGCTGTATACGCAGCTCATACCAACCTAGATGTGGCCAAGGGCGGGGTAAATGATTGGCTGGCTGAAGCCTTAGGGTTGGAGGATGCTGAGGTTTTAGTTCCTACTTTTGATACAAAACTAAAGAAATTAGTGGTGTTTGTGCCTGTCAGTCATGCTGATGAACTAAGACAGGCGCTTGGGAATGCCGGTGCAGGTTTTATTGGCAGCTATAGCCATTGCTCATTTACGGCAAGCGGTACTGGCCGATTTTTGCCGGGGGAGGATACGAATCCTTTTATCGGTAAGCCTGGGGAGCCAGAAACGGTCGAAGAGGTTCGGATTGAAACGATTGTACCTGAGCCTATCTTAAAAAAGGTAATCACCGCTATGATTAAAGCTCATCCATATGAGGAAGTGGCCTATGATGTTTATCCGCTTGAAAATAAAGGAGAGGTACTTGGGCTAGGAAGAATTGGAAAGATTCCGGAAATGACGTTAGAGGAGTTTGCCGAAAAGGTAAAAGTGGCTCTTGAGGTGGACAGAGTCCGCGTGGTGGGCGATATGCAGGCAAGAGTGAAGAAGGCCGCTGTATTAGGTGGAGATGGCAATAAATATTATTCCCATGCCAAATATAAAGGGGCCGATGTTTATGTGACAGGGGATATTTATTATCACACCGCTCATGATGCGATGATGGATGGCTTGAATATGATTGACCCAGGACATAATGTTGAAAAGGTCATGAAAAAAGGCCTGACCAAAACGTTGCAGATATTATGCCAAGAAGCAGGCTATGAAGTGGAGATTTTTCCTTCACAAATTCATACCGATCCTTTTCAATTCATATAAGAATAGGCTGACTTATGTCAGCCTACTCACTTAGCTCTCTTTTTTTACCTTAGGCAAGATTTTTGCCAATGGAACGTTTTTCTTGCGTTCCCATGTAGCTTCGTTATTTGGATCGAATTGTTCAAGGAACGTGATGACTTCCTTCGTAATTGGTGTCGGAGTTGATGCACCCGCAGTAACAGCCACGTTTTTGGCGTCCTTAATCCAATCGATGTCAAGTTCTGTAATATCAGCAATCCTATATGCTGTTGTACCAGCAATTTCCTCAGAAACCTGAGCAAGGCGATTAGAATTGTTGCTTTTTGGATCACCGACGACAATGGTGACATCCGCTTGTTTAGCCTGCTCGGCAACAGCTTCCTGACGGATTTGGGTGGCATGGCAAATCTCATTAAATACCTCAACATGAGGATATTTTTCTTTTACCTTTTCCATCGTATCGAAAACATCCCATTGGCTCATGGTTGTTTGATTAGTGACAATGAGTTTATCATAATCGAGATTCAATGCTTCGACATCAGCAGGTGTTTCCACAAGGTGGACCATGCCGGGTGCCACTCCAAGTGCCCCTTCAGGCTCTGGATGCCCTTTTTTGCCGATGTAAATCGTTTGGTATCCTTCCCTGGCCTTTTCTTCAATAAGGTCGTGTGTCCTGGTTACATCCGGGCAGGTTGCGTCAATGGCGACTAGCCCTTTCTTTTTCGCAAGTTCCCTTACCTCTGGCGAGATACCGTGCGCTGTAAAAATAACGGTCCCTTTGTCAACTTTCTCTAAGATATCAAGACGATTCTTGCCGTCAAGGGTGATAATTCCTTCTTCTTCAAAGGCATCTGTAACATGTTTATTGTGAACAATCATCCCCAAAATGTAGATGGGCCGGGGCAGCGTTTTATCTAATGCCGCATTCCTCGCAATGACCATGGCATCAACAACACCATAACAATAACCCCGCGGCGAAATTTTAACGATTTGCATATATGAAGTCCTCCAAAAGGAAAAATTTTTAATAGATTATATGTCCATTATATAAAACTAATAGATATATTACAAAGAGACATTTTTCCTGCCCAAAATAGTAAAGAATGCCGGTGGCCGGCATTCTTATGTTAAACATATAATTTAGGTATCGAGGTTCCTTTTGGGTGCTGTCTTTTTTCCGGCGCACTGGTCTTGTGTGTTCTTTTTCCGCTGCTTTTCCTGTCGGAACTGGTTTGCTGCGTTCCTTTTCGACTCGTTTTTTTAGATGAAGTTTTGGTTGTTCGATTTGTTGATGTTAAGCGGCTGCTAGAGGATTCTTCCCCTGACTGCTTTTTCTTTTCACTCGATTCTTCCTTATCTGAATCAGAGCTTTTTAAGCCGCGATATAACTTCCATAAGGCTGGCAGGTTTCTCACTAATGGACCATACTGCTGGATCATTGGGCCTATTGTCTGGGCCGTCTTTATAACCTGTTGAGTATTGTTAAGAATACTTGATAGTCCACCCGGGTTAGACAAGGATTGGAGCAATCCGCCGCCGCCTCCTGCGGCTCTGCCGGCACCCTGCATCCCCATCAGGCCGCTCGGTCCGCCGCCGCCCATCATTCCGCCTGGTCCGCCCATGCGGTTTCCTCCGCCAAAAAGCCTAGAGAGTAATCCGCCGCCTCTGCCCATTTGTTGTCCGCCCATTCCGCCAAAGGGATTTCCTTGCGGGCCCATCATTGGATTTCTTCCACCGCCCATCAGTCCTCCGCCGGGTCTCATCATTTGATTTCCCCCGCCGAATAAACCGCCCGGTCTGCCCATCATTGGTCCACCGCCGCCAAACGGTCCCATTCCCCCTGGCATTGGGAATCTAGGTCCTGGTTGCATACCATAAAACCTCCTCTCGTTTTTCAGCACATGAAGACGCCGTTTTCCCATAAAAAAGAAATTACAAAAGGAAAAAGTGCGGATGGGGAAAACTCTTGAACATGTGCGGAATTTCCACTTTTACCCTCTTGAATTACAATATGCATACACCTTGTTTTTGTTTAGGTATTATACTCAGAATCAAATGAAATTTATGGTTTTAAAAGCTGCAGGAAAGTAAAAGATGATAATAACTGGAGATTTACCTTGAACTCTACTATAATTACTTGATGGACGCGAAAATCGCAGGTCTCCCGATCATTTGACTTAAAAATAAGATATTTTTATATAAGGAGTACGTAAATGAAAGAAACTAAATTCGAACGTTTTGATTTTCAAGGCTTTATTAATGAGGCGCTGAACAAGCTGGGCTTCACTCAACCGACGGAAATTCAGGAACGAATGATTCCGTTGGTATTAAAAGGGGAAAGTGCGATTGGCCAATCACAAACCGGAACGGGAAAAACATTTGCCTATGTGCTGCCAATCCTTGATAAGGTGGATGCTTCGAGACAAGAGGTTCAAGCAGTCATTACAGCACCTACCAGAGAGCTTGCCAGCCAGATTTATCAACAAATTTTAAAAATTACTGAGCATTGTCCCTCTGAGAAAACAATTACCGCCAAATTATTTACAGGTGGAACAGACAAGCAGCGGACCATCGAGAAATTAAAAATACAGCCTCATATTGTTGTCGGAACCCCAAGCAGAATTAACGACCTTGTAAAGGAACAGGCGCTATTAGTACATACAGCCCGGATTCTTGTCGTCGATGAAGCGGATATGATGCTGGACATGGGCTTTATTGAAGATGTTGACCGTGTTGCGTCAAGGCTGCCGGAAGACCTGCAAATGTATGTTTTTTCCGCCACCATTCCGGAAAAATTAAAGCCTTTTCTGAAAAAATACATGGAGAATCCAAAAAACATTCAGATTGAACCGATAAGGAAGGCAGCTGAAAACCTGGAGCATTATCTGCTTCCATCAAGACACCGCGATAAGAAGGGGCTTGTTCATGATACTCTCATCGCCTGCAATCCCTATTTAGCCATTGTATTTACAAACACGAAAAAAATGGCTGATGAGGTGGCGGATTATTTATATCAAAAAGGCTTGAAGGTTGGACGAGTCCACGGAGATTTAACTCCAAGAGAACGAAAAAAAATGATGAAGCAGATTCAAGATTTGGAATTTCAATATATTGTTGCGACAGATCTTGCTTCAAGGGGAATTGATATTGAAGGGGTAAGCCATGTCATAAACTATGAAATTCCGTCTGACTTGGATTTTTATATTCACAGGGTTGGCAGAACCGCTAGAGCAGGAAATGCCGGGATTGCCTTAACGATTTATGATTTATCAGATGAAGATGCTTTAATTCGTCTTGAAAAGATGGGCATTCAATTTAAGAATGTTGACTTAAAAAATAACGAATTTGTTGAACTAGAAGGTCGAAACCGCCGGAAAACACGAGTAAAGCCAGAGGATGAGATTGACCATCGTGTAAAGGCTGTCATTAAAAAGCCGAAAAAGGTAAAACCAGGGTATAAAAAGAAAATGCAAACAGAAATAGAGAATATCAAGAAGCGGCAGCGCAGATTAGATAAGAAAAAATAAATAGAGGGAGAGGAAATAATGTTAAAAATAGGGTCGCACGTTTCAATGAGCGGCAAAGAAATGCTTCTCGCTGCAAGTAAGGAGGCCATTTCTTACGGTGCCAACACCTTTATGATTTATACGGGAGCCCCGCAAAACACTAGAAGGAAAAAAATCGAGGATTTAAATATTGAGGCGGGAAGAAGACATATGGAGGAGAATGGAATTTCCGAAATAGTTGTCCACGCTCCCTATATTATCAATATTGGAAATACCACCAATCCGGATACATTTGAATTGGGCGTCCGGTTCTTACGGTCGGAAATCGAACGGACAGAAGCCATCGGTGCCAAGCAAATAGTCCTTCACCCAGGTGCTCACGTCGGTGCCGGTGAGGAGGCTGGGATTAAAAAGATTATCGAAGGTCTTAATGAAGTGCTAACCGGAAAAGAACAGGTTCAAATCGCTTTAGAAACAATGGCGGGAAAAGGTTCGGAGTGCGGGAAATCATTCGAGGAACTTGCGACGATAATCAATGGTGTCAACTATAATGAAAAACTGTCAGTATGCTTTGACACATGCCATACCCACGATGCCGGCTATAATATCATCGAGGATTTTGATGGTGTACTTAATGAGTTTGATAAAATTATTGGCGTAGATAAATTAAAGGTGCTCCATATCAATGACAGCAAAAATGCATCAGGAACAAGAAAAGACCGTCATGAAAACATCGGATTTGGCCATATTGGATTTAAGGCACTAAACTATATTGTTCATCATCCGCAATTGGTGGATGTACCGAAAATTCTTGAAACTCCGTTTGTAGGTGAAGACAAAAACAATAAAAAGGCGCCATATCGCCACGAAATCGCCATGCTTCGCGAGCAGAAGTTTGAAGAGGATTTACTGAATAAAATAATGCAGTCTTAAATTCCAAACAAAAAAGCTGTGCAGATGCGTACAGCTTTTTTATTTAAATCTATTGATTGTCTCTGCAACTAGGCCTGTTGATTTCCACTCCGGGCACTCGCTTTCCGCGGGGAGGTCCTGGAGCCTCCTCGGCGCTATTGCGCCTGTGGGGTCTCCAGTGACCTCTATATCCCGCAGGAGTCGAGTGCCCTCCGCTCCAATCAACAGGGAGGCAATTCAACCTAAAGTATTGCAACACACTTTTTTCTAACCGCGCTATGTGTGTTGCAATTTTTTATTTTGACAGGCTTTTTTCGATTAGATAAGGAACAAATGAAAAATGCCTAAGTTATATATCATTTGAAAAATAATATTAAACTTCATGCTGTAGTGTGGGTTAAGATAACAGAACACCACTTTTATTATTATTTATTGTAAGTCGAGGTCTTTATTAATACACCTGTTGATTGGCGCGGAAGGCACGAAGACTCCTGCGGGAGTACGGGGCAGGGGAGACCCCGCAGGCGCCAGAGGCGCTGAGGAGGCTCCCCGCAACGCCCGCGGAAAGCGAAGTGCCTGGAGCGCCAATCAACAGACTTGTTGAAAAGCCAAACAAAATAAAAGGCTATCGAAAATTTTTCGACAGCCTGCGCTGTGGAGATCCTCATTGCTTTTCATTTTTTTACTAATTCTGCAAAAAGTTTATTGACCTCCCGGGCTGTTTGCGGGCCGGCGGCTTTGGCAATTTCCCTTACCAATTGGGCACGCTCTCGGTCATCAAAAATATTAATATTTTTTCCTCTTAAGTATTCGGCTATTTTTTTTGCCTGACTGCGGGTTATAGCGATATTAAATTGGTTTGCATATTTTAGCAGTTCATCGGCAGTGATGGTATTTATTTTATGATTGATAATACTTTCAAAAATCTTCACCTTAATCACTCCTCCATGCTAATTTATGAAAAAGCGGCTGGAGTGTGACAGTGACTTATAAAGGCAGTTAAATAAGACATTCGCGAATTGCTCTGCTTTACAAACACAAAATAACTATTGTATACTACATAAAGTTAAATCGGAATGATTCTTAAAATTAAAGTGAGAGTGCGAAATCTATGCAATCAATTATTGATATTAAACAGCTGTCCCATCGATATGAAAAGGACATCGTTCTTGAAAACATCAATTTATCCGTGGAAAAGGGTGCGTTTCTAGCCATTGTCGGCCCCAACGGTTCTGGAAAATCAACACTATTAAAGTTAGTTTTGGGATTGTTAAAGCTGCAAAAGGGAGAAATTTACCTATTTGGCCAAGAAATCAATAAATTTAAAAATTGGGACAAAATCGGCTACGTTTCCCAAAAGGCCAACTCCTTTAACACGGGTTTCCCGGCGACCGTATATGAGGTAGTGGCAAGCGGGTTAACAAAAAAGCTGGGCCTGTTGTCTTTTTTCAAAAAGGAGCACTCGGAAAAAGTATTAGCCTCATTGGATGCAGTAGGGATGAAAAAATTTAAAGACCGAAATATTGGCGAGCTTTCAGGCGGGCAGCAGCAGCGGGTATTTATAGCTAGAGCCTTGGTGAGTGAGCCAGAGCTCTTGATACTTGACGAACCAACCGTTGGGGTTGATGCAGAGAACATAAAGGCTTTTTATGAAATGCTTGATGTGTTAAATAAAAATAAGGCGATTACATTGGTGATGGTCACACACGACATCGGTACCGTTTCCGACAAGGTTTCCCATGTAGCCTGTTTAAATAAGCATTTGCATTTTCATGGACTGACAAATGAATTTGAGCAGATGAGAATGGAAGACCTGTCATCATTCTATGGACATGATGTGCAATTGCTGACTCATCATCATGAACACGGAGGCGTATAGTATGATTCAAGGGATTTTACATTATGAATTTTTACAAAACGCCTTCTTAACTGGAATGTTAATTGGCATTCTAGCTCCATTATTGGGAGTATTTATTGTGGTTAGAAGATTGTCTTTGATTGCCGATGCGCTTAGCCATGTAACTTTGGCAGGGATTGCGGCAAGTCTGTTGCTTGAGCGTTATGTTACTGCACTTACGGGTCTGAATCCATTGTATATGGGCATGGTTTTTTCGGTTGGCGGGGCCTTATTTATTGAAAAGCTAAGAGGAGTCTACAAGCACTATCAAGAGCTGGCGATTCCGATTATTCTTTCCGGAGGAATCGGGCTGGGGGTTATATTTATATCTCTTGCTAAAGGCTTTAATACAGATTTGTTCAGTTATTTATTTGGTAGTGTATCAGCCGTCAGCCGTACCGATCTTTGGGTGATTCTGGTAATCAGTATTGCAGTGGTAATGGCTGTGGTTCTCTTGTATAAAGAGCTGTTTTTATTGTCTTTTGATGAGGAATACGCCAAGGCTTCCGGTATTGCAGCAAAAAGCATCCATTTCATTTTCATTATTTTAGTGGCGCTGGTCATAGCAGCTTCAATGAGAATTGTTGGAATCCTGTTGGTTTCTTCGTTAATGACACTTCCTGTTGCAGCAAGTATCCGAATTGCCAAAGGGTTTAGGCAGGCCATTATTTTATCGGTTATCTTCGGTGAAGCTTCGGTGCTTGGCGGGCTAAGCCTTGCTTATTATTTGGACTTGGCTCCAGGTGGAACAATTGTCATGCTCTCTGTATTGATATTAATATTGGCGATATTTTATAAAAAAATCTTGGTGAATAAAGCATAAGCGAGGTGTGTAAATGATGAATGTACAAGAAGCACTTCAATTTTTAAAGGAAAATGGATTTAAGCAGACAGGAAAAAGGGAAGATATGCTTCAATTGTTTGCTGAAAGCGATAAATATTTAACAGCAAAAGATGTTTTAGATCTATTGAAGGATGATTATCCAGGCTTAAGCTTTGATACTATTTACCGTAACCTTTCCCTTTTTGTTAACATGGGGATACTAGAGATGACGGAGTTGTCAGGCGAAAAACATTTTCGTTTTTCCTGCTCGCACACCCATCATCACCATCATTTTATTTGCTTAAGCTGCGGCAAGTCGAAAGAAATTGAAACATGTCCGATGGAGGGCCTCAGTGCAAATTTAAAAGGCTACGACATCTCCGGGCATAAATTCGAAATATATGGCCGCTGTCCGGATTGTGTACAATAAAAAAGCTGACCCATGAGCGGAGTGACTGCTCATTTGGGACAGCTTTTTTTATTTTTATTTCATTGACCCAGCCATTTCTCGTATATTTTCCTGCTTCCTAAGCCAGTTCTCCACCCAAATGGCTGCTTCTGCCCAGTCATTGACCCGAATGACACCTTGTGGAATGGGCTCTTGATTATAGGGAGTATTAAATAAAATGACCGGAATTCCGCATTCTTCATGGAGGGCAACGGCGTTGTCGTGTTTATCCTCAAAAAAGAGATCTACTTTGAGATTTTTAGCCGTTTCTACCTTGTCATGAGAGCCAATCAGTTCGATGTGATGGAAGGTTAATTCATGCGCTGAAAACCAATTTTCGGTCACCTCGAGCAGATGCGGTCCTCGGGCACTGATAAAAAACAATTCATGTTCATTTTTCCATTTATTTAATACCGGCTTTACGCCTTTAGCAAGTGGAGAACCTTCATATATAATCGGCTCATTTTCTGAAAACCAATGGGCAAATACTTTTTCATCCACTTTCACAAAAGGAGTTAAATCGTATTGGGTGATGTCCTCATAAGCAATGTTCATCCCAAATGCCTTGTTTATAAAAGGCAATAACGATGTAGGACAGGTAACTGTTCCATCAATATCAATTCCAAATCTTTTTTTCATTTTTAAATTCACCTTCTGTTGTTTCCTCAGTTCTATTTTTATTTTACCAAAGACCGTGAACTGTTTGGCATGAAATATTTTGCGGAATATGAAATAACTAACTAGTTAAGACAAACATTGTCATAGTAAAAAGGCTTTAATGACAAACAATAATAAATGCTCCTACATTGAAAGTGAGGGATTAAAGGATGGCAGATGAACGCGACACGAAGGTGCAAGAAGCTCTTCGTGGCCCAATTATCGGTGAAGATATACCAAATTCTCCATCGGATTATCGTGAGGCCACAACTTCCGAAATCGCAACACCTGTAACAACCCAAGCTTCCAAATATAATGAGGAAACGGCAGATGAATTTGGAGCGTCTGTCCCAATGAGGGTATCTTTAAAGAAAGATGATCCGCCAATTGGGGCATCCGTGCCAATCCGGTCTTCCTATAATGAAGAAACTGCTGCCGAAATCGCGGCTCCCGTACCTATTATAAGAGGCAGGGAAAAAGACGATATTGGTGATAATGGTCGAGGACGTGCGGTCGGCGGTGCGGGACTAGGGACTGTCGCATTGGTCCTGTCCATTTTATCCTTGTTCGTAATGCCAATCCTGTTTGGTGCAGCAGGAATTATTCTGGGATTTGTTGCTAGGCGCCGCGGCTCCGAAGGGCTTGGAGCGTGGGCTATTGGGATTGGAGCGGTATCGATTATCATCGGAATCTTTATTCTTCCGTTCTTTTAACATAGGAGCAAAGAAAAGAGGCTGTCTCTCGGGACGGCCTCTTGTGATGTTTATCTATTTGTTTACCTTTTCTTCTGCTTCCTTCTTGCGGAAATATTCTTCGGCAAGCTGGTCAATTTCCTTTTTGAGTTCTTCGACCATTTGTGATTCTGGCACCTTCCGGACAATCTCGCCTTTTCTAAACAATAGACCTTCACCACGGGCACCGGCAATTCCGATGTCTGCTTCACGAGCTTCACCAGGTCCATTTACCGCGCAGCCTAGAACTGAAACCTTGATAGGTGCTTTAATATGGGAGATATATTCCTCTACCTCATTGGCGATGCTGATTAGGTCTATTTCAATGCGCCCGCAGGTAGGGCAGGAAATTAAGGTAGCAGCATTGGAGGAAAGGTGGAATACCTTCAAAAGTTCACGAGCTACTTTAACCTCTTCAACTGGGTCTGCACTTAATGAAACCCTTACGGTATTACCAATACCTTTGCTGATAATTGCACCTAATCCGGCTGCGCTTTTAATGGTTCCGGAGAAAAGTGTTCCGGATTCGGTTATCCCAAGATGCAATGGATAATCGAAGGTGCGGGCCGCTTTTTCATATGCTTCAATAGCAAGATTGACATCAGAGGCCTTCATTGAAACGATAATATCGTAGAAGTCCAAGTCCTCTAGAATTTTGATATGATGGAGGGCGCTTTCGACCATTCCATCAGCGGTTGGGTAGCCGTATTTATCAAGAATTCGTTTTTCCAATGACCCCGCATTTACACCGATCCGGATTGGAATTCCTTTTTCTTTAGCGGCTTTTACGACCGCTTCAACCTTTTCTTTTCTGCCGATATTTCCAGGATTGATCCTGATTTTATCAGCGCCGCCTTCAATCGCCTTTAGTGCCAATTTATAATCGAAGTGGATATCAACAACAAGTGGAATGTTGATTCTTTTTTTGATTTCAGGAATGGCATTTGCAGCCCTTTCGTCTGGGCATGCGACCCGGACAATTTGGCAGCCTGCATCTTCAAGACGTTTGATTTCGGCAACGGTAGCCTCTACATCATGGGTTTTAGTGGTTGTCATACTTTGAATGATGATTTCATCATTGCCGCCGATGGTTAAATTGCCAACCTTTATCGGCCGTGTTTTCGTACGATGTATAATTTCACTCACGTGGAATTCGCTCCTTTAGCTGGATTCGAATATAGGATTAAAAACAATTCATCTATTATTGTATCAGCCTGCATCTAATTTTGACAAGAATAAGGATTATCCTCATTAGTTTGAGTAATCAGGAAAATGATATGTAGAACCGATTTGTATTTTTTCTGGTGACTTTCCTGGATTTAATGCCTGAAAGTCTTCTATTAACTCAGAAATAGATACAGGAAGAGATTTTCCTAATTGGTGCTCGACAATGGAAATAACAGTTTCACCTGGTTTTACCTTTTCTGTAAAAGAAGGGATGCTGGTACTAGGTTTTGCGGTTTGATTAACATTTGCCTCTACCTGAATGTTTGCTGTAGAAGGCAAAGTGCCGACAGTTAAGTCGAAGTAAATCACATATATGACTAAAATGGCAATTAAAACACCAAACAATTTTTTCATTGGACAAGCCTCCAAACAAAAGTTTCTACAAACCTATGCTTGTCCACCTTTAAATAGAACTTATAAATGAAAAAAGCATCCATTGAATGGATGCTTTAACTACTTTTTTTCGGTTTTGGGATTTCATTTATCGCCAAATATAGAACAATGATAACGACAAACCAATTGATCCAAAAGCTGTTTGGTACGGCTGTTTTCAGTGCGGCCATTATCGTAAAAAATAATGTCGGCAATGTTTCACTGTATGCGGCCATTCTCCATAAATGGCGATAGGTAAGCTTTCTTCCGGCAAGATTTTTTAACACTAGTCCGATTAAAGCAAGAACAGAAACTTCAATGAAACTAGCGGCACTTGAAAACAAATAGATGAATAAGGAGACAATCGGGATAATAATGCCCTTTAGTCCACTAATCGAGTTAATAAAATCAACGAGATCGTTCTTTGAAAGTTTGAGCCCTTCCATCATGGAATAGGGGTATGTATCGCTTTGACCACCGGCTGTCATAACAAACTCATCTTTTAACAGGGCGAACGTATTTCCTTGATCGGCTGCATCTTGACTAGAAACGGCGCCGGTAGGGTCCAAAATAATCGTAAAATTATCCTTATTAATCGTTACAGGGACCTTAGTATCTGCCTCTAATTGTCCATTCTTTATCGTAAAATCAGGAGCCTCCTTTTCCAGAAAGGTTTCGGCAGAATCCAATCCGGTTGTTAACGCTGTACTGAAATAAACAATCGACGGAAGGACGGAAATAAAAGTCAATAAGAAAACAAAAAGAATTGTTTTTCCGATACCTTGGAAACGAAATAAGGCTATGTCCTTCGGCGAGTAGATACTTTTAAATAATTGCTTGAAAATATTCATAATAACCACCTCTTATAGATTCACCATTCTATTGTAGCTTTTGAAGCTATGATAGACAAGAACAAGGTAGTTAACACTTTAAATAGAACCGCCATAGAGGCAAATTCAATCAGTTTACGCCGCAAATTTCCGCAGAACAGTTTTGGCAATCCACGGTTTGCTTGAGGTAGTTGAGATTTCTTATCGTAAATTTTTGATTGTTATAGGAGATAATGTTTTGCTCACGTAATTCCTTGAGGGCACGCTGAATCACTTCCCTAGTGCCAAAAGTCAAATTGGCCAATTCTTGGTGAGTCAAGGGCAAATCGATCAGGATCCCATCGGGTGTCATGACTCCATACGAATTACATAGACGGATAAGGATTGAGTAGAGGCCGCCTTTTTTTCCGTTCATGATTAAATCCTGGCATTTCATCTGCACCTTCAAATAGCTTGTCGATAGCCATGTAGCGAGTGCTTGCATGGCTTCCGGGTCCGTTAACACAAAATTTTCAAAGTCCTCCCGTTTGATGGCAATCGCTTCACAATCCGTCAAGGTTTTGGCATAGAACTGATAGCGGGGATTTGTTTTAAAAAGCTGGTATTCAATTATTAATTCTTGGTCATTCACGATTTTTAAAATAAAATCCTTTCCTCTAACGTGCATTCGCCCTAAGGCAATACCGCCATTTAGGAGCAGGTATATAAATTCGGCCGGATCTTTCTCATGGAACAGCACACTACCTGCTGTTATCTTTTTTACCGGCTCAGTCTTTTTGAAAAAATAATGTACTAGTTCATAAATAGAAAGGCTGTTTTTCTGCATGTCCCGCCACTCCTTAAAACCATGTATATGATGATTAAAAGGAATAAAATTCAACTAGTCAATATGCGTGTTTACAAAATGTGTAAATAAAAACGGTTGCTATGACATAAATCGTTGACAGCATGCCGATTGCATGATTCATGACAATTTTTCGAAAAGTGGATAGTTGTGAAATGTTAATGTAAAAAAAACTGCATAAAACGCTGAAAAGTGGATATTTTATATATGGTGGTTTAAGCAAATTATTTGATACTTGCCACTAAACTTTGGTAATCTAAAGTCACAAAGCTTTGGAAATATTTTAAAATTCTTTGCGATGAATTTTAGTGTACCAAGGCCTTTAAAAAATAGTACATAGGGAGGAATTTTTCATGGCATTTGAATTACCAAAATTACCTTACGCGGAAGATGCACTTGAGCCACATTTCGATAAGGAAACTATGAACATTCACCACACAAGACATCATAACACTTATGTGACTAACTTAAACAACGCTTTAGCAGGCAACGAAGAATTGCTTTCTAAGTCAGTTGAAGAAGTTATCTCAAACTTGGATGCTGTTCCAGAAGCAGCACGCACTGCTGTTCGTAACAACGGCGGCGGCCATGCGAACCACTCTTTATTCTGGCAAATTCTTTCTCCAAATGGCGGCGGTGCTCCAAGTGGAGAACTAGCTGATGCAATCAACAGCAAATTTGGCAGCTTCGAAGCATTCAAAGAAGAATTTGCAAAAGCAGCAACTACTCGCTTTGGCTCTGGCTGGGCATGGCTATCCGTTAATAACGGCGAATTAGAAGTATCCAGCACACCAAACCAAGACTCTCCATTGATGGAAGGCAAAACTCCAATCCTTGGCCTAGATGTTTGGGAGCATGCTTACTACTTAAAATTCCAAAACAAGCGTCCAGACTACATCGCTTCATTCTGGAACGTAGTAAACTGGGACGAAGTTTCTAAGCGTTACAGCGCAGCTAAATAATAATTTATATCTAACAAAAAGGCAGCTCTTTGCAGCTGTCTTTTTTCATGCCCAAATTTGAATAATAACCTGCCGCTTGTTAAAGACTACCTTTTAAGACAAAGGGGAGTTTTTTATGGCAAAAAAATTTAAATTTTTAGGGGATGTTGAATTAACAAAGGATTTAACCCTTTTACTGATGATTGGCGGCTTATATTCCTTAAGCGTTGCCTTATCCAACACATTCGTAAATATTTATTTATGGAAGCAAACTGGCCAATACTCTGATCTCGCCTTGTATAACCTTTCCATCGTCGTTTTGCAGCCACTCACATTTATCTTGGCAGGCCGATGGGCAAAGAAAATTGACCGCGTGATTGTTCTCCGAATAGGAGTTACTTTTTTAGCGTTCTTCTATTTGGCCGTCTTACTAACCGGGACTAAGGCTGCCACTTATTTGCTGCTATTAGGGGGACTGTTAGGAGTAGGGTACGGTTTTTATTGGCTAGCCTACAATGTGCTGACGTTTGAAATCACCGAACCGGAAACAAGAGATTTTTTCAATGGCTTTTTGGGAATATTATCTTCCTTAGGCGGGATGATTGGTCCTATCGCAGCAGGGGTGATTATTACCCGATTCGAAAAGTTTACTGGCTATACGATAGTTTTTGGCTTGTCGTTAGGATTATTTGCCCTTGCGGTGCTGTTAAGCTTTTCTTTGAAACCTAGACCAGCGAAGGGGAGATATTGCTTCAAACGAATATTGGAAGAAAGAAAACAAAATGAAAATTGGCGTCTTATCACGAACGCCCATTTTTTTCAGGGGCTCCGGGAAGGGACGTTTTTATTTGTCATTTCTGTGTTTGTGTATATTTCAACAGGCAGCGAAATGGCATTGGGGACCTTTGGACTGCTAAATTCAGGAATCTCGTTTGTAGCCTATTTTCTTGCTTCTAGGCTGATTAAAAAAAGTTATCGGAAAAAGGCCATACTCATTGGCGGACTTATGTTGTATGCCGCAGTCATTCTGATAGCCTGGGAAGTAAACTACGCAAAGCTGTTAATTTATGCTGCTATGATTGCGATTGCCTATCCTCTTTTGCTCGTTCCGTATATGTCAACAACGTATGATGTGATTGGATCGGGTTGGAAGGCAGCGGAAATGCGGATTGAATATATTGTGGTGAGGGAAATTTTCTTAAATGTTGGCCGTATTGTTTCCGTCCTTGCTTTCCTCGCAGCAGTCACCTTATTTAATGAAGAAAAAAGCATCCCATATTTATTATTGATTTTGGGTGCTGGGCATACATTGATTTATCTATTTATCAAAAGGGTCCGACTGCCTGCTGTATAAAGCGAATGAGTGAAGATTTGCTCATCGCTTTTTTATTTTGAAAAAATGGTAAGTCTTCTCCATAGAAAAAAACTACACTTTCTTATACAATTAATTAGGTCATTGACTTAGGGAGGTGCGTTTTGACCTTGAAGAAGAAAAAGAAGAAGCCGGCGGTTCCTTTTCGCTTAAACATGCTTTTCTTTGTCGTCTTTTTGCTTTTTTCCATCCTTGTTTTACGGCTTGGAGAATTACAAATTGTATTCGGAGAAGATTTTAAAAGGGAAATTGAACGAACAGACAATATTACGGTCTCAAATCCCGTGCCTAGAGGGAAAATGTATGACCGAAACGGGAACGTTATTGTAGATAATTCACCGCTAAATGCGATTACGTATACTAAATATCAAAATACAACACCTCAGGAAATGCTGGAAACAGCTAAAAAATTAGCAAAATTAATTACTATGGACACCACAAAGGTCCGTGAACGTGATAAAAAGGATTTTTGGATCCTAATTCATCCGGACAAGGCAAAAGAAAAAATCACCGATAAAGAATGGACCGAATTTAAAAATAAAAAGCTGGATGATAAAGACATTTATAAACTACAGCTTAAGAGAATTACGGACGAAGATTTGAACAGTCTGACCTCGGATGAGGTAGAAACGCTGGCTATTTATCGGGAATTCAACAGCGGTTACGCTTTAACACCGCAAATTGTCAAAAATAAAGATGTAACCCCAGAGGAATTTGCTGCTGTCAGCGAAAACCTGGAAAATCTCCCAGGGATTGATACCACCACAGATTGGGCCAGAAACTATGTTTTTGGAGATACCCTAAAATCTATTTTAGGGGATGTATCATCATCTGATTCGGGGCTGCCAAAGGAACAATTGGACAAGTATCTTGCCAAAGATTACAGCCGAAACGATCGGGTCGGAAAGAGTTATTTGGAATTAAAATACGAAGATGTCCTTCGCGGGGAGAAGGCTAAAGTAAAAAATACAACCGATAAGTCAGGGAAAATTTTATCTTCCGAGGTCATATCGGAAGGCAATCGAGGAAAAGATCTTGTCTTAACCATTGATATGGACCTACAGGCACAAGTAGATAAAATTATTGAAGAAGAGATTTGGAACGCTAAAAAGAGCCCAAATACTGGACTTATGGATAGGGCCTTTGCCGTTATGATGAACCCAAAAACGGGTGAAATCCTAGCATTGTCAGGTAAACAGCTTGTAAAGAATAAGGAAACAGGCAAACTGGAAATGCGGGATTATGCCCAAGGGACGTTTACAAGCTCATACAACATGGGGTCAGCTGTTAAAGGTGCGACCATTTTAACAGGCTATCAAACTGGTGCCATAAGACCGGGATCTGTACTTCGGGATGAACCTCTAGTCATTAAAGGAACACCTGTTAAAAAATCTTGGAAAACCTTCGGCGACATTAACGATTTACGGGCGCTTCAGGTCTCCTCGAACGTGTATATGTGGAAAACAGTGATTGCCATGGCTGGCGGCCGTTATGTTCCAAATGGACCGCTTGTATTGGATACGGACAAAGGCTTTAACACAATGCGGAAATCGTTTAACCAGTTTGGCCTTGGAATTCGTACAGGTATTGACCTTCCCAATGAAATGAGCGGTTTTCCAGGCTCTGATAAACGGTCAGGTCTGCTTCTTGACTTTGCCATCGGCCAGTACGATACGTATACACCTATTCAACTTGCGCAATACATTTCGACCATCGCAAACGGGGGCTACCGGATTCAGCCGCATGTTGTGAAGGAAATTCGTGAACCAGAATTGGATAACAATGAATTGGGTCCGATTGTGGAGGAAATTCAGCCGAAGGTATTAAATCGTGTTGAAATGAAGGATGAATGGATTAAACGTGTCCAAGAAGGATTCCGAATGGTAATGCAGGTTGGCGACGGTACCGGTACCGGTTTCTGGAGAAGTAAGCCATATAATCCGGCGGGCAAAACCGGTACAGCGGAAGCTTTTTATGATGGCTCTGATAAATCGAAACGTGGAACCGAAGTTTGGAACCTAAGTCTTGTCAGCTTTGCGCCATACGATAATCCTGAAGTGGCCATTGCTGTAGTGGTGCCTTGGGCTTATGAAGGAAACAGCGGCCCAAGTATTAACCATCTAATTGGCACAAGGGCTATGGATGCTTATTTTAACTTAAAAAATGCCCGCCAAAACGGAACAGCGGCTGCCGGGCAGGATAACACAGCGGCAAACAACGCACCCGCTGATCAACCACAACATTAATAAAAGTGACACCTGTCTCAAGGATGATGAGGCAGGTGTTTTTTTTTGCCAGATTGCTAGATTATGATTTACAAAAACTAAACATTCATTTACATAACCTTTACAAAACATTAAAACTCTATTTACAGTCATCCTTTATTCTTATGTTTGTAAGGCAGAACAAACAGCCAAACTCTTAGGGGGAATTAGTAAATGAAAAGTTTTAAAAAAATTAGCCTAATGATGTTAATTGCGGCTTTCATGATTATAGCAGCAGCATGTGGAAGTGATTCTTCTTCAGATAAAGATAGTGGTGGAGCGAAAGACTCTGGGGAACTATCAGGCTCAATTTCTATTTCAGGATCGTCAGCCATGCAACCGTTAATCGCTGCAGCTGCTGAAGAATTTATGGCTGAAAATCCAAAGGTTGATATACAAGTAAATGCCGGCGGCTCTGGGACAGGCTTATCACAGGTTGCTGAAGGATCAGTACAAATCGGTAACTCAGACGTTTTCGCTGAAGAAAAAGAAGGTATTCCTGCTGACAAACTTGTTGACCACAAAGTGGCAGTGGTGGGGATGACAGCTGCTGTTAACCCTAAAGTAGGAATTGATGATATTAAAAAAGAAGATCTAATCAAAGTATTTACTGGAAAAATTACAAACTGGAAAGAGCTTGGCGGTAAAGACCAAAAGATTGTTCTTGTAAACCGTCCTGATTCATCCGGAACTCGTGCAGTATTCAATCACTTTGCTCTTGATGGTGCGACACCTGCTGAAGGAATTACTGAGGATTCTTCAAACACGGTTAAAAAGATTATTAACGAAACTGAAGGTGCAATTGGATACCTTGCATTCTCCTACTTCACTGATGATTCTGTAACTCCGCTTTCGATTGATGGTGTGAAACCGACTGCAGAAAATGTACAATCCGGAAAATTCCCGGTCTGGGCATACCAGCACTCTTATACTAAAGGTGAAGCAGAAGGTTTAACTAAAGCGTTCTTGGACTATTTAATGTCAGATGATATTCAAAACACTCTTTTAAAGGAACAGGGATATCTTCCAGTGACAAAAATGAAAGTAGAACGTGATGCTGAGGGAAATCAAAAAAATATCTAATATAAACATCTAGAATGTGCTATTGAAAAACAAAAGAGGGTAAATGCGTGCGCGTTTACCCTATTATGACGTATTCAAGAGGAGTTTGGTTTATTATGGAGAAACTTCTTCCCGCAAAAGATAGATTGCTAAAATCAAAGAAAAGCAGTCTTGATGGGGAATTCAGAGGGAAATTAATAGTCATTTTGTGTGCCGTTATCATGATATCGGCTACGATTGCGATTACGATCTTCCTCGGAACAAAAGGAATGCAATCATTTACGAAGAACGGGATTAGCATCATCGAGTTTTTAACAAGCACCAACTGGAATCCAACTGATAAAGCGAGCCCGATGTATGGAGTTCTTCCGTTTATATTTGGATCCTTTGCCGTTACTTTTCTTGCTGCACTTATTGCGGCACCATTAGGAATTGGCGGAGCGATTTTTATGACAGAAATTGCCCCGTCTTGGGGAAGAAAAATCCTCCAACCGATCGTGGAACTATTAGTAGGTATTCCATCAGTTGTGTATGGATTTATTGGTTTAACTGTGTTAGTTCCGTTTATCAGAGAAAATGTCGGCGGGCTTGGATTTAGTTTACTATCCGGGATGATTGTCCTTGCCGTCATGATCTTACCGACGATTACAACGATTGCAACGGATGCAATGAGTTCACTTCCGAACCATCTTCGGGAAGGATCTTATGCCTTAGGTGCTACAAGATGGCAGACGATTCGCAAAGTGCTTGTTCCGGCAGCAATGCCTTCCTTGCTTACAGCCATCATTCTCGGTATGGCGAGAGCATTTGGTGAAGCATTGGCTGTTCAGATGGTTATCGGAAACGTGAGAGATCTGCCATCAAGCATTTTGGATGCATCTGCGACATTAACGACCATTATTACATTAAATATGGGGCACACCACTTATGGCAGCGTGGAGAATAACACGCTTTGGTCGATGGGTCTTATTTTATTGATTATGTCGTTCGCCTTCATTCTCCTCATTCGTTATCTATCATCAAGGAGGAAGTTACGATGAATAGTAAAGCAACCGATCGAATTGCAACAGGGGTTTTTGTAGCTATTGCCATCACGATTGTAACGATTCTCGCAGGATTGTTTTTCTATATTTTCGTCAATGGATTTAAACATATTTCGCTTGAATTTTTAACAACCCCTTCTAGTAATGTCCGGGCTGGCGGAGGTATTCGCGACCAATTATTTAATTCATTTTATATTTTGTTCATCACGATGCTGATTACCGTTCCGATTGGAATTGGCGGCGGCGTCTATATGGCTGAGTATGCGAAACCGGGTAAAGTAACGGACTTAATCCGGACCTGTATTGAAGTGTTATCGTCATTGCCTTCCATTGTTATTGGTATGTTTGGTTTATTGATTTTTGTCAACACAACCGGTTGGGGTTACACCATTTTAGGCGGAGCATTGGCTCTGACAATCTTTAACCTTCCAACAATGGTACGTACAACTGAGGATGCCATCCGGGCAGTACCTCGCGATTTAAAAGAGGCCAGCCTTGCCTTGGGAGTTACCCATTGGCATACGATTAAAACGGTTATTTTACCAGCGGCATTTCCGTCAATCTTAACTGGCGCCATCCTAGCTGCAGGCAGGGTATTTGGTGAAGCAGCCGCATTATTATTTACTGCTGGTCTTTCAACACCAAGACTGGATTATACAAACTGGAATCCACTTTCTGAACAATCACCGTTGAATATTTTCCGCCCTGCCGAGACATTGGCGGTTCATATATGGTCAGTAAATACCCAAGGATTAATTCCTGATGTCGATGAAGTTGCCAGCGGTTCTTCTGCTGTCCTCGTTCTTTCAGTCTTGATCTTTAACCTATTGGCACGCTGGATCGGAAGTATGATTCACAAACGGGCAACAGCTACTAAATAAAGAGGTGGAGTCGAATGTTGACAGCGATAAAGGAGAGAATGAATGTGGAATTACCTTTTCAAACAACAAGTGAATTCCAGCCTGAAACCATTTTAGCTGTGAAGAATTTAGAAATTTTTTATGGAGAAAAACGAGCGGTAAATGGGATTTCTTTGGATATTGAGAGAAATTCTGTGACTGCCCTAATCGGTCCGTCAGGATGCGGAAAATCAACGTTTCTAAGGAGTATCAACCGCATGAATGACTTGATCCCCGGGGCAAGAGCAGTAGGGGAGATTATCTATGAAGATCTCAATATTTTATCTGAAGATATCAATGTAGTTGCTTTAAGAAAGGAAATTGGCATGGTGTTTCAAAAGCCAAACCCCTTTCCAAAATCTATTTATGAAAATATTACCCATGGCTTAAAATTTGCTGGGATTAAGAAGAAAAGCAAACTTGATGAAATTGTCGAAGAGAGTTTGCGAAAAGCGGCTCTATGGGATGAAGTGAAGGATAGACTTCATAAATCAGCCCTCTCGCTTTCTGGCGGGCAGCAGCAGCGCCTTTGCATTGCCAGAACGATTGCCATGAGACCGACCGTCATCCTGCTTGATGAGCCATCTTCAGCACTTGACCCAATCTCGAATGCCAAGGTTGAAGACCTAATTGTTGATTTAAAGAAGGAATACTCAATTATTATTGTTACTCATAATATGCAACAGGCTTCCCGGATTTCGGACAAAACGGCTTTCTTCTTAAGCGGTGATTTAATTGAATACGACAGCACGGAAACAATCTTTACCAATCCATCAGTTAAAAAGACAGAAGAATACATTTCCGGCCGATTCGGATAAGGGGGGAACACTCATGTCCACACAGACATTAACAAGAGATATTTTCGATGTAAAAGATCTTAATTTATGGTACGGTGAGCACCATGCTTTAAAAGGCATCAACTTTCCCATCCAGAAAAAAGAAGTCACAGCGATGATTGGTCCTTCGGGCTGCGGGAAATCAACTTTTCTAAAGACGCTTAACCTGATGAATAAAATGATACCGAATGTAAAAATAACCGGAGAAGTGAACTTTGACGGTGGAAATATTTTAAATCCAAAAACCGATTTAGTGGAGCTGCGTAAACATGTTGGCATGGTCTTTCAAAAGGGGAATCCGTTTCCGCAGTCCATTTATGATAATGTTGCATACGGTCCGAGAATTCATGGAATAAAGAAAAAAACACATCTTGATGAAATTGTCACAAAGGCATTAATCGATGTCGCTTTATGGGACGAAGTGAAGGATCGTTTGCATGCCCCTGCGCTTGGTCTGTCTGGCGGACAGCAGCAGCGCCTTTGCATTGCAAGGGCTCTTGCAACTAAGCCGGATGTGTTATTAATGGACGAACCAACCTCGGCGCTAGACCCGATTTCAACCTTAAAAATCGAGGAGTTAATTCTTGAATTAAAAGAAAAGTATACCATTGTTATCGTCACTCACAATATGCAGCAGGCTGCTCGTGTTTCAGACAAAACGGCCTTCTTTCTTATGGGGGAATTAATTGAGGTAGATTTGACACCAAACATTTTTTCAATGCCAAAAGATTCAAGAACAGAAGACTATATCACTGGACGATTTGGATAATGGGGTGAAAAGGATGAATACAAGGTCTAATTTTGATAACAATTTAAAACATTTAAAAGAAATGCTGCTTAAAATGGCCGGGAAATCGGAACAGGCAATTAAAGACGCTATGCTTGCTTTGCTAAATCAAGATCTTGAATTAGCAAACCGTGTCATAAACGGTGATAATGCCATTGATGACTTGGAACAGGAAATACATGAAAAAGCATTAATGTTGATTGCTACAGAATCACCGGTAGCCAGGGACTTAAGAAGAATTAATGTCGCATTGAAGGTCTCATCCGAGGTTGAGCGGATGGGGGATATGGCTGTCAATATTGCTAAGTCAGTCGTCCATATTGGGGAGGAAAAATATATTAAAGAAATTGTTGATATCCCACAGATGATGGAAGCTGCCTTGGAAATGGTGACTGATTCCATAACCGCATTTTATACCGAGGATATCACGATTGCTCAAAAATGTGCGGAAAAAGACGATGCAGTCGACAACATGTTTGGGAACCTAGTTCATGAGCTGATGACCTATATCCCACAAAATCCAAACTCGATGAACCAAATTATCCAATTGTCCTTTATTTGCCGGTTCATTGAAAGAATTGCCGATCACTCAACGAATATTGCGGAAAATGTAATCTACCTAGAAACTGGGAAACGGCTGAATTTAAATAAATAATATGATGAAGGATGGGGCTTTAAGCCTCATCCTATTTTGTTTGCTAATAAGAAAGTATAAATTTTTCCAAAATCTTATACTTTCTTAACGCATAAATTCAACTACGCCTCTGTCTTCGTCCTAACGGACTCGCCAATCGGCGAATTTCCATTTATGTTGTCGATTTTTAATTGAAATTCGCATAATTTATAAGTTAATAAAAATTTCCCGTCGTCAAACAGGCTTTGCATATGGCTTAGGCAAAATACGACAAATTGCGTTCATTGTCTGACTCTCTTTCTGGTGTTACGATTAAATAAACACTGATAGGAATAAATTGTTACTTAATGAATATATTGTTTGTTTGCAGAATGGAGGAAACCATGATTAATGAAATTATCGAATTAAGAAGGAAGGGACTTTCCTTTCGTAAGATTGCCGTAGAACTTAATACTACCGTTGGGAAAGTCCAATACAGCTGGAATAAATGGATGGAAAGCGAGAACCAAGATAATAATGAAAGTCTCCATGTTCAAAAGGACATGAACCAGGAAAAATCTTCGGTTATATCTACTCCACAAACCTTTGTTCCTCTTAAGGGTGAACTTACAGCCAAGCTTGTTACACCTCAAAAAATGTTTCTCTATTGGGATTTTTCAGAAACCCCCAAAAAAATCGTTCGTTTATATTTCAATCAACCTTTTGAGGAGTTAGTTACTGTATTAAGGGTTTACGATGTGAAGGATATCATTTTTAATGGAAAAAATGCACACCATTATTATGAAATTACTGTTCCTTATCAGAACGGGTATTGGTTTGTTAAAGGATTAACAGGAAATAGAAGCTTTATAGCAGAGCTGGGTGTGCTTTTGCCGGAAACAGGATTTTTCCCTCTATACAGGTCCAATTGTATTCAAACACCAGCGGCTGAGATACCAAGTGGGAATGAATTGCATCAGGATTTACTGCAATTTAAACGTTATGAAGACCGCCCTCCAAAGTGGCGAAACCATGTCAGTACGTATAGTTATTATGAAGAATCAACCAATTTGGAGAATAAAAATGCCTAACATGCTTGTCCCTGAGGCTGACTTGAAGCAAAGTCGATTATCTGGAAGAAAGGTAAAATTGCTGATGCTTTGCTGGGAGTATCCGCCGAATGTCGTTGGGGGCTTAGCAAGACATGTATCCGGATTATCAGTTCATTTGGCGAAAATGGGATACGAGGTTCATGTCATCACTGCCGGAGACAGCAAGGTTCCTGACCATGAAATCGCAAACCAAGTAAACATACACCGTGTTTTTCCCATTAATGAATTGGACGAAAACTTTCTGTCATGGATTGGCGGACTTAATTTAGCAATGGCTTATCGGGCGGAAAAATTGGCAGAAGAAATCTCTTTTGACTTGATCCATGCCCATGATTGGCTTGTGGGTGCCGCCGCCATTACTTTGAAAGAGTTACTGGACATTCCGCTTTTAACGACCATTCATGCAACGGAGCATGGCCGGAATAATGGGATTTTTACAGGTATCCAAAGATTTATCCATGAAAAAGAAGAGCAATTAATGAGGGAATCAAATCAGCTTATTGTCTGCAGCAGCTACATGAAGGAGCACCTTGCTGGCGTTTTTCAGGCTGATGATAAAAAAGTAATCGTCATACCAAACGGGGTTGAAGAGCCGAGTTCAAATATGGGTGCCGGTGAGATAATTCCTTGCTTGCAAGAAAAAAAATATATTTTTTCAATTGGCAGAATCGTAAAGGAAAAAGGGTTTGAAACGATTATTGAGGCAGCGGCAATTGCCAAGGTAAAGGGTTTGGATTACTTTTTTGTTGTTGCTGGAAAAGGGCCAATGCTCGAGACTTACCGCCTGCAAGTTCAGGAAAGGCAATTGGCCGGCCAGATTGCTTTTGTCGGCTATATTACAGATGAACAGAGAAATGCGTTAATTGACAAGTGTTCAATGGCTGTTATTCCTAGTTTGTACGAGCCCTTTGGAATTGTTGCCTTGGAAACAATGGCGCTTGGAAAACCAACTATTCTGTCCAATACGGGTGGCATGAAAGGGATTATCAAGCATTTGCAAACGGGCCTGTTGATGGTTCCGGGGGATGCGGAAAGCATGCTTGAACAGATCGGCTATCTCGAGGAAAATCCAGCCATTGCCGAGGAAATCGGCTCTAAAGGCAAAGAAATTGTTAAAAGTTTATATGGCTGGAGCCGAATTGCTTCGGAGACTGGCAAAGTGATGGAAGATTTGGCTCTACAGAAAAAAGTAAACGAAACTATGAAAAAATAATTAGGTGAAAGGTGCAGTGATGAAGGAATTAATCGAGTCCCAAAAAAGTAAACAGAACACGGTCCGCCATGGTTTAATGGAGCAGCTGCAAATAGTTCTCGGCATCTGGGTAAATGGAAAATGCTACTTTCTGCATAATAGTGCCGAAAAGGTCATCTATGAAGAAGGTTTAATTCTAAGAATTAAACCGGAGCAGGTCCATTCTAAAATTCGCTTCTTCAGCATTTATATTAGCAATCATAGCAATGTCAAGAAGGACATCAAAGTCATTGTCATGCATCATTTTTCTAATGTCAACACAGACAGCCTTACGTTTATTTCACCAGCAGAAAGCAAAATTTTTCACGCCCATGACCATAAGGTATTTCTCGTCAATGGGAATTTTAATGGTGCAGGATTAAGTGAGTATACAACTATTCCGCTTTGGAGTGCGTATACCGACCAAATTTGGAGTTCATTGGAGAATGGAGCCCTAAGATACCAGCCGATGGCAAAAGGGCCGGCAGCGAGCATTTTTACCGTTAAAATGTCCCTTGGGTCTCGGGAAACCCAAAAAATGAATGCCTGGGCGATTTCCGGCTCGAGTAAAAAGGAATTAATCTTAATGGAGCAAGCACTTTTAAAAAACCCACTAGCATTTCCAAACGAAAAATGATATTATAGAAAAGTCGTATGAACGAACAGCTTAATCGTTTGGAGGGAAATAGACATGCGTGTAAATATTACGTTAGCTTGCACTGAGTGTGGAGACCGTAACTATATTTCAAACAAAAATAAACGCAACAACCCAGATCGTCTTGAGCTTAAGAAATATTGCCCAAGAGAAAAGCGTACAACTGTACACCGCGAAACAAAATAAGCAGCAGGGCTTCCTGTTGCTTTTTTTGTTGCCTAAAAACAAGGGGGCGTTCTAAAATGGACGATAAGAATACCATTCGTCAACAAATGAAAGAATCGCTGTCAAAGCTCACAAAACCTATTTATGAGGATTACTCTTATAAAATTGCCAGCAGGCTTTATCAAATGGAAGATTGGGAGCAAGCACAAGTGATTGGCATTACCATCTCCAGGGCACCTGAAGTCGATACATATCAAATAATTAGAAAAGCATGGGAATCAGGCAAGCAAGTTGTTGTTCCAAAATGTTACCCAAAGGAGAAAAGGTTATCTTTTCGAAGCTTAACTGAGTTTTCTCAATTAGAATCCGTTTTCTATGGGTTGCTTGAGCCAAATGTAGAACAAACTACAGAAGTCAGTCCAGATAAAATTGACCTTCTCATCGTACCCGGGCTTGCCTACACTCGTTCGGGGTTTCGCTTGGGCTTTGGCGGCGGATACTACGACCGGTTTTTATCAGGGTACTTTGGGAACACCCTATCCCTTGCTTTCCAAGAGCAGTTGATTCCTGAATTTCCTGTTGAACAATATGATATCCCAGTAGCAAAAATTGTTACATCAAATGAGGTTATCAAAACTGTATGATTGTACCAATCCTTATCATTGTTATCCTCCTTGCAGGAGGTTTAGCTGGTTACCGGGAGAAATCGCTGACAGCCTCAGGTGCTATTGCAGCTGTTTTTGTCGGTCTTGCCATTTATGCTGGATTTGAAATTAAGGGGCTTATTATATTAGGCGTGTTTTTTGTTTCCTCAAGTTTCTGGTCAAAATATAAAAGTTATGCCAAAAGGGAATTGGAAGAGAAATTAGCAAAAGGGTCTACAAGGGATTGGCGTCAGGTAATCGCCAATGGCGGAATGGCTGCATTATTTAGTATCTGCTATTATTTCCATCCAGGAGAAAGCTGGGTAATTGGCTTTATTGTTTCATTGGCTAGTTCCAATTCTGATACCTGGGCTTCGGAGATTGGCAGTTTAAGCAGGAAAGAGCCGATTTTTATTCGGACATTTAAGCGAGTAGAAAAGGGCACCTCCGGAGCAGTCAGTTTACTTGGCAGTATGGCAGCACTACTAGGGTCACTGATTATCGCATTGGTTAGTTTTTGGTTATTTCAGTTAAGTCTCGTTAATGTAATGTTGGTATTTTTATTTGGCTATATTGGGAATGTCATTGATACATTATTTGGTGCATTTTATCAACAGGCTTATGTTTGCAAGCAATGCGGTATAGAAACAGAAAAACGAAACCATTGTGGTATGCCGACTTCCCGCATTAAGGGCATTTCTCTGGTGGATAATGATATGGTTAATTTTCTATCCGGTTTGTTGGCAGCGGCCTTAGCAATATTTGTCGCTCAAATGCTTTAATAATATTTTGTTAATGGGGGATTTAGTTTGTTGAATCGTGTGAATAGGGTGGTCGTAATCGGAGCAGGGTTTGTGGGTTCAAGCTACGCCTTTGCCCTCTTAAATCAAGGTATTACTGAAGAACTCGTTTTAATTGATTTAAATAAAGAAAAAGCCGAAGGAGATGCGATGGATTTAAATCACGGTCTCCCTTTTGCGCCGTCCCATACAAAGATCTGGTACGGGGACTATTCCGAATGTGGTGAAGCGGACATTGTAGTTATTACAGCCGGTGCTAACCAAAAGCCAGGTGAAACCCGCCTTGACCTGGTTGAAAAAAACACGAGAATTTTTAAAGGTATCGTTGAAAAAATAATGGCCAGCGGATTTAATGGGATTTTTCTCGTTGCTACTAATCCGGTAGACATCCTTACTTATGCTGTTTGGAAATTTTCCGGATTTCCAAAAGAACGTGTAATTGGTTCAGGGACTATTCTAGATACGGCCCGGTTCCGTTTCTTGCTTGGTGATTATTTCGATATTGATACGCGTAATGTTCATGCTTATATTATTGGTGAACACGGGGATACTGAACTTCCCGTATGGAGTAATGCTGATATTGCCGGTACAGCTATCTCTAAATGGGCAGAAAGCAAAGACGGGTTCCGGCAGGAAGAACTTGATCAGATTTTTATGAATGTACGTGATGCCGCCTATCATATCATCGAGAAAAAAGGTGCCACTTATTACGGTATTGCTATGGGACTTGTGCGATTAACAAAGGCAATCTTGCAAAATGAAAATTCTGTTCTGACGGTTTCAGCTTATCTCGATGGAGAATATGGACAAAAAGATCTGTATATTGGCGTTCCGGCCGTCGTGAACAGGGATGGTGTAAGAAATATTGTAGAGCTTGAATTAAGTGAAGAGGAACAGCAGAAATTTACTCATTCTGTCGATGTACTAAAGAAGACAATGAATTCCGTATTTCCTGCTGGTAAATAATTTTTCTTATTCGAGTAAATTTTTATTTTTTCTGGAACGTTTGGATAATCTTTCAGTCAGAATCACAAAATAATGGCAGGAGGGATAAAAATGTCTCGAATGCTGACTTCTATTTTAATGATTGGTTCGCTTGGTTATTTTGCTTATAGGTTTAGATACCGTATTATCAACACACTCCTTTCTTCCGGTTGGTTGAGGAGAATTGCGGTTAGCTCAATGATGAGTCTGCCCGGAATAAAACGAAGAATGATGCAATCAGTATTTGGAGGACCATCTGAATGGTGAAAACCACAGATGGTTTTTTATTTTTGACAAAAAATCAACATCTCAGGTTTTTAGAGCCTTTTAAAACGGTAAAGCCTTTAGTTTCGTTTATAATGAAAGAAACGCGGCAAAAATGAATACAAATATTTATAAAATAATTGTTATGAAAGAAAGCAGGGGAGAGCCATTAATCGAGAGAGATATATTTTTTGGAGGCTTGTCTTTTCTTTTATTTCCGAACAAGACTATCGTATTATTCAATTATTTGAGAACCAAAAGGAAATATGGCTGGAAAAATTAGAAAACAAAAAAGCCCCAATCATTAGAGTCCATCTTGAAAATCTTGATTGGAGCAATGTTATGCAAAAAGATATCGAGTTTGCGGCAGCCAATGGAGAAAAAATCCGCAAGCAGTTAGGGCGCCCTCAACTGGATATCGTTAATATTTATATCAGTGAATTTCCACCTGTCGATGAGTATGAATTTAGGCTGAGGAATCCCTACCTTTTTCCCGAAGGAAGTAAAACATCCGTCAGTTCTTTTCTATTAACGAAGGGAGAATGGGAAACAGGCTTGAAGGATCTTGCTGAACGGCTGCAAAAAGACATCCATTTTGATATCCAAAACGATTATTCGGAAAATGAAGTGGAAGAGCTGAAAAGATTAACCTTGGGGACGGCAGTAAATAAAGTAAAAAAGGAAAAGGCTGTCCTTACTTATAGCAAGCCTTTCTTTACTTATGTGTTTATCGTGATTCAGCTGGCCGTTTTTGTATGGATGGAATTAAATGGGGGAAGCACAAATACTTCGACATTAATCAAATATGGGGCTAAGGTTAATCAGCTAATATATGAAGGAGAATACTGGAGATTCATAACACCTGTTTTTATTCATATCGGTTTTTTGCATTTGGCGATGAATACCTTGGCATTATATTTTTTGGGCACGGCTGTCGAACAAATCTTCGGCAGAACCCGTTTTTTCCTTATTTATTTATTTTCTGGTGTAGCTGGCGTCATCGCGAGTCTTTTGTTTAGTACGCATTTATCTGCTGGAGCAAGCGGGGCGATCTTTGGGTGTTTCGGAGCTTTGCTTTATTTTGGCATGATGAACCCAAAATTATTTTTTCGAACGATGGGGCTAAATGTAATTGTCGTTCTCGCTATCAATCTTGTATTTGGATTTTCTTCATCTGGCATCGATAATGCCGGCCATTTAGGCGGTTTGGCCGGAGGATTACTGGCTGCCGGTGTGGTCAGTCTCCCAAAGAAATCAAAGCTTCCGCTTCAGCTCATCTTTTTAATCATGAGTGCAGGTATTGTTTGGGGCTCCTTAAACTATGGATTTAGTGCTGCAGGGCAAAAACAGGATGAAGATTCGCAACTCCTGCTGGCGCAGGAGTATATCAAACAAAACAATTACGATAAGGCATACAGTGTTTTAAAAAGTTTTGAGGATCGTTCAAAGTCCGAAACAGAAAAAACCTATTTTCTTTTATCCTACGTTGAAATAAAAAAGCAAATGCTTACGGACGCCAAACTCCATTTGCAAAAAGCTATTCGGCTTGATCCGAAATTTCATCAAGCTTACTTTAATTTGGCGTTAATAAATCTCGAGGAAAATCATCTAAATGCGGCAAAACTCAATGCTGAAAAAGCAGTCAAGTTAAACCCGAACCAAAAAGAATATACAAATTTGGTTGATGAAATTAATCAACAGATAAAAACATCAGGCAGTGAATAGATTTGCCTTGAGGACAATTTTGGCATAGGTTATACTTTTTGTTGACTAGGAATGAGGGAGACCCACGATGAAAACGGTTTATGAAATTCAACAATTTCTAAAAAGGTTTGGAACCATCATTTATATTGGCGACAGGGTAGCAGACCTTGAGCTGATGGAGGCTGAACTGAAAGAGCTGTATCAGTCTCAGCTTATGGAGCCTAAAGAATATCAAACGGCCCTGTTAATCTTAAGACATGAAATCCAATTTTTAAAAGAAAATGGACAAAAGAAATAGGTGAGAATATTGTCAGAAAAATGGATAGCGGGAGTTGACCTGGGGGGGACAACGACGAAAATAGCTTTTATCACATTGGATGGGGAAATTATTGATAAATGGGAAATCCCAACTGATAATTCTGATGAGGGCCAGTATATTACGAGTAATATTGCGAAATCGATAGAAAAAAAACTGCTTGAGCTTAATCAGCCGAAAAATATACTGGCAGGGGTTGGAATGGGTGCTCCAGGCCCTGTCGATTATGAAACAGGTGTGATCTTAAATACAGTTAACCTGGGCTGGAAGGATAATTTTCCGCTAAAGGATAGTCTGGAGAAAGCAACCTCACTTCCTGCTGCTGTTGAAAATGACGCAAACTGCGCTGCCTTGGGAGAAATGTGGAAGGGTGCCGGCAGTGGTGCGAACAATCTGGTTTGTGTCACGCTGGGGACTGGAGTAGGCGGCGGTGTGATTTCAAACGGAAACATTGTTCAGGGAGTAAACGGGGCCGCGGGGGAAATTGGTCATATCACTGCTATTCCGTTCGGAGGGGCACCTTGTAATTGCGGAAAAACGGGCTGCCTTGAGACTGTTGCTTCAGCAACAGGAATTGTGCGGCAGGCGCTTGCAGAAATTCAGAAGGATGGAGTTAAAGGCCCGTTAGCGGATGTTTATGCAAAAAATGGGAAGATAACTGCAAAGGATGTTTTTGATACAGCAAGAACGGGTGATGAACTGGCGCTTACTATCCTTCAGGAGGTTGCCTTTCATTTAGGGCTTGCTTTGGCCAATATTGCTAATTTGCTAAATCCTGAGAAAATCGTTTTGGGCGGTGGTGTATCCAAAGCAGGTGAGATTCTGTTAGAGCCTGTAATCGAGAATTTTGGGCGGTTTGCTTTTACACCTGTCAGAAACTCCACCAAACTGGCAATCGCGAATTTAGGAAATGACGCTGGAGTACTGGGAGCAGCCTGGCTTATTAGAAATAAATTGTAAATAATTAGGATGCTTTTAATTTTTGAAAAAAGCCGAGTTTTGCGGCTTTTTTCCTGTTTTTGTAATAAAGTTAATATTATTGAAACAAAATAGGCTGTTTTTTCGTACTAAATATAGAGAGGAAATTGGAGGGGAGGGGAAAAGTGATTCAAATAAAGGAAAGTGCTCCAAAAGGTTTAGCCATAACCATGTTTTTAATTGTTTTAGCCCTCCTGCTCGGTGCCTGTTCTGACAATAAGCAGATAAAGTCTAAAGGCTCTGCTGGAACGGAGAAGCCGAAAGCACCGAATACAGAGAAAAGTAATGAGCTGGTGCTCCCCATTTCCATTCCGGATGGTGAATTTTATAAAAGCATTGGCTGGCTGGGAGATCAGGAAATAGTTTATATCACCAATGTCGGGCAATCTTCTAATGTATATCGTTATCATCTCTTGACGGGGAAAAGCGAGTTAATCTACAATAGTGAATTTCCGATTGTCACCGCGCAAATTAGTCCTTCCAAAAGTTTTATTTTAATTCATTCTTCGCCATCTTCCTACGAGGGTTTAGTAACAATAATCGATACGAAGGGAATTGAAAAACTTAAGCAGTCGTTTCCATCCTACGAGTTATCCTTTGAGTGGAATCCGTATCATGACTCAAAAGTGCTTGTATCAACTTTCAGTGAAGATTGGGATTTTAACGTTTTCCTATTGGATTTTAAGTCTGGTGAGACAAAGGAATTGCCACTCCCGCAGCCATTTAATAAATGGATGAGTGCAAATGAACTTGCTTTTCTAAATTGGGATCAAGAACATCCTTCTTTATTTGCTCCGCTGATTAAGAAGGGGTTAAATAATGGGATGGAAAAAACGTTATTTCCAACTGTTTTACAATTTTCAACATTTAAAGATCTTCTTGTCAAGATTGAGATAAATGACCAAAACCAATTAGCGCGTTATTCTTTCTTGGATAAAGATTTGCAGGAAATCTATTCTTTTTCAAACCCACTGCTGACGAAATATTCTGATTGGCTCGTCCCTTATTTTGATTATAACGAGAAGGAGAAGGAATTTATTGCTTTAAATGCAGTAAAAGATGGGGAAGCTGATGTGTACACAGAAGGTTTTAATCTTGTTTCTTATGATTTGAAGAAAGACAGCAGCCAAAAAATTTTAACCGGCCTTAAAAATGCTCCAATAATGATTTCACCATCAGGAAAAACGATTCTATATGGAGAGCGGTTTGAAAAAATCATTGATTTGAATACCAAGAAAATTTTCGACTTGGTCAAGGAATAATTATAAAAAAGACTGCCAAGGGCAGTCTTTTTTAGTGGGTTCCTGTAGGGTAACCTGAGTTGATAAGAGTCATAACGGTGAACCAGCCGAAAACTAGAAAGGAAGCGATTCCCCAAAATGCACCTAATAAATTTTTTTTCTTAAGTGAACGAAATCCACCGAGTGCTGCTAAAATGGTTACTAACGCGAAAATGATGACCAATCCCATGAATAATCCCCCCTTTTCCAATAAAATTAGGTAGTTACCTGCATGATTAGAAAATTATGTAACAATATTATATACATTCGCTTCTTATTTTATATTTTTTTCTTTCATTTGTCGATAGTAAATGAAAGAACAGTTTTATATGCCTTAGCAATATTCTGAATCAGTTCTTTATTATGTGTCTCTGAAAAAAATAAAGCTGTCTCATTATGGATGGTTTCAAACACCAAATGCTCTTCTACCTGATATTTGGCCATTTGAATATCATTTGGGTTTCCTGCAGTAAATGAGAAATAAAGTAAATCTGCTTTAAACAAACAATAGCAATCGTCTAATAACTGCATGCCAAAATCCTCGAAATACGGTCCTGCTATTCCGTTATTAGTAAGAATGACTTGATGCAGTTCCTCAAACAATTCTGCAGCCGTTAAAATTTCTTTTGCATAATCCGCATCATCGGCACGTAGATAAATAAACATGTTATCTTTTTGGAAGGCTATGTTTGTCTCCTTTAATATTAACTCTTTAATCTCAGGCAGAAATTCTATTTCTCCCTTAGCTTCAACCGCAAAAGCCGATTTCATTCTCATTCCCCCTTGTATTTCATTCATTTCTTTCTCCAAGACATGAATATAGTGTAAAATAATTCTAATGCAAATCCAAATTGGAGGTAAAGTAATGAAGTGGCAGCAAATTCCCTTAGGGAGCATTCAAACAAATTGTTACATTGTTGAAAACAAAGATAAAACATGCTTAATTGTCGACCCTGGCGGTGATGGAAAAAAGCTGTTGAATCTTTTAAACACAAGAGGATTAAAACCTCTGGCCGTGCTATTGACACATGCGCATTTTGACCACATTGGGGCAGTTGAAGACGTCCGAAACGCTTATCAAATCCCGGTTTATATTCATAAACAAGAAGAAAAGTGGTTAGGGGATCCAGCTCTAAACGGATCACAGTTTTTCCCGTTAATTGAACCTATTAAAGCCAATGCGGCTGATCACCTAATTAAGGATGAAGGGGAATTGAACATCGGTGAATTTACATTCCACGTTTATCATACTCCTGGGCACTCACCAGGAAGTGTGTCTTATTATTTTGCAAAGGAAGGGTTTGTGATTTCTGGTGATGCCTTATTTCAAGGCAGTATTGGACGTACTGACCTTCAAGGGGGTAATCATACCCAGCTTTTAAAAAGCATCCATGATAAGCTGTTAACATTACCAGAAGAAACGTATGTATTGTCAGGTCACGGAGCCGTTACCACCATCGCAGACGAAATGGACAGCAACCCTTTTTTAAATGGATTTTAATAAGAAAAGCAGTGCGAGCCTGGAGCAGGAGCTCGTGAATAAATAGAAAGACCCTTTTCCATTTAGGAAAGGGTCTTTCGGGGGATGTTCTATTCATATAATGGGAGGGGATATTGTTAAGCTACTAACTTTACAATATACCAAAGTTAACACCGTGTCAATAGTGTTAATTCAAAAGGAGAAAATATGATTTCGTACATAAAGAGCTTTATTCAACACTCACCTAACCAATTGATTACCTATGCAGATTATATAAGTGCTGCCCTTTACCATCCGGAATACGGATACTACATGCGAGACCAGCAGAAAATCGGGCGGCAGGGTGATTTTATTACAACCAGCAATATTTCAGATATATATGGCAGGCTGGTGGCAAAATGGTTTGCTTATGTTTGCGAAAGAACGGGACTTCCTAATGCCTTTTGCGAAATTGGCGCAGGAAACGGACGCTTTGCCCATGCCTTTTTGCAGGAGTGGCAGGAATCCATAAAAAGTCCTTTACAATATGTCATTGTCGAAACAAGCCCCTACCATCGGAGACTGCAACAAAATTTATTAGATCAATATCCTTCAGTTATTCAGGTAGAGGATATAACGGCTATAAAGAACTTCGAAGGAATGATTTTTTCAAATGAGCTTTTCGATGCCCTCCCTGTTCATGTCATTGAAAAAATAAATGGTGAATTGCTTGAGGTTATGATAGGCATTCAAAACGAAGGATTTGTTGAGCAAAGGGTTCCATTGACTAATCCAGCTATTTTGCAATTTTTGCAGGAAAGCGGGCTGGAATTAAAAGAGAAGCAACGGATTGAAGTGCCTTTAGCAATGAAGGAGATGTTAGGTTCCATCGCGACTGCCATCAAAAAAGGGCTGATTGTAACGGCTGATTATGGCTATACGAACGAGGAATGGATGCATCCAGCAAGGTCGACCGGAAGTCTGAGAGGATTTTTTCAGCATCGAATGTATGATAATATTTTAGATAATCCAGGAGCGATGGATGTCACCACGCATATCCATTTCGACTACCTGATTGAAAGAGGGAGACAGTTAGCGTTAGAGTTTGTCACCATGCTGCGTCAGGATGAGTTTCTGTTGAAGGCAGGAATCCTCCAGGAGCTTGAGAACCATTATGACCCTAATCCATTTTCTGAGGTCGGCAAAAGAAATCGGGCCATCCGCAGTTTAATTATGCCGGGTGGGATGAGTTCTTATTTTCATATTGTTATTCAGGAAAAAGGAATGGTAAAGCAGGGTATAAATTTATTTCAAAATCAAAAATAAAAACGCCGTATCGAAACGGCGTTTTTATTTTTCTTAGTGGCCTCCACCAAGTGGCATCATGAACGTAGTCCAATATGTAAAGCCAGCAAAGAAAATAGTTAGATATGCTCCGAACACATACATATACATACGTTCAGACAATTTAAGATAACTAAGTAGAACGAAGAATCCTGTTTGGGCTAGGAAAAGCAATGCTGTTTTGTTTAAATCGCCAAGATATAACATTACAGTAAAAATGCCCGTCCAGAAACCACATACTCTGAACATGCGGTCCATATGTATCCCCTCCTTTTACCCTTTCGATACCATCATTACAATATTATAAGTAAAAGAAGGAATAATGTAAATAATGGTTTCAGAATTAGTTTGTTACAAATGCTTGATAAGAGCAAGTTTCACAGCCAGCAATCATATTTTCCTTTTCAATCAGGTCAACTGAATCGAACAGCGCTTCAAACATTCCCTTTAAAAATTCATGATGCATATTGCAGACAGCTTCGGTATGTTCTTCCGCTATTTCTTTGAAAGGGCAATTGAAAATCGAGAAATAAATTTTCGTTTCATCCCCATTTGCTTCAAATTCCGGATAGAAGCCTGCCAGCGTGGCTGCATTTTTTAATATGCTTAGCTTTTCATCAAAATTTAATTCATCGCCAAGAGCTTTTTTTGCTTTTTCCTGTTCAATCACTTCAACCCCAAAACGCTTCCCTGTTAAATAAAGTGCATCTCTTCCAGCTTCGCCAAGGGAAATCATCGTTTGAATGGCGACTTTTGATAAAAGCATATAATCGCGGAATGGGAAGTGGAGCTGGATTACATCCTCTGACAAACGATATAATCTGCTTGGCCGTCCGCCTTTCCCTGTTTTCTTTGTTTCCGAAACCAGCATGTTCACATCTTCGAGCTTAGAAAGATGCAATCTCGCCACATTCGGGTGGATGTTGAAATTATCCGCGATCTCCTGAACGGTTACTTCCTTGTGGCGTTTCGTAATGTATTGATAAATGTAATATCTAGTTGGATCTGACAACACGTTAGTAATTTTTAACGTTTGTTCCATCTCGTTTCACCTCGGACCCCCATGATTTATTCCATTATAATACAGCGATACTAAAGTGGGAATGAGGTTAACAAGGTAAACACTATATGTTTAGAAAATGTTCACAATTATTGACGATAAATTGTAACAAAATTAGAAATATACTCCTTTTCTTTACAAAAAAACTTTTTTAAAATAAAGAAGGAAGGGTAAGAAGACTGTCGAAATAACAGAAAAGAAAATTTAAAGGCGGTGATTCCCATTGTTAGTTCAATTGAAATGTTAGCTGACAGAATTATTTGTGACGCTGCAAGAAACCAAGCAACTGACATTCACATAATTCCCAGGCAGAATGACACACTCGTTCAAATCCGGTTAACCAACAAACTCATTCCTCGATTATCCCTTCCAAAAGATGAATGCGACAAATTGATCTCCCATTTTAAATTTAAAGCGAATATGGATATCGGCGAAAGAAGACGTCCGCAAAGCGGTGCAATTTTTTGTGAGGTTAACGGACAATTAATGGGGCTTAGGCTATCTACCCTGCCATCCAATACACGCGAAAGCCTTGTCATCAGGCTATTACCCCAGCAGGAGCAAATCCCTTTTCATCAGCTTTCCTTATTTCCGGCAATGACCAGAAAACTTCTAGCTTTATTAAAACATGCTCACGGTTTAATCATTTTTACCGGGCCGACTGGCTCAGGGAAAACAACTACCTTATATTCCCTTTTAAATGAAACTGCCCACCTATTCCATCGTAATGTTATTACACTCGAAGACCCGATTGAAAAAAATTACGATTCCGTTCTGCAGGTACAAGTGAATGAAAAAGCTGGTGTCACTTATGCGGCCGGCCTCAAAGCGATTTTAAGGCATGATCCGGACATCATAATGGTCGGGGAAATCAGGGACGCAGAAACCGCTAGGATTGCTGTACGTGCAGCCTTAACCGGGCATTTAGTACTCAGCACGATGCACACTAGAGATGCGAAGGGAGCGGTGTTCCGCCTGCACGAATTTGGAGTGAATTGGCTGGAGGTTGAACAGACCTTAATTGCGGTGACTGCTCAAAGACTTGTTGAATTAACTTGTCCATTTTGCGAGGGTGAATGCACTCCATTTTGTTATTCGTATGGAAGGTGGAAGAGGGCGAGTGTGTTTGAGCTTTTGGCGGGGAAAAATTTGAATAGCGCCATGAAAGCTGCAAAGGGAGAGAAGGTTGAAACCCGTTATCGGACAATCCGGGATGTCATTAAAAAGGGGATTGCCTTAGGATTTATTCAGGAATCTGAATACGACAGGCTGGTTTATGATGAAGAATCATAAATGGTCTGTAACTGAGCAAGCCAACTTCTTAAAACAAATTGGCGAGCTGTTGGCACGGGGATATCCAATTGCCGAAGCAATTGATTCCATAGCATTGTACTTGCCTCAGAAAAGAAAGGAGGAGTTATATCAATCATTAACAGTTTTAAAAAACGGGCTGCCGTTTCATGAGGTCCTTGAAAGGCTTGGCTTTCACAAGGATTTAACCGGTTTTGTTTACTTTGCTGAGCAGCATGGGAGTTTTGCAGAAGCGCTGCTTGAGGGCAGCCGTCTCGCATTGTTAAAGGAGAAGGATCTGCATAAGCTTTTAAAATTGCTTCAATATCCAGTATTGCTGCTTTTTATTACCGGGATTCTCTTCGTTTTTCTAGAGAATACATTGCTGCCAAGGTTTACAGAACTTTTTTCATCGCTTGGTTTGGAGGAGAATTTTTTTTCAAAGGTCATCTATGCTTTCGATGAAATTTTCCCAATCCTCATTGGTGCTTTGCTTGCATTCTTATTGGCAACAGCAATTTATTATTATTTTATCTTCCGAAACTATCCCATTTTAAAGCAGCGAATGCTGCTCGTGCGTCTGCCCTTTATCGGCAGAATCCTCAAATTGCTGTTTACTCATTATTTCTCCATTCAATTAAGCTTCCTTTTATCTGGCGGAATTTCAGTTTCAGAGAGCTTGGGTCTCTTTGAGGAAAACAAAAGACAGCCTTTTTACAGTGAACTTGGTAAAGAAATTAAGGCCAAGCTTGTAACGGGCGAAAAATTAGAAACCATATTGGCTTCGATGATTTTTTTTGACAAGGGTTTTCCGATGATTATTAAACACGGCCAGGAAAATGGCAAATTGGAACAGGAATTGCTCTTTTTCAGCAAGCATTGTGTGATGAACCTGGAAGTACTAATTGAAAAAAGCCTAAGGACGATTCAGCCCATTCTTTATCTGTTTATCGGTTTATTAGTTGTTTCCATGTATTTAGCGATCCTTTTACCCATGTTTCATATGCTTGATGGAATTTAATAAAAAAATGGAGGTTTAGGAAAATGAAAAGTATTAATAGAGATAAACAGGCTGGTTTCACACTGATCGAAATGATGATTGTTATGCTCGTGATTTCTGTAATTCTAATTATTACAATACCAAACGTCGCTAAACATAACGCAAATATAAAGACTAAGGGCTGTGAAGGCTTTCAGAAAATGGTCGAGGCTCAGGTACAAGCCTATGAAATGGAAAAAAATGAACCAGCAACAATGGAAAAACTAATAAGTGCAGGATATATAAAAAAAGAGGCCAAGGGCTGCCCAGGAAAAGAAGTTGTGATTGGGGCGGATGGTTCTGTTACGTTGGAAGATGCCATCGATACAAAAACTGCATCTGATACCACCACTAACCAATGAAACATAACCAGCAAGGCTTCACTTTAGCCGAGTCATTAGTAGTCCTATCCATTTTCATGATTTTGTCTTCGGTAACCGTTTTTTCGTTAAAACCACAGCATACGATGGTCGAGGATGAAGCCTTATTAACCCAATTAAAAGCGGATTTATTTTATGCCCAGTCCTATGCGATGTCCCACCAGCAGGAAGTGTCGGTCGTCATTTTGCCTAACGAATCAAAATACTCGCTTGTTTTACGCTCTGACCAGCCGCATCTGCTCGACAGAACTTACTCCTCAAGTTTTCATATCATCGAAGGTTCGATGCCCTTATATTTCAAATTTCAGCCTGATGGAAATGTAAATAAATTTGGTTCTTTCTTCATAGAAACTGAGAAGAAGACTTATCGAATGACCATTTTAATTGGAAAAGGCCGGTTTTATGTTACAGAACAATAAAGGGTTCTTTTTATTAGAATTACTGTTGTCCTTATCAGCTATGTTTTTGATTTGTTTGGTTTTCATTCCGTCGGTCACGGATTTAAGAAAGCAATCCATAAATGTGCAGATTGAGAAAAAGATGAGGCAGATCATGTATGAGGAACTGGAGGCAAAATTAATTGATAATCGGACATTTGCCAATTATACATTGGTACAAAATGAGATTGGTTATCAAATTACTTGGAAGGACTCCTTCGGGCAAAAGGAGGTTTGCGTTAAAGTTGAAAAAACGCCCTTACATTTGGAAAATGAAATCTGTGGCAGTCTCGAATGAAAAAGGTTTTACGCTCATTGAGGTAATGTTTTCGTTGGTAATTCTTTCAATTATTGTTTTTTATATGACACCTCTCTTTCAACTTATTCTTGACAATAAGGAGAATCAAGCGAGTATTCAAGCAATGGAATGGGAGGTTTTCTGCAGCCAAATAAAAAAAGAAATCCGCTGGTCGACCAAGGCCGAGGTAGTTTCCAATCGGCTGATCCTAACAAAAGACGGAGAAACCATTTATTATGAAATTTACGGCAGCAATTTAAGAAGACGGGTTAACTCGACGGGGCATGAAATTATCCTGCAGAATGTTTCACAGCATTCGTTTGCTTTGATGAATAATGCCGTAAAGGTAACGGTAAAGGATTTAAAAGGTATAGAGTATTCTGTTACCGCCTATTCTTTAATTGATTGGAATAAGAGCACATGAAAAATAGTCAAAAAGGCTTCACTTATCCCCTTACATTATGTCTGTTGATCATTTTTCTGCTGTTTTTTTCAATGGAGGTGGAGAAACTTCTGTCGGAGAGAAAGCTAGCGCACGAATCAGCCGTTATTTTCCAGGAAGAGTATTATTTCTTGTCATCGGTAAAGAAATTCGAAACTCAGGCTCAGGTGTCAGGAACAATCCCGTCTAAAGGAACGTTTGGATTTCAGAAGGGGAATATGGATTTTCTCGCCGATCCCCCGTCAGGATATGTCCAAAGAGTTTCCTTTACACTCCGGCTTCAGTCGGGAGAATTGGTAAACGGGAAAGGATATTTTGACACGAGGTCAAAAAAGCTAATGAAATGGATTACTTATTGATTTGAAAGGATAAACCTTGGACATACTTGTAATGTAAGTTAAAGGCAGGTGTGTACATGAAAACGAATGATTATGTAAAATATATGACGCAAACAATTGTCAAATATGCGGACCAGCCGAAAGACGAACGAAAACGTCAGCGCCTCGAGCGAAAACAGACCAAAGCATCCTTCTGGTATCGCTGGTTTGGCATCCTTCCCTATATTGTGTATTCAGAGGTTAAGAGACGGAAAATGAAAGACAGTGGACTTTAAAAAGTAACCCCCAAGCATAATTTTAAGACTTGGGGGTTTCCTCTTTATATTGCCTTTTCTGTTAAGTAAAACAGCCCGCCATTGATAAAGGAAATATGAATTCGCGGCTCATATTGATCCTTGAGAGCCTGTTTTTCTGTCTCATAGTTTTCGTTTTCATCTTCGATGTCCTCATAAAAATGATTCAGCAGTTCTAAATCCTTCTTCCAGCGTATCTTTGCTTCATCGGCCCAGGTATGGTCATCATTTTCAATTACTGATTTTAAATAATTTTCAATTCGAACCATTCCGCTTTTTGGTTTAACCAGTGGTGATAATGTAAACGAGTAATCAGGGATTTTCGGCGTTAACGAAATTTTAAGCAGGTAATTATGAAAATCCTCCACCATTTTCCCGTTAATAAGCTGAAGGCCGATTGATTTAAAAATATCGCGTTTACGGTCACATTGATAGGAGATTTTTACATTCATGCACAGCCATGGCAGCAAGGGAGTCTGGACGGCGGAGTTGCCGTGATTTTCATAAAGCCTTATATATCTGGCTAAATTTTTTGTAGACTCAAAAATTTGATGCAGGCGGGGCGAACCAAAATGGATGGTTTCCCCTTTGAGATTTTCAGGTGCTGCTTTTTGGTTGGTGATAAGGGTCAATCTCATTGGATTTGGTATTCCGCCAGTTTTCTCTAAATAATGCCAGTAAAAGGGCCGATTCATTAGTTCCTTATCCATTTCAATTGTTAGTTGGACATCTAAGTATCCAGGGTGATTAGTGACGATGGGACATTCATTTGCCATAAAATAATTTAAAAGAAACTTATGAATTTCCTGCTGCTGCATGTGATTCTCCTTTTTTCATATTTTGTGCAAATTCAATCATTGAAGATAAATTCTCCATTTTAATCCGCATTTCCCCTTCTGAGCAGGAGTCGCCAAAGATATCCATTATATGATCTTCAATATTTCCGAATTCTAGTTTTGTTAGAATATCATCAAGTTCTCCGATGACTCTTTCAAATAAATCAATCTTTTCGTATAAAAGCTTTAAAATATGCTCTTCCACTGTATCTTTGATGGCAAAATTATAAATCATGACATCTTTTTCCTGACCGAGGCGGTGAATCCTTCCGATGCGCTGCTCCAGTCTCATCGGGTTCCACGGCAGATCAAAATTGATAATGTGGTTGCAAAATTGCAGGTTAATCCCTTCCCCGCCCGCTTCAGTGGCAATCAGCACCTGGGCATGCTTTTGGAACAACTCGCGCATCCAGTCCTTTTTCCCGCGCTTGAAACCGCCGCGGAAAGGAACGGAGGAAATTCCGTGCTGCTTTAAGTACCACTGTAAATATAATTGGGTAGCCCGGTATTCCGTAAAAATAATCACTTTATCATTTATTTTCTGAATTAATTCAAGGGCTTTTACTGCCTTGGAATTTTGCTCGACGGTCTCTACCTTTTTAATTAAAAAGTTGATTTGTTCTTGATAGGCCTGCGTTGGGTTTTCCTTTTTAAGAAGCATGTTTTTTAAGGTGTAGAAAACGGCCTCGCGGCTTGAGCATGCTTCACGCTGCAAAGTCATCACAGAAAAACTGCTCGTTTGAACCCAGTCTCCCTCATTTTTAAGCTCTAAGATGGAGTCATACAGTTCGCGTTCCGATTTTGTAAATTCAATCGGAATCGTCTCCACATGCCGTTTCGTCCATTCGATTCCTGTATCGGCACGGCGGTTGCGGATCATGACTTTATTGACTAGCTCTTTTAGATGCTGGTCATCATTTAAGGAACGGGAATCACGTTTATATTTTTCGTAAAAGACAGTTTCATTCCCTAAGTGACCAGGCTTTAATAGGGATACGAGGTTAAAAATCTCCTCAATCCTGTTTTGAATAGGTGTTGCCGTCAGCAATAAACAAAACTTCTTTTTTAAGTTTTGAACAAATTCGTAGTTTTTAGTTTTATTATTTTTTAATTTATGGGCTTCATCGATAATGATGAGGTCATAGTCTTGCTTGTAAATGATCTCCCGATGCGGATTTCGTTTCGCCGTATCGATGGAGGAAACAACGACATCACATTGTTCCCAAACATAGCTTTTTCTTTGAGTGACAGCTGGTATATAAAATTTGCTATTTAATTCCTGTGCCCACTGGGTGACTAAGGAGGCGGGAACAAGAATTAACACTTTTTTCACTAATCCGCGAATCATGTATTCTTTTAAAATTAACCCCGCCTCGATAGTCTTTCCGAGACCCACTTCATCCGCAAGGATGGCCTTTCCGTTCATGTTTTCAACCACCTGCTTGGCTGTTTCAAGCTGATGAGGGAGAGGCGTCAAATTTGGCAGATGCTTTGGGGCCTGCAGGCCTTCGAATTCCGGGACCACCAAGTGTTTTTCAATATCGATGGCCAATTTAAAAAGCTCCCAATTCCCCCAAGGTCCATCATGATCAATTTTATGTAAAAAATCATCCTGCCAGGAGGAATCAAATTCCATTTCGACATTCATCCTTTTCAGCTCCTTTTTTCGATAAAATGTTATTGCCCGATATGTTGTTTTAATGGTAGGATGATAATAGCTTTGAAAGTTTCAAATATTTAAATAAGGTAATCTATTTTTTAAGTATAATTAGTATGACCAAATTGGAAAAAAATATTATAAGTGCGAATGAAAACAAGGGGAGAGACTACTTTTTGTAGCGCCGAAGGAGCAAGCAGCTTATGTGAATCTCTCAGGCAAAAGAACTCTTGTTGGACGCAGCTCTGGAGAGTGCTGGATGATACCAGCCACCAAAGGGGACAGCCGATTTAGGTAAACTTTCAGGTGCAAGGACAGAGACCTTCTTTATTGGTAAAGGGAGGTTTCTGTCCTTTTTTGCACCTTTTTGTTGTTTTTAGGAAAAGGGCAAGGAGTTTTCCTGGTTTTGTTAATTGGCAATAATTCATTTTTACAAATAATGAACATGTAGTAAATGAAGGGGGATTTATGATGACGGAATTAAAACGCACTCCGCTGTTTGAAGTTTACAAGGAATACGGCGGAAAAACCATCGATTTTGGCGGCTGGGAGCTGCCTGTCCAGTTTTCAAGCATCAAGGATGAGCATGAAGCTGTCCGCACGAAAGCCGGTTTATTCGATGTGTCCCATATGGGCGAAGTTGAGGTAAAGGGCCCAGACAGCCTCAACTATTTACAAAAATTGATGACAAATGACATCTCAAAAGTGAAAAACGGCGGGGCACAATATACTGCGATGTGCTATGAAAACGGCGGAACTATTGACGACCTGCTTGTTTACAAGGTTGAAGACAATCATTATTTGCTTGTTGTCAACGCATCGAATATTGAAAAGGACTACAACTGGCTGGAGAAGCATCTTGAAGGCGATGTAACAATCGAAAATTTGTCTGAAACAATGGCACAGCTTGCGCTTCAAGGCCCTCTTGCTGAAAAGGTATTACAGAAGCTTGCTTCAGAGACGGATTTAAGTCAAATCGGCTTTTTCAAATTCCAGCAGGAAGTTGTTTTAAATGGGAAAAAAGCACTTGTATCTAGAACTGGTTATACAGGGGAAGACGGTTTTGAAGTATATTGTGATGCCGGTGATGTCGTAGAACTCTGGACTGCCATTCTGGAAGCCGGAAAAGACGAGGGAGTTATTCCTTGCGGCCTCGGTGCACGCGACACACTTCGTTTTGAAGCAAATTTAGCGCTTTACGGCCAGGAATTATCACCGGAAATCTCCCCGCTTGAGGCAGGAATTGGCTTTGCAGTGAAATTGAATAAAGAGGCTGATTTTATTGGAAAAGAAGCTCTCGTGAAACAAAAGGAAGCAGGTTTGTCCCGGAAGCTTGTTGGGGTTGAGATGGTTGACCGGGGAATTCCGCGTCACGGCTATCCAGTTTACAAAGGGGAAGCGCTAATTGGTGAAGTTACCACCGGTACACAGTCCCCAACCTTAAAGAAAAACATCGGACTTGCCCTCATTTCTTCCGAACATGCAGGACTCGATACCGAAGTTGAAGTTGAAATTCGCGGAAAACGTTTAAAAGCGAAAGTGGTTCCTACACCTTTTTATAAAAGAGAAAAGAAATAGCAGAAGGGAGCAAGGTTTATGAAACATCGCTATTTACCCATGACTGAACAAGATAAGCAGGCAATGCTGGAGACAATTGGCGTTTCCACTGTCGATGAACTATTCAGTGATATTCCTGAAAAAGTACGATTTAAAGGTGAATACAATATTAAACCGGCAAAATCAGAAACAGCTTTGATGAAAGAACTTTTTCAGTTAGCAAGCCGGAATGCTGATTTAAAATCGAATGTGTCTTTCTTAGGTGCCGGAGTTTATGACCACTATATGCCGGTTATCGTTGACCATGTCATCTCAAGATCAGAGTTCTACACAGCCTATACACCTTACCAACCGGAGATCTCCCAAGGGGAACTGCAGGCGATTTTTGAATTCCAAACAATGATTTGTGAATTAACAGGAATGGATGTGGCTAACTCCTCGATGTATGACGGCGGTACCGCACTTGCTGAAGCAGCAATGCTAAGTGCTGGCCACACTAAACGGAAAACCATCCTGGTTTCCGGTGCTGTCCACCCTGAATCCCGTGAGGTTCTGGAAACTTACGCAAAGGGTCAATACCTTGATGTGATTGAGGTTCCTGTGAAGGATGGCATTACTGATGTTGAAGCCCTAAAAGGATTGCTAAATGCTGACGTAGCTGCGGTTGTCGTTCAATATCCAAACTTTTTAGGTCGAATTGAACCTTTAAAAGAGCTTGAAGAGATTATTCACGAAAATAAAGCAATGTTTGTTGTTTCCAGCAATCCATTATCACTTGGAATTTTGACACCCCCAGGAAAATTTGGTGCAGATATTGTTGTCGGCGATGCCCAGCCGTTCGGAATCCCGACTGCCTTTGGAGGTCCGCACTGTGGCTATTTTGCGGTTACGACCAAGCTAATGCGTAAAGTTCCCGGACGTCTTGTCGGCCAGACAACAGATGACCAAGGCCGCCGCGGTTTTGTTTTAACACTGCAGGCACGTGAGCAGCATATCCGCCGCGATAAGGCGACTTCTAATATTTGCTCCAACCAAGCCTTGAATGCCCTTGCTGCATCTGTTGCGATGACTGCCCTTGGAAAAAAAGGTGTCCGCGAAATCGCAACAGCCAATTTACAAAAGGCTCATTATGCAAAAATCGCTTTTAAAGAAGCAGGGTTTGAAGTAGTTAATGATGGTCACTCCTTTAACGAGTTTGTTGTCAATTTAAATAAACCGGTAAAAGAGGTTAATCAGCAGCTGCTCCAAAAAGGAATCATTGGCGGTTATGATTTGGGCCGTGACTATCCTGAGCTTGCAGGCCATATGCTCATCTGCGTGACAGAGCAAAGAACGAAGGAAGAGATTGATACATTAGTGAAAGAATTGGGGGATTTGCATGCATAATCAAGACCAGAAGCTGATTTTTGAAGTAAGTACACCAGGCCGGGTCGGATACAGCCTTCCGGAAATGGATGTTCCTGAAGCAGATGTTGCTGCGCTCCTTCCAGAAGGATATTTAAGGGAAGAGGAGCCTCTGCTCCCTGAAGTTTCAGAACTGGATATCATGCGCCATTATACGTCCCTCTCCAGACGGAATCACGGTGTAGACTCCGGTTTTTATCCATTAGGGTCTTGTACGATGAAATACAATCCTAAGATTAATGAGAATGTAGCCCGCTACAACGGGTTTGCGCATATTCATCCGCTCCAGGATGAAAGTTCAGTTCAAGGTGCGCTTGAGCTTTTATATGACCTTCAGCAGCATTTAAAAGAAATTACCGGTATGGATGAAGTGACCTTACAGCCGGCGGCAGGTGCCCACGGGGAATGGACCGGATTGATGATGATTCGCGCATACCATGAAGCAAATGGCGACCTAAAACGGAACAAGGTTATCATACCTGACTCCGCTCACGGTACAAACCCAGCTTCTGCAACAGTTGCAGGACTTGAGACGGTTACAGTAAAGTCGAATGAAAATGGTCTTGTAGACTTAGAAGACTTAAGAAGAGTGGTGGGAGAAGATACAGCAGCGTTAATGTTGACGAACCCGAATACACTTGGCCTTTTTGAAGAACATATTGTTGAAATTGCTGAAATCGTCCACGAAGCTGGCGGTAAGGTTTATTACGACGGGGCGAACCTAAACGCAGTTCTATCAAAAGCCCGCCCGGGTGATATGGGCTTTGACGTAGTTCACTTGAATCTTCACAAAACGTTTACTGGCCCGCACGGAGGCGGCGGTCCTGGTTCCGGTCCTGTCGGTGTGAAATCAGATTTAATTCCGTTCCTGCCAAGACCGGTTATTGCCAAACAGGGCGACGAATATGTTCTAGATTATGATCGTCCGCAATCAATTGGCCGCGTTAAGCCATACTACGGAAACTTTGGCATTAACGTCCGCGCTTATACCTATATTCGGTCTATGGGGCCAGACGGCTTAAAAGCAGTGACTGAATATGCTGTTTTAAATGCTAACTATATGATGAGAAGATTGGCGGAGTATTATGATCTGCCGTTTGACAGACATTGTAAGCATGAGTTTGTATTAAGCGGAAGACGCCAGAAGAAATTGGGCGTCCGCACATTGGATATTGCGAAGCGACTGCTTGATTTCGGCTTCCATCCACCAACCATTTACTTCCCATTAAATGTGGAAGAATGTATCATGATTGAGCCGACAGAAACAGAATCTAAGGAAACGTTAGATTCCTTTATCGACATCATGATCCAAATCGCCAAGGAAGCCGAGGAAAATCCGGAAATCGTCCAGGAGGCTCCGCACACAACCGTGGTAGGCCGCTTAGATGAAACGACAGCTGCTCGTAAGCCGGTCTTACGATATCAGAATGCATAAAAAGATTAACAGGCTCTGGATTGCTCCGGAGCCTGCTTTTTTAGCTTTTATATCAATACGCCAATAGGCTGTTGCGATTTTTCATAAAAATCAATATAAAAGGCCCCAGAAAGGTTCTGGAGCCCATTTACGATTATTTTTTGGCTTTCACTTTACCAGACCACTTTTTGAACCCGCCTTGAAGCTGAGTTAGATCCTTGTAGCCCTTTTTGTGTAAAAATTGAGCCGCACGAGCACTGCGCATGCCGCTTTGGCAATATAAATAAACAGGCATGTCCGGTCTGATTTCTTTCATGCGCATTCTAATTTGTGACATTGGAATATTACGTGCTCCTAAAATATGTCCGTCTTCAAATTCATTTGGTTCACGAACATCAATCAGCTGTGCCTTTCTGTATCCTGCACGGAATTCCTCTTCTGTTACTGTTTTTACAATTCTTTTTTGATAAAAGAAAGTAAAAACAGAGTAGATGATAACCGCTACGACAATGATTAATAAAACATAAAGTGAATTCAACTTCTATTTGCCCCCTTCAAGCTTGTTGCACTAGTATTTATTATATAAGTCATTTTCTTAAAGATAAAGAAGAATGGACAAAAATCTTCTTAAAAAATTATACCAAAAACATCTCATTTTGAAATTCCCCCTCATTTTGATAGACTAGTAAAAGGAAATTATAAATAAAAGAGGTTTTTCTATGGAAAAGGAAATATGGCGGTTTATCGATTCTGGCAATAGTTCTCCTGCTTTTAACATGGCATTGGATGAAGCCTTGTTAGATTGGCACAGTGAAGGAAAGATTCCACCGGTGATCCGATTTTACGGCTGGAACCCGCCGACGCTGTCCGTTGGTTATTTTCAAAGGGTTGAAAAAGAAATTGATATGGAAGCGGTAAAAACACACGGGCTTGGCTTTGTCAGAAGACCAACTGGAGGCAGAGGGGTTCTCCATGAGCATGAACTGACATACAGCGTCATTGTTTCAGAGGAGCATCCAGCAATGCCCAAAACAGTTACTGAAGCTTATCGTGTTATTTCTGAAGGGATACTAAAAGGATTTCATCAACTGGGACTAGAAGCATATTTTGCTGTTCCGAAAACAGCTGAGGAACGGGATGCCTTAAAAAATCCTAGGTCCGCGGTCTGCTTTGATGCCCCAAGCTGGTATGAGTTGGTGGTGGAAGGGCGCAAGGTCGCAGGAAGTGCTCAAACACGACAGAAGGGTGTCATTCTCCAGCATGGCTCGATTCTTTTGGACCTGGATGAAGACAAGCTTTTTAGCTTATTCAAATACCCGAATGACCGGGTGAAGGAGCGGATGAAAAAAGCATTCAAGGATAAGGCTGTTGCTATTAATGCGATTAGTCCGCGAAGGATTACTCTCGATGAGGCCAAGGAAGCTTTTTATAAAGGATTTGCAGAAGGTTTAAATATTGAGCTTGAATCCTATCAGTTGACAGATGAAGAGCTTGCCTATGTTAATAAGCTAGCCAAAGATCGGTATGAAAATGATGAGTGGAATTTTAAGAGATGACTTGCTAAAGCGGCTTTGCCGCTTTTTTCCTATTTCATTGGAGGCAACCGGCGAAAATTGTTAAAATTTCTCGTTTTATAGCGAAAATTGCACTATATCTTTTATTTTCTCGTGAATCTATTTATTTTAAAGTTTGACAAAATAATTGTTTTTTGTATGACATACAATATGTAGGGGTGTCGAAAATATTTTCGGTACTATATATTGATTTTTTGTTGCCATGCTATGTTCATATATGGTAACTTAAATTTATTAAATCAACTAGATAAGCAAAAGCTTACTAGATTCTTACACAAGATAGAGAATATATAGATAAAGGAGTTGTATTCATGTCTGTAGTTTTTAGACAAGAATTGAATATTGATTTTGGGAGGTTGAATGAGGATATCCGCCTATTTCCACAGGTGCACCCGGTCACCCCAGATATGAAAATAACTCACAAGGGTGTTTCGCGTTTGGTCATGTTAGACCGCTACACCTTTAAAGACACTGAAAAAATCACCCTCACAAATGGCGACTTTGTTGTTCTTACGATTAAAGAAGATACAAAATTCCCGGCACGCGGCTTAGGATACATTCAGGAAATCGATTGGGAGAAGAAGAAGGCTAAGGTTTTAGTAGAAGAGGAATTTAGAGGCGTCCTCGATGGTGAAGCAGCAGAAACTGGAGTTATTTATAGTTCGCTGGATGTCATTGAGAAGCCGTTAGAGCTTTTCTATGAGCAGATTGCTAAACGTGTTGCGACTGGCATTGCTGCTGTAGAAGAGACGGAAGAGAAGCGCATAGAATGGACAGAAAAGTTCTATCAAGAGCTAGTGAGCTTGAACTTCATTCCGGCCGGCCGTGTTCTGTATGGCGCGGGATCTGGCACTGAGGTAACTTATTTCAACTGCTATGTAATGCCGTTCGTAGCGGATTCCCGTGAAGGAATCTCTGACCACCGCAAGCAGGTTATGGAAATCATGAGCCGCGGCGGCGGTGTTGGAACCAATGGTTCGACATTACGGCCAAGAAACACCTTGGCAAGAGGCGTAAATGGTAAATCATCCGGTTCGGTATCTTGGTTGGATGATATTGCGAAGTTGACTCATTTGGTCGAACAGGGGGGCTCACGCAGGGGCGCCCAGATGATCATGCTGGCGGACTGGCATCCAGACATCATTGAATTTATTATTTCTAAGATGCAAAATCCTAGAATCCTTAGATTCTTAATTGAAAATACATCTGATGAAACAATCAAAAAGCTTGCTAAAGAAAAGCTGAAATTTAAACCATTCACCCTTCAAGAAGAAGCGATGTACCAAGGAATTGTAAATTATAAAAACATTCCTGGTTATGGTGGTTTCAGCGAATCAATTATTGCAGATGCTGAGGAAAAACTCGCAACTGGCGGTACTTATTCAGTTCATAATCCAGAGTTCCTCACTGGAGCAAACATCTCTGTTTGCTTGACGAAAGAATTTATGGAAGCTGTTGAAAATGATGGTGAATATGAACTTCGTTTCCCTTACGTAGAAAACTACGACCAAGAGGAAATGAAAATCTATAATGAAAAATGGCATGAAGTTGGGGATGTTCGCGAGTGGGAAAGACTGGGTCACAAAGTTCGTGTGTACAAAAAAATTAAGGCAAAAGAACTTTGGAACTTAGTTAATATTTGTGCGACTTACTCTGCAGAACCTGGTATCTTCTTCATTGATAATGCAAATGACATGACAAATGCGAAAGCATATGGTCAACAGGTAGTTGCTACAAATCCTTGTGGGGAGCAACCTCTCGCACCATTTTCCGTCTGTAACCTTGCTGCAGTAAACCTTGCAGAAATGGCAGATAAGGAAACTAAAACAGTAGACTTTGATAAGTTAAAAAATACAGTAGCAGTCGGCGTCCGCATGCAGGACAACGTTATCAACGCTACTCCATACTTCTTAGACGAAAACAAAAAGCAAGCACTTGGTGAACGCCGCGTTGGTCTTGGGGTAATGGGTCTGCACGACCTGCTTATCTACTGCGAAACTGAGTACGGTTCACCTGAAGGAAATAAGCTGGTCGATCAAGTTTTCGAAACAATTGCAACTACAGCTTACAAAGAATCTGTTGAATTGGCGAAAGAAAAGGGAAGCTTCCCATTCTTAACTGGTGAAACACTTGAGGAAACAAACCGCTTACGCCAAGCATTTATTAATACCGGATTTATGAAGAAAATGCCTGAAGAAATCCGTGAATCTATTGTGGAAAACGGAATAAGGAATTCACATTTGCTAACTGTTGCTCCAACGGGTAAAGTTATTGCCCCCAGTGTTCGTAAGAGCGCTGCGTAAACTTAGCTATATGCGGGAAACTCTGGCGCATCTCTTACTACCTTGTCTTGCCAACAAATAAAGGGTAAAAATGTAAGAGTGTTGGTGATTGCCTACCAGACAATCCGCAGGGAAGTCGTGGCTGACCCCTCAACGACTACATGCTGAGCAACCATTTTTGTTGAAGGAACGTACGTTCTGTTTTATAATGAAAGAAAACAGGACGGTGTTTTTCAATGATTAAAAGATGCCTCAACTGTGATAAGGAAATAAAGGTAAAACCCAGTCATTACGATAGAAAAAAGTTTTGTTCACGACAATGTCAATCTAGTTTCCACAAGACCAATCCGCCTGACTTTTGGATGGAATTGTCAAAAAAGGTAAAGGTTAATTGCAGTTTTTGTGGGAACGAATTACTTAGAAAGCCATCAGCCATATTTAATACCAACTTTTGTAACCAGAAATGTAAACAAGAATATCAAATTCAAAATGCCCAATTAATTAACCAGCATCTCAAAAATCGGGTTGAAATAGAATGTGATATTTGCGGAAAAAAATTCAGTGTGCCCAAGAATCGTGAATTAACTTCTAAATATTGTTCAAAACATTGTCTTGGTCTTGCTAATGGTAGAAGGGGAAAAATATTATACAAAAAACAATTATTAGTAAAATGTAATAATTGTGGTAAGGAATTTGAGAAGAAACCCTCTACTTGTCGGCCATTAAATTTTTGTTCAACTGATTGTATGGGCAGCTATTACAGTAAAAATAAATTATTTTCTGGTGAAAATAGTGGGACTTGGAATGGCGGAGACATAGATTACTATGGGCCTAATTGGCGATTGCAAAGAAGATTGGCAAGAAAACGTGACAACTATACTTGTCGTGACTGTGGAAAGACTGAAGAACAGTACGGACATGAACTTTCTGTTCATCATATTATACCTTTTAGAAATTTTAACGGAGATTGGGAGAAGGCTAATGAACTTTCAAACCTAGTAACTCTCTGTGAATACCCTTGTCATAGAAAAAGGCATTCAAAAATGGTTGGTGATATAGTCTGACCCATATGGCGACATATGGAGCGGGTACTAATAATCCCGCCCTCTATAAACTGATTAATTATAGAGAGTAACAAACGTGAGTACTGGAACAATGGTTGGTGTTTCAACTGGATTAGAACCTTATTTCTCATTCTCATATTTCCGTAGTGGACGCCTTGGTAAATTTATCGAAGTGAAAGCAGACATCGTACAGGAGTATTTAGACCGAAATCCAGAAGCAGATTCAAATAATCTGCCAAACTGGTTCGTCACTGCGATGAATCTTGCTCCTGAGGCACACGCAGATGTCCAATGTGTCATCCAGCGCTGGATTGACAGTTCCATCAGTAAAACAGTTAATGCACCAAAAGGATACAGCGTTGAGCAGGTTGAAAAGGTATACGAGCGTTTATACCGTGGCGGTGCAAAAGGCGGTACTGTCTATGTAGACGGTTCACGCGATTCTCAGGTTTTAACATTGAAAGCTGAAGAAAACACAAATGAACAATTATCTATCTTTGAAAAAGAAGAAAAGCAGCATGTAGTCTTAGTCGAAACCATCACTGACCTTCGTTCAACGGATGTAACGATAGGTTCTGAAGTCGGCAACACATGCCCGGTATGCCGCAAAGGAAAAGTTAAAGAAATTGGCGGCTGTAATACATGTACTAACTGTGGCGCACAATTAAAGTGTGGTCTATAAAATGCTTTTGAGAGAGGATGGAGATATACTCCATTCTCTTATTTTTTATAATTATTCACAAAAACTCAACCCACGTGGCTATGTATATTGGAGCAGGCAATATGATTATGGCATCATCTTCTAAAGGGGTTATGATCGCTTACACAAGCAATACCTATTGGAAGCCAACATACATTGGCGCCAAGCGTATATAATAAGTTCAGGGCATCGACAAAAGTCGATGTTCTTTTTTTTAAAGCTCTGTTATAACTGAATGTTGATTTTACTGAGTTTGAAAAATAAACGGAAGAATTCCGTTTATTTTGGGAAATACTCATATTCCCTTAAAAATTAAGGAAGTTTTTCCGGCTATTTCATTTAAATCTTTGGATTTTGTGTTATTTAGAGCAGTTAAACGGAATATCTCCGCTTATCTCTGCTTCTTAAGCTTCCTTTTTATACATTAGCCGGAAATTCTCCGCCTATGAATTTTCATACCTACATGAAAATCAACAATGAATAATAACAGAGCCTTTGCAAAAGCCAATTAGATATGCATAGAAAAAAGGATTCAACATGAACTGTAAATTTGACCGTTTCATGACACATAAAAAACTACATACGGTCTTTATATTGTTTTGCTAGATTAAAAACATAAATAAAGCTACAGCAGCATATGTGGAAGTTTTGTGAAACCATGACAAAACACTTTACATAGGGTAGGGGGGTATAGTAACATAAAATTAGAAATCAAAAATAACAAATACATTTTTGAAAGGATGATTAACATGGAAAAAGTAACATTAAACGTAAAAGGAATGTCTTGTGGACATTGTGTAAAGGCGGTTGAAGGAAGCGTTGCGACCCTGGATGGTGTCACTGCCGTTAAGGTGAATTTAGACGCAGCAACGGTTGATGTCGAGTTCAACCCGCAAACCGTCAGCCTCGATCAAATTAAAGAAACAATTGATGATCAAGGCTATGATGTAGTTTAAAAAGACAATTTCAACTCACTATATGAGGAGTTGACTTACTATGAGTCAAACTATAAAAGAAACAAGCCTGCAAATTTCCGGTATGACCTGTGCAGCCTGTGCGGCCAGAATTGAAAAGGGTCTGAAAAAACTAACCGGAGTAGAAACAGCAACTGTCAATCTTGCATTAGAAAAATCGGCAATTAAGTACGATCCTTCCCAGATAAAACTGGAAGAAATCGAACAGAAGATTAAAGATTTAGGCTATGATGTCGTAACCGAAAAAGTGGAATTTGATATTACAGGAATGACTTGTGCAGCCTGCTCGGCACGGATTGAAAAGGGCTTAAATAAGCTAGATGGCATCACAAAGGCAAACGTTAACTTGGCACTTGAAAAAGCAACTGTAGAATACAACGGTTCCGCCCTGACAACTGCAGACATCATAAAAAAGGTTGAAAATCTTGGCTACGGGGCAAGACTCAAAGAAGAAACAAAAGATCAAGTGGACCATCGCCAAAAGGAAATCGAAAAGCAATCGAAAAAATTTATCTTCTCGGCAATTTTGTCTTTTCCGCTTTTATGGGCAATGGCAGGGCATTTTTCGTTTACATCTTTTATTTGGGTACCGGATATGTTCATGAATCCCTGGTTTCAACTGCTCCTCGCTACACCGGTTCAATTCTTAATTGGCGGACAGTTTTACATCGGTGCCTATAAAGCCTTAAAAAATAAAAGTGCCAACATGGATGTACTTGTTGCATTGGGAACATCGGCCGCTTATTTTTACAGTTTATATTTGTCAATCACCACGATTGGCAAAGGTGTTCATATGGTAGAACTCTATTATGAAACCAGTGCCGTTTTAATCACCTTAATCATATTAGGCAAGCTTTTTGAAGCAAGAGCAAAGGGACGATCCTCAGAGGCAATCAAAAAATTGATGGGGCTCCAAGCCAAAATGGCTACTGTAAACCGAGATGGCCGCGAAATGGAAATCCCGATTGAAGAAGTTATTGTCGGGGATATTCTTTACATTAAGCCGGGTGAAAAAATTCCCGTTGACGGTAAAATCATAGAGGGCCAATCCGCTATCGATGAGTCAATGCTGACCGGTGAAAGTGTTCCGGTTGATAAAAAAATTGGCGATGAAGTCATCGGGGCTACGCTGAACAAAAATGGTTTCCTAAAAGTTGAAGCAACAAAGGTTGGCCGGGATACCGCTTTAGCACAAATTATTAAAGTGGTTGAAGAGGCGCAGGGCTCTAAAGCCCCTATCCAACGGCTTGCCGACAAAATATCCGGAGTTTTTGTTCCAGTTGTCGTGACCATTGCTGTAATCACCTTTATGATCTGGTATTTGTGGGTAGAACCCGGTAATTTCGCTGAAAGCTTAGAAAAAATGATTGCTGTATTAGTGATTGCCTGTCCGTGTGCCTTAGGATTGGCGACACCTACCTCAATCATGGCCGGTTCCGGTCGTTCCGCTGAATATGGAATCCTTTTTAAAGGCGGCGAACATTTGGAAATGACCCACCGAATCACAACGGTGGTTTTGGATAAAACGGGTACAGTAACAAATGGGACACCGGTGTTAACTGATGTCCGCCACACCAATTCAATTACTGAGGAAGAATTTTTAAGCTTGGTTGGTTCGGCTGAAAAGCAATCAGAACACCCGCTTGCCCAGGCCATTGTGCAGGGAATTAAAGACAAGGGTGTATTATTAAAGGAGCCAACCGATTTTGAAGCCATCCCCGGTTTTGGAATAAAGGCGTCACTGGAAGGAAAGCAATTAATAATTGGTACAAGAAAGCTTATGACGAAATTTAATGTGGAAATAGAAACTGTACTTCCTCAAATGGAGGAACTCGAAAGAGCCGGGAAAACTGCAATGTTAGCGGCTATCGACGGGCAATATGCAGGGATTGTGGCGGTCGCTGATACAATTAAAGCAACCTCCAAAACAGCCATCAGCCGCCTCAAAAAGATGGGTCTTGAGGTTATCATGATTACTGGTGATAATCAGCAGACAGCAAAGGCCATAGCAGGCCAAGCAGGAATTGACACCGTCATCGCGGAGGTTTTGCCTGAAGGAAAAGCAGCGGAAATTAAAAAGCTGCAAGCGGAAGGCAAGAAAGTTGCAATGGTCGGGGACGGCATTAATGATGCACCTGCTCTTGCCGTGGCAGATATTGGAATGGCCATTGGGACAGGCACCGATGTCGCCATGGAAGCGGCTGATATCACGCTCATTCGCGGTGACTTAAACAGCATTGCAGATGCAATCTTCATGAGCAAAAAAACAATCACAAACATAAAGCAGAACTTATTCTGGGCGATGGCCTACAATTCCTTGGGCATTCCGATTGCAGCTCTTGGGTTCCTAGCTCCTTGGCTAGCTGGGGCAGCAATGGCGTTCAGTTCGGTGTCTGTTGTCCTGAACGCACTTAGATTACAAAAGGTTAAACTATAAATTTTTAAAAGGCTGACACACAATTGTCAGCCTTTTCCTGCGTTTTCACCATTGTCAGCAAGTATACTTTACTTATCAAAAAAGCAATCAGGTGATTTCAAATGAACCAAATTTTATTGATTGAGGATGAACGAAGCGTATCAGATGTAATCAAAGCTTATTTAGAGAAGAACGGCTACAAAGTCTACTGGGCTGGCAATGGATCAAAAGGATTGGAAATCTTTAAAACAGCGAATATAGACCTTGTTATTCTCGATCTGATGCTCCCCGATATGGCTGGAGAGGATGTTTGCAAAATGATGCGGGAAACATCAGATGTCCATATTTTTATGCTGACAGCAAAAGGCTCTTTAAATGACCGTGTTGTAGGATTAAATAATGGCGCCGATGAATATCTAGTTAAACCCTTCAGTCCAAGGGAATTGACAGCAAGGGTCAATGCTCTTTTCCGCAGATTAAACGGCACAAACTCATCAGTCTGGATGATTTTTGATGATGGGAACTTATCCATTCATTTTGAAAAAAGGCTGGTTATCTTGAGGGGAGAAGAAATCCCGTTTACACCGAATGAATTTGATATTCTCTGGGCATTAGCGGCTAGTAAGGGCAAGGTATTATCGAGAGAGCAGCTAATTGGGAAGGTATATGGTGAAAATTTTGATGGCTTTGATCGGACTATTGATGTCCATATCAAAAATATTCGCAAGAAAATTGAAATAGATACGAGAAACCCAAAATATATTATCACGGTCCTGAAAGCAGGCTATAAATTTGGCGGTGAGCTAAAATGCATTCCATTAGCCGCAGATTAAGTTTATTTTTTATTGCTTGCACCATTGCCTCTATCCTGCTTGTAACATTGACTGTAAATCTTACAGTTACCAATAAATTTAATCAATACATGATGGACATTCAAAACAAGAGGTACGAAAGAATTATTGCCTATTTTGAAGATGCCTATAAAAAAGATGGCAGATTAACAGCAAACACCGGAATTGAACTCATGCATGAGGCCTATATGGGCAATTATTGCATTACGTTAAGGGACCAGCATGAGCAAACGATTTGGGGAATGGACCCGAAGGAAATCAAAAACCAATTAAACATGGGGACAATGCCAGTCCAGCAAAAAGGAGTTTATACCACAAAGACATTTCAGCTTAATGAGGAAGATAAAGTAGTTGGCTATGTGGATATCGGCCAGTATTCTTCTGTCCTCTTAACGGAGGAAGATCAAAACTTTAAATCGTCCATAAATAAAAGCATAATTGCCAGCGGACTGTTGACCCTCCTCATCATAACTGGTTTAAGTCTCTATTTTTCGAAGCAATTTTCGAGTCCTATTAAGGAAGTGGCCAAGCTTTCTGTTGACTTGTCCAAGGGGGATTTTAACAGTAAATCCGTTATGAAAAGCAACATTTACGAGCTAGAGGACTTGCGAAAAAGTGTAAACATATTGGCTGGTAAATTACAGTTTCAGGATATGCTGAGACAGAGATTAATCTCAGATATTTCACATGAAATAAGGACACCGTTAAATGTCCTGCAAAACAATCTAGAAGCCATGATTGACGGGGTATATCCAGTTACGCAAGAAAAGCTCCATTATCTAAATGAGGAGGTAATCAGGTTTGGCAGGCTGATTAACAACTTAAATGTCTTAAAGGAATTTGAGTCTGAAAGCACCAAGTTGAGTTATGAAATCATCAAACTAGATCAATTACTTCTGGAGCTTTGTCATGATTTTCATGCACCTTCTGAAAAGAAAAAACTTAAAATCGATTTCGCCATTCAACCGGATAAAATGTATTCAATTACCGGAGACAAAGATAAAATTAAGCAGGTATTTGTTAACATGCTGGCAAATGCCATTAAATTCACTACTCCAGGCGGGAGGATTCTTGTCCAATTATATGAAAAGAATGATGATATTATTGTGGAAGTAGTTGATACTGGCATTGGTATTAACAAAGAGGACCTCCCTTTTATTTTCGAAAGATTGTACAGGGGAGATAAAAGCAGGCAGGAAATTGAGGGAAATGGAATTGGCCTGACCATTGTTAAAAACATCTTACAACTGCACGATGCCTCCATCGAAGCAGAGAGTGAAGAAGGAATAGGTAGTAAATTTACCGTCTGTTTTCCGAAAATAAAAAAGCCTTAAGCGCCCAAATAGGGTCTTAAGGCTCTTTTAGCTAATAAGAAAGTATAAAATTTTCCCAAATTTTATACTTTCTTAACGCATAAATTCAACTACGCCTCTGTCATCGTCCTTACGGACTCGCCAATCGGCGAGTTTTCATTTAACAATTAAGCTCTTGATACGTAAGTACCTTCAGCTGTGTTGATGATCAAGCGGTCACCTTGGTTAATGAAGAAAGGAACCTGAACAACAAGACCGGTTTCCATCGTAGCCGGCTTGGAGCCGCCTGATGCAGTGTCACCTTTAATGCCAGGCTCAGTTTCAGTTACTTCAAGTTCAACCGTGTTTGGCAGTTCAACTCCAAGTGTTTCAGTTTGGAACATCATGATATGAACTTCCATGTTTTCCTTTAAAAACTTTAATTCATATTCAATGCTTGCAGCAGGCAGTTCAACCTGCTCGTAGGAATCCATGTCCATAAACACGTGTTGGTCGCCGCTTGCATACAGATACTGCATTTTACGGTTATCAATTTGTGCTTTTTCTACTTTTTCGCCAGCACGGAATGTTTTTTCCTGCATGGCTCCGGTACGCAGGTTACGTAATTTGGAGCGGACAAACGCTGCTCCTTTACCAGGCTTTACGTGCTGGAAGTCCATGACGCGCCATAAGCCGCCATCCACTTCAATGGTTAATCCAGTACGGAAGTCGTTAACAGAAATCATTGGCAAATCCTCCTAAAATAGTTACAAAATAATTAAGTCTTTTGTAGAATGTGTGAGCCTTTCGTTATGATCCTTCGTAATAAGCGTATCGTCTTCAATTCTAACGCCGCCAAGTCCAGGAATATAAATGCCCGGTTCACAAGTTACAACCATACCTGGTTCTAAGATAATGTCAGATTTTAATGAAAGAGCCGGTCCCTCGTGAACCTCAAGCCCAATCCCATGTCCGGTGGAATGTCCAAAGTACTCTCCGTACCCTTGCTCTGTTATGTAGTCCCGAGTTAAAGCATCCGCTTCTTTTCCTGTCATTCCTGGTCTAAAACCATCGATGCCGCGTAATTGAGCGTCGAGGACAATCTGATAAATTTCCTTCAGCTTGGCGTCAGGCTCGCCGACAGCAACAGTCCTTGTAATGTCGGAAACATACCCTTTATAATAGGCACCAAAATCAAGGGTGACCATATCCCCTTTTTCAATGACCTTATCAGAGGCAACACCATGCGGAAGGGCCGAGCGATACCCTGAAGCGACGATGGTATCAAAGGAAGAAGATATTGCTCCGGCTTTTCTCATAAAGAATTCCAGCTCATTCGATACTTCCAGCTCCGTTTTTCCCGGCCGAAGGAAGTCTAAAATATGTTTAAATGCGGCATCAGCTATATCCGCTGCTTCCTTTAATATCTTAATCTCTGAATCGGTCTTTATCAAGCGTAACTTTTCGATTAATCCCGAAACAGGGACAAGTTCAGCTTCTACCTCTTTTTCATATACTTTAAAGGAGGAGTATGTTAAATAGTCCTCTTCAAAACCTAATTTTTGAATCCCTATTTTTTTCGCCTGTTCAGCGACTTCTTTAGGAAGCGTATCTGAAAATTTAATGATTTCAAACCCTTCACATTGCTTTTGGGCTTGTTCAACATAACGAAAATCTGTAATAAATAGAGCTTTATCAGCACTGATTAAAACAATGCCAGCTGTACCTGTGAAATTTGATATGTAACGGCGGTTATAGGGGCTTGTAATAAGTATGCCATCGATTCCTTCTGCTGAAAAACTTGACCTTAATTTTTCTAATTTCTCCATCGTGTCCACTCTCCTTTTCCAATCCGTTATCGGACACAATTATTTTATCATAACCACACAAATACGACTAATAACAGTTTAAGTGGCTGGTTCGTTTTTTTGTACTTCTTGATTTTGATATTCATAGCTGATCGAGTAGCCAACAAAAATCCCATACAGAATATAGAGACAAAGGGAAGATAGGATGGTATCTCTGCTTAAATCGAATAATGGTTTCATCCCAGGAAAAAGAGGATTCAGAATAACAAAAACAATTAAAAATAAAATGATTCCATACCCTAAGCCAATCCACATACCTTTCAGCTTTTTTAATAAAGCATAATATAGGTAGGCTGCACCGACTGAAAGCACGCCCATGATGAGAATGGACAAAATCGTTCCTTTCCAGCCATATTTCCAGTTCCCCAGCATCCATGGTTCAAGGATTATATTGGGACGGATTTCCGTTAAACTAAAGTAGCTTGCAAAAAAACCAATCGTTCCCCAAAAAACACCTCCAAATAAACCAGTCCAAAAGACCATTACCGGCAAGGACATCGGCTTAGGATATTTTCCTGCTTTTTTTTCAGAAGCCATTACAACAACCTCCATAACTTTTTGATACAAATTATTGATTCGTACCTTAATAAATACCAATTTTATTATGCCCCTGTAACAACAATCCTTGCATAAAAAAATTATTTTATAATTTAAATGGAAAACTTATGTCATATCCTAGAGGTTTTTTCGGTTTTCTAGTAGAATACATTTAAGTACATACAGATTTATCATTTCTGCTATCGTGCTACTTTTGCATAGGTTGGTGTTCTAGCTAATGTCTAATACACAAAATAATGTTTATGGCGGTCAAGCCGTGGTTGAAGGAGTTATGTTCGGAGGTAAACATCATTATGTTACCGCAATAAGGAGAAAGGACCATTCAGTCGAATACTTCCATCTACCGCGTAAAACAAATCCTTATTTAACAAAAATTAAAAAAATTCCGTTTATTCGTGGAATCGTTGCTATAATAGAAGCAAGTGCCAATGGTTCTAAACATTTAAATTTTTCAACTGAAAGATTTGATTTAGACCCAAAGGAGGATGACACCTTAAAGGAAAAAGAAGTTTCAAAAATGACGATGTACCTGGGTGTGGCGGTAATCGGGGTTATTTCATTTTTATTTGGTAAATTTGCATTCACGCTTATTCCTGTTTTCTTAGCGGAATTGACAAAGCCCATTTTTTCATCGGATTTTTCCCAGGTCCTGATTGAAGGTTTCTTCAAGCTTATCCTTCTCCTTTCCTATATTTATTTTGTTTCCTTAACACCGTTGATTAAAAGGGTGTTTCAATATCATGGTGCTGAGCATAAAGTAATAAATACCTACGAGTCCGGAGCAGATTTGACTGTAGCTAACGTTCAGGCCCACTCAAGGCTTCATTACCGCTGTGGCAGCAGTTTTATCCTATTTACTGTCTTTGTCGGTGTTTTTGTGTATATGATGGTACCGACCTCGCCGCTGTGGCTGAGGATTGTTGACCGTCTTTTATTAATACCGGTTGTGTTGGGGATTTCCTTTGAAGTTCTCCAATTTACAAATAAACTAAGAGACGTTCCTGTCCTAAAATATCTAGGTCTGCCAGGTCTTTGGCTACAGCTTCTTACAACCAAGGAGCCAAACGATGAGCAGGTGGAAGTAGCCATTCTCTCTTTTAAAGAATTGTTAAGAAGAGAAGAGGAAACAGACAGATTCGTCAAACAAGAAGAAATTGTCTAAATCGTTGTTAGGAAGTGTTTAAAAGGATAAAAAAATGCTTATGATGCTCATAGGGAGGTGGCGTTCTTGAAAAATCGGACATCCGCAATTATTGTGGGGGTACTTATTATCCTTGCTTTACTTGGGCTTTATGGTTCTTTTACGGCTGACCCGGCTGCATTTCTACAAAAAATAGCTGTCTTCGTTTTAATTGGTTTGGTCATATATTTTGTTGTTCGCAAGTTTTCAAATTCGAGCCCTCAGAAAAAAGAGCAGCGGGCATTTCTTAAAGCAGCAAGAAGGTCTAAAAAACGCTTGCAGCATCGAAGTGGAGAGCCAAATGTAAAAGGTTCCACTTTAGGTACATTGACGACATTAAAGAAAGGCAAGGGCAAAAAGAAACCTCCTGCCCATCTTACCGTCATTGATGGAAAAAAAGGAAAAAAGAAAAATCGGGCGTCCTTCTAAACGCTCGATTTTTCTTTTTTCTACCTCCTTATTAATAACCCCATTTATTCAAAAAGCTCTTTGCCCGTTCCCTGCCTAAGTTTACAAGCTCCTGTTTCTTTTCCTCGGTTAAGTGCAATTCAATGGTCATTACCCCTTCTGTAGGGATAAATATAATATTTTCGGCATGTTTTTTGGAAATATATCTGGAATCGTGGGCATCCTTCATCGTTTCAAACAACGCCCCGAAAAGTTCAATCGCGTTGTTTATTTTATGCTTTTCATGTTCGTATTCACTTGGACTTAATTTGATGCCGAGGACAGGTCTTGTTTTTTTTATATTCTCCTGGTCAAAAAGCCACATTGGAAAATTACTTAATACCCCTCCGTCCACTAGAACATTAGTCCCGTCATTTGTCCGTAATCTTACAGGTTCAAAGAAATATGGGATGCTGCAGCTCATGCGGATGGCCTTGGCAATTGGAAAAGAGCCCGGTGAAATTCCGTATTTCGGTAAATCATCAGGAAGAACAACCATTTGTCCGTTAGAAAGGTCTGAAGCGATAATCCTTAACGTTTGAGGCGGTAAATCGGAAAATGTTCTCAGTCCTTTGGCCTCTAATTTTATCCTAAGCCACTTTTCCAATTCGTTCCCTTTGTAGAGCCCTAATCTCCAATAAAGTAACAGCCATTTGGCGAGTTTAAAAGGTATGATGGTTTTGCGGGTATCAAGCAGATTAGTTAGATCCACTTCGTCAATGAGCTGATAGATTTCTTTGCTTGTATAACCAGCGGCAATTAAAGCGGCTATTATGGAGCCAGCGCTGGTTCCGGCGACCCTGACAAATTTAAAGCCTCGTTCTTCAATTTCTTCACACGCCCCGATAAGCGCAAATCCCTTTATTCCTCCTCCGGAAAAAACTCCATCAATATTCATGGCAGCCACTCCCAATGATGTACTCATTGTTACATCTTTAAGCGGCTGTTTTACAAAATAGTACGGGAGACAAGATAAATATTTTAGTGGATAACCCCCTATGGGCAGCTTGAAGGTTGTTCAAGAATTAGAAAAATTATGTCCACAAATTGGTCACCAGGCCCTTATTTTTCTTCATACCACCAACATATCGGTTTTTTATACTTTAGCTATCAAGAAGGTAAAGGAATTTGTTTAAAGGCTGGTGGCCGTTATGGGTGTCAAACGGATCAGATTAAAAGTTTACGATATGACTTGTTCGTCCTGCGAAAAACGGGTAGAAAGAACCGTGAAAAAGCTAGAGGGGGTAAAAAATGTTCAAGCAAGTTTCAGTGGTCAATTTGCTGATATTGAATTTGACGAAGACCAATGTACTTTAAGCTTGCTGAAAGACGCAATCCGACAGGCCGGATACAGTACGGAGGGTTCAAAGGGCTATAAATTTATCGGCATATTTATCATTGTTGCTGCTATCGTCCTCCTTGGCATCAATACAGGCAGCTTTAATATGGAGGAAAAACTTAACTCCGCCTCGTATGCTGTTTTGTTTGTCGTTGGGTTAATCACCTCGCTCCACTGTGTAGGGATGTGCGGTGGCATCATGCTGTCCCAGACAATTGGTAAAGAAAAAAATAATAGATGGGATGCCGTAAAGCCATCGCTTCTTTATAACCTAGGGAGAGTGACTGCTTACACCATCATTGGCGGAGTTATTGGGGCAATCGGGTCGGTGTTTGCCCTTTCGTTGGCAGCCAAAGCCGGACTTCAGATATTTGCAGGGACATTTATGATGATTATGGGCTTTAATATGGCCGGATTCCGCGTCTTTAGAAAGCTGCATTTTAAATTACCTGCTATCACTTGTAAGAAGGTGAAAATGCCAAGAACGCCCTTTCTGGTTGGGGTTCTTAATGGCTTAATGCCCTGCGGACCGTTGCAGACGATGCAAATCTATGCGCTTGGTACGGGTAGTGCCTTAACCGGGGCATTGTCCATGTTTATGTTTTCCATTGGGACGGTCCCGCTGATGCTAAGCTTTGGAGCTCTTTCGGGACTGTTAAGCAACGGCTATACAAAGAAAATCCTTAAATTCAGTGGAATTCTCATTATTGTGCTCGGGCTGATTATGAGCAACAGGGGGCTGGCACTTGCCGGTGTTCAAACTGGTCCGCTGGACATCATGGCAAGCGTTGGCGGAACCAGCTCAAATTCGTCGGCGGATTCCACTGATGCGATTAAAGCAACCATCAAGAATGGCGTGCAGGTTCTAAATATGACGGCGGACGTTTATGGCTACACCCCAAGAGTTTTATATGTGAAAAAAGGGATGCCCGTCAAGTGGGTGGTTGATGTCAAACAGCTCACCGGATGCAATAATACGATTGTGGTTCCTGATATGAATGTGCAGCAAAAGCTGCAAAACGGTAAAAACGTTATTGAATTTACACCGGGGACTGAAGATATCCCATTTAGCTGCTGGATGGGAATGAAGCGGGGCATGATTAAGGTGGTTGATAACCTTGGGGAAATTTCTGCTACGAGCAGCAAGGCGGACGGAATCGATGCCTCGACTAAGTCAACAGCCAAAAGCTCATCCGAGACAAAGGCAAGCATATATGGAAATGATATTAACAAGGTCCCAACTGAGCGTCTGGTAAGAAAGGCTGAGGTTACTAATAATCAACAATCCTTAGCTGTCAAAGGAATTGGCTATGAGTTTGAACCTTTAGTTATGGTGGTTAATAGAGGAATTAAGACGAAGCTGACAATCGATTTATCACAATTTGATCAAGCTGCCGGGAGCTTTTTAATCCTGAATACGAAAACAAAGCAAATTGCGGCTGAATTTACCGGTAAGGAGGCGATTGCCGAAGTTGATTTCACACTGGACCGCACTGGAACTTATGGAATTTATCTCAATGAGGAGGAATTACTAGGGATTATTAAAGCTGTTGATGATGTAACGGATGTTGACTTAGAGGTAGTGAGAAAGCAGTTTCTTAAATAATATAGAGTATTTGATAGGAGAGAGAAATTATGAACATGACACATTATATGGGATTGCTTGCTGATAATCAGCCCTGGAATTTAATTATCTTTATGGCCATTCCAGTCATATGTGCGGAAACAATCGCTGTTACTGAACTGGGAATCTTATTTTCCCGTAAGCTTGATGGTTCCTTAAAGAAAGTAAATAAGGCAGTCAGCATTTTTGCCGGGATTTATTTCACCGGAATATTTATATATCTCTTAATGAATGCGTATATCCCGCTGACGGCTAACGGCGAATGGAAGGGATGGATTGATGTAACCGCCGTTACCTTCTACCTGCTGGGGGTTGTGCCGTTATTAGGCATGGCGCTTCTTGACCTGGGTATCGTCTTTAAAAATAAAAACGCTGTTGAAAAACTAAAAACACATGCCTTTTTTGTAGGGATGTTCTTAGTAGTTGCGCATGTTGCAATGATATTTGGAATGGTTGACCCATCCATTGGTACAAGCACAGGCGGTCACATGATGAACATGTAGATACCCATCGTCGGACATTCCTTTCGGAGTTTCCGGCGATTTATATTTTTTTCATTGAATCTATTATTTGTACTTTATCAAGCTTAAAAACTTCACTAAATAGTAAGAATTAGCGTCTGATGGCTGTCTTTCTTTTTGTTAAAATAAATTTGTGATATCAAGCTGGAAGGGGTGACAACTTTTGAAAAGAATACCTTCGCTTTTTGTTCTTTGTTTTGCTATTGTCCTTATAGCAGCTGGGTGCGGATCCAATGTCAGTGATAAAAAATGGGCCCTTGATAAAAAGCACGAACCGCTGCCTGATTATGTGTTAAATTCATCTGATCAAATTAAAGAAACCTATATTATGGCAGCTACATACCCAAAGGTGCTGGCGCAGGTCCCATGCTATTGCGGCTGTTTTGCGCAGGATGGCCATGAGAGTAACCTCGATTGCTTCGTTGACCAATTCGGGTCTGGTAATGCTGTAAAAGAATGGGATTCGATGGGAATATCGTGAGACGTCTGTATAGATATCGCCCGGGAGGCGGTAGAGATGCATCTTGACGGTAAAAGCCCTAAGAAGATTTATGACCTAATTACGACGAAGTACGAAGATTTTGGGGAACCGACTCCTACACCTGAACCAAAATAAGGAGCAGCCCATGAAGAAAATTTTAATCGGAACCTATATTTTAAATACAATTGGCATTGTTTTTTGCATTGCCAATAGCGGCATTTTCAGCAGTGAAAATTCCAAGGCCATTGCGGCAGGTGAAAAAGTGTATGAAAAAAACTGTCTTGCCTGTCATGGCGAAACAGGAAAAGGTGAAGGAGCAAAGGACGGGACAGCGATTAATAATCAACATTTTTTAAGTTCCGTTTCTGATCAAGACCTTTACAATTATGTGAAATATGGGCGTGAAGGGACAAGTATGCCCTCCTATGAAACTCGTTTGTCCGACAAGGATTTGAAGAATCTAGTTGCATTTATGAGAGAGTGGCAGACAGAAGAACTGGACTTAAAAGCATCGGCAACTGTATTAGGAGACCCTGAACGAGGAAAGGAACAATATAAGCTTTATTGTCTCTCCTGCCACGGGGAAAATGGAGCAGGAAAAATCAAAATGGGAACAGCCCTTTCCAGTCCCCAATACTTGAAATATACAAGTGACAAACAAATTTGGATTGGGGCATCTTATGGGCGAGAAGAAACCCGGATGGGACCATCATTGAAAGGTCTAGAAGGCGCCCGACAACTCACCGAACAGGATATTTCTGACATAACCGCCTATATCCGTTCATTAGAACCGAAATGACATAAAAAACAGCCTTGAATCTTTTAAAGGATTTAGGGCTGTTTTTTTATTATGTAAAAAATATCCCTTTTTTACAAATGTGAACAATTTATGGTTATTTTTTGACGAAAAGGTAACGATTTTTGCCGGTTAACAAAATGTTCAATAGTCCATCAACAACAGGCAATCGAGAAAGATTATATTTATTTCAAAGAGGACTATAGTGAAAAAGTCACGGTTTTAACGAGCTTTTTGATTCAAGGAGGATAACTATGCGGAAAAAGAAATGGATGGCATTATTCGTTATTTTAGCATTTATGACAAGCCTGATCGTACCAAAGGCAAGCGCAGAGACAGTATTTCAGCCGGAAAAGTTTCCATATAAGAGTATGCAGGTTCAAGTCATGCCGGAGTTTGACTATCCGGAGGATTGGCCGTCGAGGGAGATTCCTTCCTTGCTGGTCGGAATGTACGGAACGATTACCAATAAAAGCGGGCAAGATTATGATGGGAAAATAGAAATTCCTGTTCCTGCAAAGGATAAAGGGTTTGAGGCCTTCCTAGTAGCCGAATTTCCAGAAAAAGATAAGCCGGAGGTTCAACGGCCGTATGATGTTGACAAAGACAAGGGCATGGTTGTCTGGAAACCGGGTAAGACCATTAAAAATAACGAAACCTATCAATTTGTAATTGAATACTATACGCAGTCTATTGATGTGAAGGACCAAAAAAGTTTTACATACGAATTTTCAAACAGAGCTGAAACAGAACAGCTTGATGTTGTGTTTTACGCGCCGATGAATGCCAAGGATATTCAAGCTGAGCCAAAGGCGCAGGAGAATTCAAAAAATGAATATGGAGAAGAACTCTATTTTTATCAATATAAAAATGTAAAAGCCGGTGAAAATTTAAAATACTCCTTTTCTTACAAGAAACCGGGAACAGAATCAACGATGGAAGCGATGAGCAAGGTTCAACCACCAAATGATGAAAACCATTCCGGCGTGAAAGGCAGCGCGACAGATCAAGTTTTAGATGGCAATGGTACTAAGAACACGGCAAAACAGCCTATTATCGGCATCGGCGGAGCGTCTATTATCGGAATCGCCCTTATTATTGCCGGAGCATTCGTCTACCTAGGAATGAAGGCAAATGTTCAAAGTGCGGCCAAAAAACAGAAACAAACAAAACCTCAAGTTATGAAACAAGCTTCGAGCAAAAAGGAAAATAAGACAATGAATGTTGAAGCTAAAAAGGAACTTAGGAAAAAGCTGTTAACAGGCAAGATTGATCAAGAAACGTACGATGAGGAAATGAAAAAATTAATTTAATGAGGTGAGAAGAATGAAGAAAAATACGTTAGTTCTCCTCGGGGGATTTATCATTGCCGGTGCAATTGTTTTTCTCTTAATGGCTGCCACTCCGGGTTCGAGCGGAATTGAATTAACTTTAAAAGATCTCTTGGCCACCCAAGATGAGCACAAAGATGATTTTGTAACCGTTGAAGGACTTTTAATCGAAGACTCTATTAAATGGAATCCTGACAAAATAGAGTTGAAATTTGATGTGAAAGACAACGAAGGACATATCATGCATGTCATTCATAATGGGCCAAAGCCTGACAATTTCTCCGAAGGGGTAATCACCATTCTCCAAGGCTCGCCGACCAAAAAAGATACTTTCGCTGCTGAAACAGTGAAAACGAGATGCCCTTCCAAATATGAAGGAAAAGACATGAAGAACTACGATCCGGAAACCCATAAGGACAAGCTGAATCAGCCACCGAAAGAAAAATAACAGGCAAACATAAGAAGGTGACGAAATGTATCTATTTGCTAATGCGGCCATTTATATTGGATTTGCGGTTGCAATCTATTCACTCTTAGTTATAACACTGGGGATCAGCACGAAAAATCAAAAGCTAATAAATAGTGGAAAAGGCGGAACTATTGCATTGCTAGTTTGTACGTCAATGGCTATGCTGTCGATGTTCTACCTATTAGCTACTTCCCAATTCCAATTTGAATACGTAAAAGACTATACAAGCAGCGAACTACCGATTATTTATAAACTGACTGCCCTGTGGGCAGGTAATGCCGGCTCCTTGTTACTTTGGACATTCTTCTTAACTTTATACACCATCATGATTGTGTTTTCAAGGAAGATGAAAGGGAACCCAATGGTTCCATACATTTCAGCGATCCTAATGGCCAATGCGGTTTTCTTCTTCTTTATCTTGGGATTTGTCGCAAAGCCATTTGTGTTGCTTGATGAGGTCCCGCTTGAAGGAAAAGGATTAAACCCAATGCTGCAAAATCCAGGGATGATTATCCACCCTGTCACACTTTACCTTGGTTATGTAGGTCTTGCCATCCCATTTGCTTTTGCAATGGCGGCCTTAATCATGAAAAACGTCGATGATTTCTGGATTAAAATGACAAGACGCTGGACCATTATCGCGTGGTTATTCTTGAGTCTCGGAAATATCTTTGGCGGCCAATGGGCCTATGTAGAGTTAGGCTGGGGCGGCTACTGGGCCTGGGATCCGGTTGAGAATGCTTCGTTTATGCCGTGGTTGACAGCTACTGCCTTCCTGCATTCTGTGATGATTCAAGAGCGGAAGAACATGCTGAAGATCTGGAATATCTGCCTAATTATCGTTTCCTATGCTCTGACACTATTCGGCACATTCCTGGTTCGAAGCGGAGTATTGACATCGGTGCATGCCTTTGCGAATTCCAATTTGGGATTATATTTCTTAATCTTTATGGCTATTGCCGTAATTGGTGCATTGTATGTGCTAATGAGCCGCTATAATCTGCTAAAACGCAGTGCGGGAGAGTTTCAATCCTTTGTCTCAAAGGAAAGCAGCTTTTTAGTTAATAACTTACTTCTTGTAGGTGCAGCCTTTGCTGTTTTCTGGGGAACGATTTTCCCGCTCGTTTCAGAAGCAGTCCGCGGCACAAAGGTAACGGTCGGCTTGCCATTCTTCAACAAAGTAGAAGCGCCGATTCTATTGTCCATGATGTTTGTGATGGCAGTTTGTCCGCTCTTGGCTTGGCAGCGTTCAAGCGTGAAAAATCTTCGGAAGAACTTTTTGATTCCTGCCATTCTTGCTGTTATCGCTATGGTTTTAATGGTGTTGCTGGGTATTCAGAAAGCGTGGGCCGTCATTGGCTACGGAGTTATTACTCTATTATTTATCACTCACTTCTTAGAGTTTTATAGAGGGGTTCAGGCAAGAAGAAAAATGACGAAGGAAAAACCGTTAACTGCCCTTTACCGCCTGATGATTCGAAACCGTCGCCGTTACGGGGGATATATTGTTCACCTTGGAATTGCCTTCATCACCATGGGGATTATTGGTTCACAAAACTATGATGTTGAAACAATGAAAACTGTACCATTAGGCGGTTCGCTTGAGATTAATAATTACCGGCTAAATTACGAGCGGCTTGATCAAAAACGGGAAGGAATAAACGATATTGTTTACGCTGATGTAACGGTATTTAAAAATGGAAAAAGATTAGGCACTTTCCAGCCCGAAAAAGTTTTCTATGGGAACTGGGAGCAGCCTTCTTCTGAAGTGGCGATTATCTCCTCATTGAAGGAAGACTTATATATTGTTTTAAGTGCCTGGGAGGATGATGGGAAGGCCACATTTGTGGTAAAGGTTAATCCGATGATGAACTGGTTATGGATGGGATCATTTATGATTGTCATTGGTGCACTTTTCGCCGTTTGGAACGGAAAATATGGAAATGTTACTCCGAGATACACCGGAGTACGCAAAGAGGTGGCATAGCATGAGAAATAAAATTTATCTGGGGCTCCTCCTTATTGCGTTTATCTTCCAGGGTTCAATCTTTCATGCCGAAGCAAAAGAATTTGACTATAAATCACCAGAATTTAAAGCCGTTGCGCAGCAGTTTGCCTGTACATGCGGGTGCGGACAGGACCATTATGAATGCGATCCTAATACTTGCCAATTAACAAAGGATTTTAAATCTGACCTGGTCGAAATGATGAATAAGGGCTGGGATAAGGACAAGATTCGGGACTATTACGTGAATATTTATGGCGAAGAAATTTTAACCGCGCCTGAGAAAAACGGATTTAGCTTGACTGCCTGGGTACTGCCGTTTGTGGCATTAGGTACCGCTGGTGGTGGATTGTTCTTTGTTATTCGTAAATGGGTCAAACGAAAAGGGACGGAAGAACCAGTGATGGAAAATCAGACGGCTGAGGAAGAAGTGGAAGGCGAAATTCTCTCTTCCATAATTGATGAAGAACGTAAAAAGTATCTATAGGATGTGAACAAAATGCACGATATCTCCATCATTTCAATGATTTTTTCCGCTGCCTTGGCGTTAACTTGCTTGTTTCTAATTTTGTCACCGTTATTTAAGTGGGATACGTACTTACATCTCGGTTCGAAAAATCAAGACTTAGCCTCAACAAAGGAAGCCCTATTGACTACGTTAAACGAAATAGAGTTTGAGTACAAAATGGATAAGATTTCCCCTGCTGATTATAAAAATTTAAAAAGACAATATGAAATAGAAATAGCAAGCATTATGAAGGAAGAAGAAATAATCAGCGGCACCACAGATAAAGATTTAATGGCAGAAGTGGAAAAAGAAATAGAAGAACAAATGAAAAGTTACAAAAGCAAAAGGAGTGATGAAAAGTGATTCGTAAAATCACCGTTATCCTCCTGGGCCTGATGCTGTTTATTCCTGTAAAGGGTTTGGCAGCATCCGACTCCAATATTTTAATTGATATGCATTACCTCGTTGTCAGTCCGGCCGAAGACGGTTCAACAAATCTGATGAATATGGTCGATTACACCAATAAATCGGCAGAAGAGTATAAAGGCGATGACCAGAATGAAGCGGTACTAACTGTAACGCTGCCAGAAGGGGCCAAGGATTTAAATTTTCTAGATAACAAAATTGCGTTTAAACAGGTGGATAAAGGATTTATTACAACTACGTCGATTCCAGGCAACCAAACCATGGTGCTGCCATATAGCTATCGGATGCCAAAGGATAAAGAAATCAATCTGACGGTTGACTACCCGGTTCAGATGCTCCAAATTCTCGTACCAGAGGGCAGGGGAAGCATTGATATAAAAGGGGCACAATCAACCAATCAGGGTCTGTTTAAATTTGATGATCAAAATTATTGGGGATACAGTATTGAAAATTTAAAAGCAGGTCAGTCCTTTAAGCTGGAGTATAACAAGGATATCCAGCCCGATAGTACCACGCAAACACAGGCAACTGGGGGAACCGCTAAAAATACGTCCGTTACCCACACGGCACCGGCTTTCCATAATCCGGGCCACCTCAGGATGTGGGCGCAATCACCATTGCATCGTTTTAATCCGCATATTTTTCTGATTATTTTAGGGGCAATCGTTATCGCAGGATTATCCTATTATGCCTACTTTAGAAGAAAAGCGAGACTTGAAAGTGAGCGGCTTGGTGCTGATAAGGAGGAAAAAGCCTTTAAGCTGTTAATGTCAAAGCAGAAAGCGATCATGGATAAGATTATCGAATTGGAAGAAACCTTCGGTGATGGAAAGCTGACTGAAAAGGAATATCATGCCAAGCTTGATGCTTACAAACAGCACTTGGTTCAGGTGAAATTAAATTTACGCAATTTTGTAGAATAGCAGCTGGAGTGGGAGGGATGCGCAAATGATAGAAATTAAAAAACTGACGAAGCAGGCTGACAACAAGCTGATCTTACGTGGTGTTGACCTCTCAATCCATAAAGGGGAAACTGTTGGGATTCTTGGTCCAAACGGGGCAGGAAAGAGCACGCTTCTAAAGGTGCTGGCCTCATTAATTAAACCAACATCAGGAATAATCAAGATCAATGGTTTGGACTTGAAGAAAGATTCGCTTGAAATAAAAAAAATATTAGGCTATCTGCCTCATTCCAGCTTGCTTTACGACCATTACTCCCCATTAGAAAACCTCGTCTTCTTCGGGAATATATATGGGGTTAAAAATGTAGAACAAAAAGCGGCCGAGCTTGTTAAAGAAGTGGGCTTATCCTTCTTTTTAAATGAACCGGTCAAAAACTTCTCGCGCGGCATGATCCAACGAATTGCCATTGCCAGAGCGATTATTCATGAACCTGAAGTATTGCTGCTGGATGAGCCGCATACTGGGCTGGACCAGGGTGCAATTGCCATTTTAAACAACGTGATTCTCTCCATGAAAGAGAAAGGAACGACAACCTTAATGGTCACCCATGATTTCAAGCAGGCAGCCGAAATCTGCGACCGCATTGTTATTGTCAAAAACGGCAAAATTGTCGATGACTTCAGAATTGAAAATTCAAGCTTGGGATATGTTTTACAAAAATATGAGCTGCAGGTGGAGGGTGTATCATGAATCTATTTCGCTCAGCCTTCTTGCTTGCCCAAAAAGATTTATATTCTGAGTTAAAAACAAAACAAATTTTGGTCACGCAAATTATCTTTGCCGGACTCGTCATCGTTGTATTCAGTTTTGCCTTTGATCCGGCCAATAACACGACAAAGGCTGTAATCCCCGGGATCATTTGGGTCATTATTGTGTTTTCCGGTATTTTGGGTCTTAACCGGTCGTTCATTTCGGAGCAACGGAACGATACGATGCAGGGGCTGCTTGTTGCACCGATGGAGGCCGCCAGTATTTACTTAGGCAAGTTCTTGGCAAACTTTGCGATGATATTAGTTGTTGAAATTGTTTCTGTTCCGTTTTTATTCTTATTATTTGATTTTAAATTTCTTGGCAGTTTTCCGTATTTTCTATTGGTGATTTTTTTAGGAAGCTTTGGCTTTATTGCCATCGGGACTTTTTTGGCAGCTCTTGCGGCGAATTCCAAAAGCAGTGAAATGCTGCTGCCGCTGTTGTTATTTCCAATTACCACCCCTATTTTAATCGGTGTGGTTCAGGCAACTAAAATCATTTTAACGAACATGGATCAGTTTTCGAGCGCTTTGGCGTGGATTCAGCTGGTTACAGCCTATGATGTGATTTTCTTTGTTGTTTGTTTCTTATTAATTGATTATGTGCTGGAGGTTTAAGTGATGAGTATGAATCTCGAACGGGAAAAAGCGGTCCTGCCCCCTTCGCAATTGACAGACACGAAAAGTGTTAACCTAGGAAAAGTATTGTTTGGCGCAACCATCATATCGATGTTTACGGCACTATATTTTATCTTTATTTTTGCAGATGAAGAAAAAACCATGAGGGCTGCGCAAAAAATTTTCTATTACCATGTAAGCTCAGCGTGGCTTGCCTTCTTGGCGTTTTTTGTAACATTCGTTTTCAGCATTTTATTTTTAATAAAACGGAAAAGGATTTATGACACGTATGCCTATGTTTCCGCAGAAATTGGTGTTGTTTTCACGATTATCGTTCTGACAACAGGTCCAATCTGGGCAAGATCCGCTTGGAATACCTGGTGGGTGTGGGAACCGCGCCTTATTACAACGCTCATTCTATTCTTTATTTACATTGCCTATATCATGATTCGGCAAATGGATGGGGTTTGGGATAAGAAAGCACGACTCGCCGCAGTCTTCGGAATTATTGGCTTTGCCGACGTACCGATTGTCTTCTTTGCAATCCGCTGGTGGCAGACAAAGTTCCACCCAATTGTTTTTGGTGATGGACCTTCTCAAAAAGGCGGCGGAATTGAGGATACAATGCTTGTTGCCTTGCTGGTCACGATTACAGCTTTTACTATTCTTTATTCCTATCTACTTCATAAGGGTGTTTCTTTTGAAAAAATGAAAATAACAGTACAACAATATAAGGAAAGATTAAGAGAGTCATTAGATAAATAGGAGGAACCGGCCATGAATTATGAATATATGTTAGGTGCTTATTCTGTTGCTTGGGTTGTGATTTTTGTGTATACGCTTATTATTGGAAAACGGCATGACAAGCTGAAAAAAGAAATTGAGTTTTTAAAGCAGTTAGATAAATAGGAAGGAATAAGGCTGGGAGACAGCCCGTCAGGAGGAAGTGCGAATGAACCAGCGGGTTATTAAGCCACTTGTGTTGATTCTTATTGTCGCGATGTTCGGATTTTTTGGTTATAGCCTTGTCACAAAAGGCAAACATACCGATGTTGGCGATAAAGCCTTTAATTTTGAACTGCCTAATTATGTTGGCGGAACGACAAAGCTTTCAGATTATAAAGGTAAAGTCGTGATTTTAAACTACTTTGCAAGCTGGTGCAAGCCTTGTAAGGATGAGTTCCCGGAATTAGCAGCCTATCAAAAAGATTATGGCGGCAAATATCCATTGCTTATGATAAACCGTGGCGAAACCATTGACCGAATAAAAAAGGTAACAAATGACAATAAGGAAGGAATGGTTTATTTATTCGACTATAATGCCAAAGTTTCCAAGCAATATAACGTAACTGGCCAGCCTGAGACTTTTGTCATTGATAAGCAAGGAATTATAAGAGAACACTACAATGGTCCGGTTACCGAAATGCAAATGTATAACTGGATCAAGAAATACGATAAATGATGCACGGGGACGGTTCTTCTGCTTTTGAGCGGAAGAACCGTCCCCGTTTTTCGTTTCTATTAAATAGATGTAAAAAAATAGAGTGAAAGCAATTTTTAGAAGATTTGTCAGTCATAATGTGTCCAAGCAGGCATACATTTTAATTAATGAGAAGGGTAAATCAAGGAGGAAGCTTTCGTGGAAACTTTACTTAATTTTTTACCAAGAAAAATCGCCGACCTGATCAATCAAATCCCTCCTGTCCAAAAAAAGGAAATCGAAGAAATTCGGATTCGTATAAATCGGCCCATCGAATTAACGATGAGGGGAGCGCCAACCTTTCTATCGTATATTATTCAGCCTGAAGATGCCGTTCAGTTAATGAATAAAATTAGCCATTTTTCCATTTATACCTTGGAAGAGGAGCTTAAGCGCGGATATATCACTGTTTCAGGCGGCCATCGAATCGGTCTAGCTGGAAAAGTCATTCTGGAGAATGAAAGAGTAAAGGCGATAAGGGATATCTCTTCGTTTAACATTCGAATTGCGAAAGAAAAGCTCGGCAGTGCCGAACCTATTATTCCCTACATCTGCAATGGTAACTGGATGAACACGATGATTATCGGGCCGCCGCAAACAGGAAAAACAACACTGCTGCGGGATGTTGCAAGGATTATCTCAACAGGTTACCGGAATATTGCTGCCTCCAAAGTAGGCATCGTCGATGAGCGGAGTGAAATAGCGGGATGTGTAAATGGAATCCCGCAATTAACCTTCGGGTACCGTGTGGATGTTCTTGATGCCTGCCCTAAAGCGGAGGGAATGATGATGATGATCCGCTCGATGAGCCCGGAAGTTCTGGTCGTAGATGAAATTGGCCGTAAAGAAGATGCCGAAGCAATCCAGGAAGCCGTTCATGCCGGCATCAAGCTGTTCATGACGACCCATGGGACGAGCCTGGAAGAAATCAGCAAAAGGCCTTCGTTAAAAGAAATACTCAGCCAAGGAATCTTTGATCGGTTAATAATCCTTAGCCGTAAGGCTGGTCCGGGAACGATCACGGAAATTTTGGATGGAAGCGGACAAAAATTGAACCAAAAAGCGAGCGTGACATAGATGGTTAAGCTGATTGGTGCCATTTTTATTGTTGTTGCCACTACCTTCACAGGCTTTGAGGCCGCAAGAAACCTTAGCGAGAGGCCGAAGCAGCTGCGAACTTTGAAATTTGCCCTACAATCCCTTGAGGCTGAAATCATGTATGGGCATACGCCTCTTCATGAAGCCGCAAGACGGCTGGCAGCCCAGATGGCTAAGCCCCTATCCACTTTTTTTGAGAGCTTTGCAGGGAAGTTGACCAATTCAGAGACAACTGTAAAAGAGGCTTGGGAATCGAGCCTAAAGGAAATATGGAAATCGACTGCATTAAAACAGGGCGAATATGAAATTATGAGGCAATTTGGCGAAACCCTTGGCCGACATGACCGCTTTTCCCAGCAGAAACACATCATGCTGACCCTAACACATCTGGAAAGAGAAGAAGCAGAGGCTGTCCAAGCACAAGCGAAGTACGAAAAAATGGTCAAGAGTCTTGGATTCTTATCAGGATTATTGTTGATAATTTTATTATTTTAGGGGGAAAAGCAATGGGTTTAGAAGTGGATATTATTTTCAAAATAGCAGGTGTCGGCATTGTGGTCGCCTTTTTGCATACAGTTCTTGATCAAGTTGGGAAAAAGGAATATGCACAATGGGTAACCTTGTTTGGCTTTATTTATATTTTATTTCAAGTGGCATCCATCGTAGATGATCTGTTCCAAAAAATAAAATCGGTCTTTTTGTTCCAATAGAAAGGGGGGCTTTGCCATTGAAATTATTAAAATAGTTGGAATTGCCCTCGTCGCTACCTTTCTTGCCTTAATTATTAAGGAACAAAAACCGAACATCGCCTTCCTATTAATTGTCTTTGTTGGCTGCTCGATATTTCTTTTTATGGTGGACAAGATCTACGAAATCATTCATATGCTCGAAAGACTGGCTATAAATGCAAAGGTGAATCTCGTCTATGTTGAGACGATTCTTAAAATAATCGGGATTGCCTATATCGCCGAATTTGCCGTTCAGATTACAAAGGATGCGGGCCAGGGGGCCGTCGCCTCTAAAATCGAATTAGCAGGAAAAGTCATTATACTCGCCATGGCTATACCAATTCTTACTGTATTAATCGAAACCATAATCAAACTAATTCCGAATTAATCGTTTTCGGGAAGAGGTGTTAGTAAAAGATGAAGCAGTGTCTGCAGATTATTCCAATTATCATTCTCTTAGTCTTTTTTTGCTATAGTCCAAGTGTCCAAGCTGCACAGGGGTCAGAGCCCACTCAAGCCAATGCCAGCCCTCTTTCGCCGCAGGAGCTGGTGGATTCACAGCTAGAAAGCCTGGATTTAACAGAGCTTAAACAGTTTTGGGAAGATATTAGCAATAAATACGGCGGTTTTCTTCCGGAGAGTCAGAAGGGAAGCCTGTATGACTTTATCAAAGGCGAGAAAGAGTTTTCGTTCAAGCAGTGGGGTATGGGATTTCTAAAATTCCTTTTCCATGAGTTCCTGGCCAACGGCAAATTGCTCGGTTCATTAATCATGCTATCGATATTCAGTATGTTTCTGCAAACGATGCAAAATGCCTTTGAAAAAAGCAATATCAGCAAAGTGGCCTATGCGATTGTGTATATGGTGCTCGTGATTATCGCTTTAAATAGTTTTCATATCGCCATTTCCTATACAAACGAAGCGATTGGAACAATGATCTCCTTCGTTCTCGCCTTGATTCCTTTGCTGCTCGCTTTGATGGCTGCATCGGGCGGACTGGTGTCGGCAGCGTTTTTTCACCCCGTTATTTTGTTCTTGATGAATATGAGTGGATTATTAATGCAATACGTAATCCTGCCGCTTTTGTTCCTGGCAGCTTTACTAAGCATTGTCAGCACGATGTCTGATCAATATAAGGTCACTCAATTGGCCGCGCTATTAAGAAACTGGAGCATCGGTTTAATGGGACTGTTTTTAACCGTATTTCTAGGGGTAATTTCCGTCCAGGGAGCATCTACAGCGGTAACAGACGGAATTACGATACGGACTGCTAAATTTATTACCGGAAATTTCATCCCGGTTATTGGCAGGATGTTTACCGATGCGACTGATACGGTTGTCAGTGCCTCAGTACTTTTAAAAAATTCAGTCGGGATTGCCGGAGTGGCCATTTTGCTGATTATAGTTGCCTTCCCTGCATTTAAAATTTTGATGATTTCATTTATCTATAAATTTGCTGCAGCCATCCTTCAGCCGTTAGGCGGAGGGCCCATTATCACTTGCCTTGATATTATCAGCAAAAGTGTCATCTATGTTTTCGCCGCATTAGGGATTGTCTCATTGATGTTTTTTCTAAGTATAACAGTCATAATCGCAGCCGGAAATTTGACGATGATGATGCGATAGGGAGTGGGTGAGCAAAATGGAATTTTTAAAAGAGTGGGTTACAAATATCATTCTATTTATCCTGCTGGCCACGGTGATTGATATGCTGCTGCCAAATTCAAGCATGCAGAAATATACGAAGATGGTGACGGGCCTTTTGTTAATTGCCATTATTCTAACTCCTCTCTTCAAGATTATTTCAAAGGATTTTGAGGGAGCTATTGCAGCTATTCCTTCTTATCAGGCTCCTGAAGAAAAAAATATGAAAAATTTAATAGATTCAAAGAAAAAAGAAATACAAGCCTCTCAACATGCATATATTTTAAAAGAAATGGCTGTCCAGCTAAAAAAGGGTGTAGAGGGGGAGTTAATGGAGCAGTATGGATTGGAAATCGCACAAATTGATGTAGAAACAAATGCAGAAAGTGACCGAGCATTCCCTGAAAACCTCCAAAAGGTAATGGTTCTTCTGAAACAGCCAGAAACAGGCGAAAAGACAGTCGAAGCAGTTAAACCAGTAGTGATCAACACAGAAGCACCTCTTCCATCTAAAAAACGGGCAGAAGAAACAGAAAAAATTGCCGCATTTCTCTCTAAAAAATGGAACGTAACAGAAGAAACAGTTGATGTTTCGATTGAAGGGGGGATCCAGAAGAAGAATGGGTAATAATAAAGGGCCAATTTCATGGCTAAAAAAGCTGCTTAGAATGGATGAGCAGGATGAAAAATCAGGTAAAAAGCCGGGAAAATTCCAGTATATGCTTCTTGTTCTGTGTATTGGAGCAAGCCTAATGCTTGTTGGAAATATCGTGTTAAAAAATGACACTGGCGCAACGGCCATTCCGGCAGCCACAACCGCAAAGACGAGTGGCGATGAGGATGTCGCCGCTTTTGGATTGAATAAAAGCTCTGGCAATAAAACCATTGCTGAATATGAAGAAAAATATGAGGACCAATTAAAGAAAGCACTCCAGGAAATGCTGGGTGTCGATGATGTTACCGTGATTGTTAACATTGATTCTTCAGACAAGAAAATTTTCGAAAAGAATCGGTCAAACAAATCGCAAACAACCGAGGAATCGGATACTCAGGGCGGCCAGCGCAAGGTTCAGGATAATACCATTGATGAGCAGCTGGTGATTATCCGAAATGGCGAAAAAGAAGTGCCGGTTGTCGTGGAAACCAAGAAGCCGGATATTCGCGGTGTCTTAGTCGTAGCGAAAGGTGCAGAAAATATTCAAGTGAAAAAATGGATAGTCGAAGCTGTTACACGGGTTTTAGGAGTTTCGAGCCATCGTGTATCAGTTGTTCCTAAAAAATAAAAGGGGGATTTTTAGAATGCTATTGAAAAAGCAAACAGTTTGGTTATTAACGATGTTGAGTCTGGTCGTGGTATTGTCGGTTTATTACATCACATCTCCAGAGCAAAAGAGCACAGACCTTGCCTCTGTGGAGAAAAATGTGAAGAACGAGGTGGCAAATAAGGATACTAAAACGAAAACCGAAGCAAAGGATGGAAAAACAGTCGTTTCTACAGTTGCCGGTGATGCGGAATTTGAAGAGCTTCGCTTAAAGCTTGATGAACTGCGTGGCGAACAGAAGGAAGAATTAACAGCTACTATGGCTTCCACTGATCTTCCTGCAGAAGAGCGGATGAAAGCGAAGGATCAAATGCAAAAGCTGAATGACATTGCCCAAAAGGAAGAATTATTAGAAACGATGATTAAAACAATGGGCTATGAGGATGCATTGGTAAGAGCTGATGGTGAAAAGGTAAGAGTAACCGTTAAATCCAAGAAAAAGCCATCTGCTTCAGCTGCAAATAAAATAATCTTAGAAGTGAAAAAGGAGATCGGTGAAAGTAATTTTGTAGCCGTTACTTTCCAGCCATCTAAATAAAAAGAGAGGTTAGGAAAGCGCTTTTGCGCTTTCCTGTTTTTGTGTTTTATAATTAAGATGATTGAACTCATATGAAGTATTAAGGTATAGTATTAGTAGCAAGTAATAATTTTAATTTGAACAAGAGGGTGTTATTCAATGTTAAAGGTTCAAGAAATTCGCGAATTAATTAAACTTGTTGACCAATCCAGTATTGAAGAATTTGTATATGAAAACGAAGGCTCTAAAATTCAAATGAAAAAGAATAATGGTGTAACTGTTGTTCAGCCTGCTGTACAACCGGCAGCTGCTCAAGCTCCTGTGGCCGTTCAAGCAGCCCCAGTGCCGGCCCCGGCCCCGCAGGCACCTGTTCAAGCTGTTAAACAGGAAGCACCAAAGGCTGCAGCTGTTGAAACAGAGGATACGAATTTACATAAAATTACTTCACCAATGGTAGGAACATTCTATGCTTCCCCAAGTCCAGACGCAGAGGCTTATGTAAAAGCAGGTTCAAAAGTGACGAAGGATTCCATCGTTTGTATTGTCGAAGCGATGAAGCTATTTAATGAAATTGAGGCAGAAGTAACCGGAGAAATTGTCGAAGTGCTAGTTAAAGATGGCCAATTAGTCGAGTACGGACAGCCGTTATTTTTAGTAAAGCCAGAATAAGGAGCGTAAAGGAATGATAAAAAAACTGTTAATTGCAAACAGAGGAGAAATTGCAGTTCGGATTATCCGCGCCTGCCGCGAAATGGGAATTGAATCGGTTGCGGTATTTTCTGAAGCGGACCGTGAAGCATTGCATGTTCAGCTGGCTGATGAAGCTTACTGTATTGGACCAACGTCATCAAAAGACAGTTACTTAAATGTTACTAATATTATAAGTGTCGCAAAATTAACAGGCTGTGATGCGATTCATCCTGGTTATGGATTTTTGGCAGAAAACGCCGATTTTGCCGAGCTTTGCCGTGAATGTAATATTACCTTTGTGGGTCCAAGTCCTGAAGCGATTACAAAGATGGGAACCAAGGACATCGCAAGGGAAACCATGCGCGAAGCAGGGGTTCCAATTGTTCCTGGATCGAAGGGGATCATTAATGATATTGACGAAGCCCTTGAGCTTGTCAAAAAAATCCAGTATCCAGTGATTATTAAAGCAACTGCCGGCGGTGGCGGTAAAGGAATCCGCGTAGCCAGAAACGAGCAGGAATTAATCAAAGGCATCAATATCACACAGCAGGAAGCGGCGACAGCCTTCGGAAATCCGGGCGTTTATATCGAAAAGTTCATTGAAGATTTCCGCCATGTCGAAATTCAGGTCCTTGGTGATAATTATGGGAATACCATTCATTTAGGTGAAAGGGATTGCTCGATTCAGCGCAGACTTCAAAAGCTTCTTGAGGAGACTCCTTCTCCTGCCCTTGATGGAGAGATTCGTGAGGAAATGGGAAATGCTGCTGTAAAAGCTGCAAAAGCGGTTGATTATTCAGGTGCTGGAACGGTAGAATTTATATATGACTACCGCAATCGGAAATTTTATTTCATGGAGATGAACACAAGGATTCAGGTAGAGCATCCTGTAACTGAAATGGTCACTGGAATTGACCTTATTAAAGAAATGATTCGCGTGGCAAATGGTGAAAAACTATCGTTAACCCAAGCGGATGTGACCTTCAATGGCTGGGCGATTGAGTGCCGGATCAATGCCGAAAATCCGGAGAAGAATTTTCTTCCTTCAGCTGGAAAGATTAATATGTACTTACCGCCTGGCGGGCTGGGAGTTCGGATTGATTCTGCTGCCTATCCGGGATACACCATTCCACCTTACTACGATTCCATGATTGCAAAGGTAATTGCATACGGCAGCACCAGGGAGGAAGCAATCGCAAGAATGAAACGTGCCTTAAGCGAATTTGTTGTGGAAGGAATTCACACAACGATTCCATTTCATTTAAAGCTTCTTGAGCACGAAAAATTCGTCGAAGGCCAGTTTAATACGAAATTCCTGGAGTTGTATGATGTGATGAAGTCAGTATAAATCTGGAGGGATCGCACGATGAGCGAATTTAGCATTTTGGAAATGGAACATGAGAACAATGGCCTGGGGAAAATCGAAATTGCTCCTGAAGTGATTGAAGTGATTGCCGGTATTGCCGCATCCGAGGTTGAAGGTGTAGCCGGAATGCGCGGAAACTTTGCAACAGGTGTGGTGGAGCGTCTAGGCAAGAAAAATCACGGAAAAGGCGTAAAGGTAGAACTGACAGAGACAGGAATCAAAATTGATGTTTACTGTTTAATGAAATTTGGAATTTCCATTCCATCAGTGGCAGGGAAAATTCAAGAAAATATCCGCCAAGCACTACTTAACATGACCGCACTCGAAGCAGAAGAGGTAAACATCCACGTAGTCGGCGTCCAATTCGAAACACAGAAAGTAGAACCAATTGTGGATGAAGAAGTATAAAAGCAAAAACCAAAGGATTCGCTCCTTTGGTTTTTTGTTTGCTAATAAGAAAGTATAAACTTTCTGTCGAAAGCTTTATACTTTCTTAACGCATAAATTCAACTACGCCTCTGTCTTCGTCCTATCGGACTCGCCAATCGGCGAGTTTACATTTATCCGGAGAAATCGATTTCAAAGTGCGAATCAATTTTAATTATGCTATTATCAATTTATGTCTAAGGTTTCGACATTATTTTAATACTATAATATGGATGAAAAATAGTCATAAATTACTTAAAATCCCTAAAGGAGTTAACTGTATAATGAAAAGAAGAACTGCAAGAGAAAAGGCTTTACAAGCACTCTTTCAAATTGATGTCTCACAGAGCGAGCCATCCTCTGCAATCGAACACGTATTAGAGGGGGAAGCAGGCGACGATTATCTATCCCGGCTTGTTCTCGGAGTAGTCGAGCATAAAGAAGAAATTGACAAGCTAATCATTGAGAACTTAGAAAAATGGTCCATTGATCGTTTGGCAGCAGTTGACAGAAATATTTTAAGAATAGCTGCCTATGAATTAAAATTTATGCAGCCTGATGTCCCTGAAAATGTAATTTTAGATGAAGCAATTGAGATTGCCAAGATATATGGAGATGACCAATCAAGCAAGTTTATTAATGCTATTCTTTCAAAAGTAAAACAAAAGCTTGTTATGGAATAACAATGGATAGATAAAGGGAAGGGAGAAAAGGAAAATGACAGCTGTTATTATCAATGGAAAAGAAGTCGCAGACAAAAAAAAGCATGAAATTGCCCAAGAGGTCTCAAGCCTGAAAGGTCAGGGGATAACTCCGGGCTTAGTGGTTATCCTTGTTGGCAATAATCATGCATCCCGTACTTACGTCACCAATAAAGAGAAAACATGTAAAGAGCTTGGCATGAACTCAATATTAATTGAAATGCCGGAAGAAACATCAGAGGCGGAACTTCTTGCAAAGATTGAAGAGCTGAATAATGATGCTGCGATTCATGGCATTTTGGTCCAGCTTCCACTGCCAAAGCATATTGATGAGACAAAAGTCATCGAAACGATTTCGCCATTAAAAGATGTTGACGGCTTTCATCCCATTAATATAGGCCGAATGATGACTGGACAGAAAACGTTTTTGCCATGTACACCATATGGAATTATGGTATTGCTCGAAGAATATGGAATTTCTGTTGCCGGTAAACATGCAGTTGTCGTCGGCAGAAGCAACATCGTCGGGAAGCCGGTTGGCCAATTACTGCTTAATCAGCACGCTACTGTCACCTATTGCCATTCAAGAACGAAGGATTTAGCCGAGCAAACAAGACAGGCAGATATTCTGGTTGCAGCCGTGGGAATTCCAAACTTTATTACTGCTGAACATGTTAAAGAGGGGGCAGTGGTTATTGATGTTGGAATTAACCGAAATGAGGCAGGAAAGCTTTGCGGCGATGTGGCATTTGCTGAAGTTAGTGAAAAAGCTGGATACATAACTCCTGTTCCAAAGGGTGTGGGTCCGATGACGATTACAATGCTTATGTATAATACCTTACAGTCTGCGAAGGAAAGTATGAACCGCAAATAAGTCTAAGAAATTGTCCTTATCTATGATGATTAGCCCTTATGTTCTTTTTGCGGACAAACCGGGGGGCTGATTATATAATGGATAGGGACAGTTTTTATCTTGTGGACTTAAAAAGGAGAACTTATGCAGGAACAAAGATATTTATCTGTGAATGCTTTAACCAAATACATAAAAAGAAAATTTGATGCCGACCCGCATTTAAGGGATCTTCATGTGCGCGGGGAAATTTCGAATTTTAAGCAGCATTCAAGCGGGCATATGTATTTTACGCTTAAGGACGAAAAGGCGCGAATTCTAGCTGTTATGTTCTCAAGCCACTCCAGGGTAATGAGATTTCAGCCGGAAAATGGGATGAAAGTGATTGTCAAAGGCGACATCTCCGTTTATGAACCGAGTGGACAGTATCAAATTTATATTAAAGACATGCAGCCTGATGGAATTGGCGAATTATTTCTCGCTTATGAACAATTAAAACAAAGGCTTGAAGCAGAAGGCTTGTTTGCGCCGGAGAGAAAAAAGGCACTGCCCCTGTTTCCAAAAACAGTGGGGGTCATAACCTCACCAACTGGTGCAGCCATCCGTGATATTATCACAACGATTAAAAGGCGATTTCCGATTGTCAATATTCTGGTGTTTCCTGCCCTTGTGCAGGGGGATAACGCAGCTCCTTCTATTGCAAAGGCCATTGAAAAAGCCAATAATAAAGACATTGATGTTTTAATAGTCGGCCGCGGCGGCGGTTCGATTGAGGAGCTTTGGGCATTTAACGAGGAACTTGTGGCTCGGGCCATCTACCAATCAGCCATTCCGATCATCTCTGCTGTTGGACATGAAACGGATTTTACCATTGCTGATTTTGTTGCTGATTTAAGGGCACCTACTCCGACCGGTGCCGCAGAACTTGCTGTTCCTCATATAGAGGAATTGCTGGATCGAACCCTGCAGCGGCAAACACGACTTATTCGCGCTATGCAGGAAAAATTCCGCTATGAGAAAGAACGATTAAATCGCGTCCAAAAATCTTATGCTTTTCGTTATCCGCAGCGCCTTTATGAACAAAAGCTTGAACAGGTTGATAAGGAGACAGAAAGACTTGTGCGCGGCATATCACGATTATTTTCATTAAAAAATGAGCAGTTAACTAATTTGGATAAATCACTCGAGCGAAACCACCCAAGTGAGGCATTGCAGGAAGCAGGAAAACATTTCGAACGTACCCATAAAGAATTGAACCGGGCATTAAAGCAAATCCTGACAAAAAAACAAACTGATTTTGACCATATGCTTTCGACCTTGCAGGCGCTTAGTCCTCTAAAAATTATGGAGCGGGGCTACAGCTTGTCTTATACAGAAGATAACCGACTTGTTAAAAGCGTCAATCAAGTGAGTGTGTCTGATCAGGTCCAAATCCAGCTGACTGATGGCAGTCTATTCTGTAAAGTGGAAGAGATAAAGGAGAGGGATAAAAGTGACAAATGAACAAAAGTTAACCTTTGAAGAGGCAATGAACAAGCTCGAACAGCTTGTCGGGAAGCTTGAGGAAGGAGATGTCCCTTTAGAGGAAGCGATTATTTATTATAAAGAGGGCATGGAGTTATCTAAGCTTTGCCACGATAAATTGAAAAGTGTTGAGGAACAATTAACGCAAATTATTACGGAGGATGGACGTACGGAGAATTTCTCCGTAGTTGAGGAGGAATAGATTTGGAAACCGGACAGTTAGAGGCATTTGCAAAACAATATAAGCAGCTGCTTGAAAGCAATCTTCGTTCTCTGGTTGGAAAGCTGGATGCACCGGCGATAATAAAAGAATCTATGATCTATTCCCTTGAAGCAGGCGGTAAGAGGATTCGGCCTCTCTTAGTTTTTGCTACAATAGATGCATTTGGAATGGATCCGAAAAAGGGGCTTTCTGCAGCAGCAGCGATTGAAATGATCCACACTTATTCTTTAATTCATGATGATTTGCCAAGCATGGATAATGATGATCTTAGACGAGGAAAGCCGACAAACCATAAAGTTTTCGGTGATGCTGTTGCAACTCTGGCCGGGGATGCTCTGTTAACCTACAGCTTTGAGGTGCTTGGAAATATTCCAAATGACTCTATTACTGCTGAAACAAGACTAAAACTAATCGTGGAAATGGCTAAGGCGGCCGGCACGGAAGGAATGGTTGGCGGCCAAGTGGCGGATATGGAGGGAGAAGGAAAATCCCTTACCCTTCAGGAACTTGAATATATTCACATCCATAAAACTGGAAAGCTGTTAGGATTTAGTGTTTTAGCTGGTGCATTGATTGCCGGAGCGAATCAAAGTCAAATAGAGAATCTGTCTGCATTCGCCCATCACTTGGGACTTGCCTTTCAAATTCAGGATGATATTTTGGATGTAGTTGGAAATGAGCAAGAAATCGGAAAACCGGTAGGAAGTGACACAACCAATTCAAAAAGCACCTATCCAAAATTGCTATCTCTTGATGGCGCGAAGGCGGCCCTCCGAGAGCAGACTCATCGAGCCAAAGAAAACCTAGCGAAAACCGGTTTAAATACGACATTATTAATGGAAATTACCGATTTGGTCGCTTCCCGAAACCATTGAAAAACAGTGATTTGAGGCAATAGATTAAGTATGTTATAATTGTTTCCATGTGGAAAACGTTGTCATTCTGCCGTTATCACGATTGTGTTAGCGGCTATTTTATCATTATCTATAAAGACACCTTAGAACGAAAAAGTATGAAAGTGAGTGGTCCATAAATGGATCTATTATCAATAAAAGACCCATCCTTTTTAAAAGGGATGTCCAATAAAGAACTGGAGGCTTTAAGTCAAGAAATTCGCCAATTCTTGATTGAAAAGCTGTCTGCCACTGGTGGGCATATCGGTCCAAATCTTGGGGTTGTTGAATTAACCATTGCTTTACATAAATGCTTTGACAGCCCAAAGGACAAAATTCTTTGGGATGTCGGTCACCAATCCTATGTCCATAAAATTCTAACCGGAAGAGCCTGTGAATTTGATACGTTGAGACAATTTAAGGGCTTATGCGGCTTTCCGAAACGGATTGAAAGCGAGCATGACGTGTGGGAGACAGGACATAGTTCTACATCTCTTTCGGCGGCTATGGGAATGGCAATTGCAAGGGACTTAAAAAAGGAAAAGAGCTTTGTCTTACCGGTGATTGGCGATGGTGCCTTAACAGGAGGTATGGCACTCGAGGCATTGAATCACATCGGCCATGAAAAAAAGGATATGATCGTTATTTTAAATGATAATGAGATGTCCATTGCCCCAAATGTTGGCGCGCTTCATAACATCCTTAGCCAATTGCGGACAGCGGGAAAATATCAATGGGTCAAGGATGAGCTTGAAGTCCTGCTGAAGAAGGTGCCTGCAGTCGGCGGAGTATTGGCTGCTACTGCGGAACGCATTAAAGACAGCCTAAAATATTTACTGGTTTCCGGTATGTTTTTTGAAGAGCTGGGATTTACGTATCTTGGTCCGATTGATGGCCATAATTTTGAAGATTTATTTGAAAACTTCAGCTACGCCAAAAAGACCGAAGGACCTGTACTTCTTCACGTAATCACAAAGAAGGGGAAAGGCTTTAAACCGGCAGAGACCGATAAAACAGGGACATGGCATGGGACCGGCCCATATAAAATGGATACCGGCGATTTTGTTAAACCAAATAAAAAGCAGCCACCGGCCTGGAGCAGTCTTGTCAGTGAAACTGTGCGCAGGATGGCACGAAGCGATGAAAGAATTGTCGCGATTACTCCAGCCATGCCCGTTGGCTCAAAGCTTGAAGGTTTTGCAAAGGAATTCCCAGACCGAATGTATGATGTCGGAATTGCCGAACAGCATGCGACTACTGTTGCGGCGGGCTTGGCAACCCAGAATATGAAGCCGTTCTTGGCGATTTACTCGACCTTCCTGCAGCGGGCATATGACCAGGTGGTCCATGATATTGCTCGGCAGAATTTAAATGTTTTTATCGGTATTGACCGGGCGGGACTAGTCGGTGCAGATGGCGAAACCCATCAAGGTGTGTTTGATATTGCCTTCCTAAGACATGTTCCAAATATAGTGCTAATGATGCCAAAGGACGAAAACGAAGGCCAGCACATGGTTTATACGGCATTGACCTATGATGACGGACCGATTGCCATGAGGTTCCCACGCGGCAATGGTTTAGGGGTTCCGATGGATGAGGGATTGCAGAGTCTTCCGATTGGGTCCTGGGAGGTTTTAAAAGAGGGCGATGATGCCTCTATTTTGACTTTTGGCACGACAGTTCCAATGGCCATAGAAGCGGCTGAAATTCTTGGAAAGCAAGGAATTTCAGTAAAGGTAGTAAATGCTCGTTTCATTAAACCAATGGATGAAAAAATGCTAAGCGGTATCTTGGACGAAAATATCCCTATACTCACCATTGAAGAGGCCATTTTACAGGGTGGGTTTGGCAGCTCGGTTCTTGAATATGCACACGATAAGGGATATTATTATTCGCAAATTGACAGAATGGGCATCCCTGACCAGTTTATTGAACATGGGGATGTCGGCTCCCTTCTTGAAGAAATCGGGTTAACGACTGAAGAAGTTGTGAAACGGGTTTCCATTTTGGCCAGGAAAAAACAACAAAGGGCATAATCAATGAAAAATAAAGAGCGTTTAGATGTATTATTGGTGGAAAAAGGTTTATTTGAAACCCGTGAAAAAGCCAAACGAGCTATTATGGCAGGGCTCGTTTATGGAAATGAAGAGAGGCTTGATAAGCCTGGTGAAAAAGTAAAAATTGATATTTCACTAAGCGTAAAGGGAAATGTGCTCCCATATGTTAGCCGAGGCGGACTAAAGCTTGAAAAAGCCCTCAAGGTTTTTGATGTAAGTGTCACGAATAAGGTTCTGATTGATATTGGTGCATCAACGGGAGGGTTTACTGATTGTGCCCTGCAAAATGGCGCAAAGATGTCATATGCCTTGGATGTTGGTTATAATCAGCTGGCGTGGAAGCTGCGTCAAGATGAGCGGGTGGTAGTGATGGAAAGGACGAATTTCCGTTATGTCACACCTGCTGATTTAAGCGGGGAAATGCCCAATTTTGCTGTAATCGACGTATCTTTTATATCTCTAACCTTAATTTTGCCTGTACTGAAAACACTTTTAGTTCCGGACAGCGACATTATTGCGTTAATTAAACCTCAGTTTGAGGCGGGCCGTGAACAGGTAGGCAAAAAAGGAATCGTACGTGATGAAAAAGTCCATTTGCAGGTTATAGACAAAATTATTGATTTTTCGATTACCCAGGGGTATACGGCAGCCAATTTATCCTTCTCTCCGATTACTGGCGGGGATGGAAACATTGAATTTCTTCTTCACCTTAAATGGGTAGGCGAACGGGAGGCAGGCGTTAACTCCCTGCCTGCAGAACCTGAGACAATAGTCAAAGAAGCACATAAAGAATTTCATACAAAACAACAATAAAAGGATGGGCGAATGCCTATCCTTTTTTGTTTGGCTTTTGTATATTACTGTATTTTTATGAAGAAAAAATGTACAAGTTCTCAAAAATGGGCTAACATATGAGTAGAAGTGCTCATTTTGTATTTAAACAGGAGTGGAATAATGAATAAAGGTCAACGTCACATTAAAATAAGAGAAATTATTGCGGGAAATGATATTGAAACGCAGGATGAGTTAGTCGAGGAACTAAGAAGTGCCGGTTATAACGTAACCCAGGCGACAGTATCTCGTGACATAAAAGAATTGCATTTGGTTAAAGTTCCGTTAAGCGACGGGCGTTATAAATACAGCCTGCCTGCGGACCAAAGGTTTAATCCGCAGCAAAAATTGAAACGGGCTTTAATGGATGCCTTTGTCCGTATTGATTCAGCAGGCCATATGCTTGTGATGAAGTGTCTTCCCGGCAACGCAATGGCAATTGGCGCGCTGATTGATCACCTTGATTGGGATGAAATTCTTGGAACCATCTGCGGTGACGATACGATGCTGATTATTTGCCGGACACCGGAGGATACAGAGGTTATTACAAAGCGTTTTTTAGATATGCTTTAATTTGGGGGAGAGTCTCTTGTTGTCAGAACTATCGATTAAAAATTTCGCGATTATCGAAGCCTTAACGATTTCTTTTGAAAAAGGTTTAACTGTTTTAACGGGGGAAACGGGCGCGGGAAAATCGATTATAATTGATGCCATTCATTTGCTAGCAGGAGGTAGAGGGTCGGCTGAATTTGTCCGACATGGCGAAGATAAGGCAGAAATCGAAGGTTTGTTTCAAATTGACGAACCTCAGCATCCGGTCTACTTAAAGGCGCTTGAATTTGGCATTGATATAGAGGAAGGTATGGTCATATTGCGGCGGGATATTTCCCGCTCCGGCAAAAGCGTCTGCCGTATAAACGGTAAGCTCGTAACCATTTCAACACTAAGGGAAATCGGTTCCGCTCTTGTTGATATCCATGGCCAGCATGAACATCAGGAACTGATGGATGAAACGAGGCATCTTCCGCTTCTCGACCAATTTGGCGCAGAAGAAATTGCTGCTTCTTTAGAAGAGTATCAGGAGGTTTTTGCACGCTTTGAGAAGACGCGCCAAAAACTTAAAGCGTTAAGTGAAAACGACCAGCAGATGGCCCATCGTCTAGATTTGATTCTTTTTCAGTTAAATGAAATTCAAAAAGCCGATTTAAAGCTCCATGAAGATGAAGAATTAACTGAGGAAAAAAGGAAATTGGCGAATTTTGAGAAGGTCTATGAGGCTTTTCAATTAAGTTATTCCGCATTAAACGGGGAGCAAAAAGGACTTGACTGGATTGGCATGGCCATGGGCCATCTCGAGGATGCCGGTTCCCTTGATAGCAGTTATAAAGCATTATATGAAGTAGTATCAAATTGCTATTATCAGTTGGAAGATGCGGCCCGTTCCTTAAGAAATGAAATGGATGACATGGAATTTGATCCGCAAAGATTACACGAAATCGAAGACCGCCTGAATGAAATCAATCAATTAAAACGAAAATACGGCAGAAGCATTAAGGAAATATTAGAATATGCCGCAAAAATAGAAGAAGAAATTGAAACATTGCAGAATAAAGAAACGCATATCAGTGAATTGGAAAAAGAATTAGCTTCCATCAATAAGGATTTAATGCTTGAGGCAAAAGAATTATCCGCCCTTAGGCAAAAGTGGGCTAAGAACCTCACTGGTCTTATACATACAGAGCTGAAGGAATTGTATATGGAAAAAACTGTTTTTGAAATACGAATTGAAACAGAGCCCCAGCATTTTTCAAAAACAGGAATAGACCATGTTCAGTTCTATATTTCCACCAACCCTGGGGAACCGCTAAAGCCATTGTCAAAAGTGGCATCCGGCGGGGAACTATCACGCATCATGCTGGCGTTAAAAAGTATTTTTTCCAAACATCAGGGAGTTACATCGATTATCTTTGATGAAGTTGATACGGGTGTAAGCGGAAGGGTTGCCCAAGCGATTGCTGAAAAGATTTATAAAGTATCAGTAAATTCACAGGTTTTATGTATTTCCCACCTGCCGCAGGTTGCAGCGATGGCGGATACTCACCTATATATATCGAAACTGATTAAGGGTGGAAGAACGACGACTTCGGTTAAGCCGCTAAATGAACAAGAAAAAATAAAAGAGGTTGGCCGCATGATTTCGGGGACCGAAATTACGGAGTTAACGAAGCAACATGCTAAAGAATTATTGCAAATGGCAGAAGAAAATAAAAAAATTTGAAAAGCTATCCATCTTGGGTAGCTTTTTTATATAGAACAAAGTTATAAATGGTTGTCAAGGAGGCAAAATTATAGATGTAGCCATTTCAATTGCAGAAAAAGAAGCGAGGAGAGTGAAAAGATTTGAAATTAGAAATCGTTAGAAAAATAATTGGTGGAATTCTCCTTGTTTCATTATTCAGCCTTATTTTTTTTCAGCCTATGCGTGAGTATGTAAGTGTTCCGAAGAATATTACCCTTTTTGAGGGGCAGGATTTTAGCTTTAAAAAGGCTGCATTTGTTTCAGCTTCGGTCCAATCACCCAATTCTAATATCACACTTGATCAGGAAAACCATTCAGTCGCTGTAAAAGCATCGGAAAACGGTAAGAACGAAATGCTATTAGAATTTGCAGGTATCCCCATTAAAAAGGTCGATGTTAACGTCTTAAAGGATTTTCGAGTGATCCCTGGCGGACAGTCGATTGGTGTAAAATTAAATACAGTTGGCGTATTAGTGGTTGGTCACCACCTAGTCAATACTGAAAACGGAAAGAAATCTCCAGGCGAAATTGCAGGAATAAAAATTGGCGATATCATTACAGAAATTAATGGAAATAAGATTGAAAAAATGGCTGATGTGGCGCCATTCGTTCAAAGTGCAGGGCAGGATGGAAAGCCGCTTGAAATGGCAATCAGCCGTGAAAGCGGTAAATTTACAACAAAATTGACTCCTTTGAAGGATAAAGGAGAAAACAGCTATAAACTTGGTTTGTATATAAGGGATTCGGCTGCGGGCATCGGAACGATGACATTTATTCACCCGCAATCGAAGAAATATGGTGCGCTTGGTCATGTTATCTCGGATATGGATACAAAGCAGCCAATTGTCGTAGAAGATGGACAAATTGTCCGCTCTACGGTGACTTCCATTGAAAAGGGGAGCAACGGTGACCCCGGTGAAAAACTGGCTCGTTTCTCATCAGATCGTGAAATTGTAGGAAATATTAAAAAGAATAGTCCTTTTGGAATTTTTGGTGAATTGAACAAAGAATTAAAAAATGGAGTATTGGATAAACCACTGCCAATTGCCTTATCCCATCAGGTAAAAGAAGGGCCAGCTAAGATTTTGACAGTGGTCAATGATGACAAAGTAGAAGAATTTAACGTAGAAATTGTTAGTACAATTCCGCAAAAGTTTCCGGCGACAAAAGGAATGGTCATCAAAGTGACCGATCCAAAACTGCTTGAAAAAACAGGTGGAATCGTCCAAGGAATGAGCGGCAGCCCTATAATTCAGGATGGAAAATTAATAGGCGCTGTCACCCATGTGTTTGTGAATGATCCGACCTCCGGTTACGGGGTTCACATTGAATGGATGTTAAATGAAGCCGGAATTAACATATACGAAATGCCGAAAAATAAAGCAAGTTAAATGATAAGCAAAATAGGATAATTTTCCTATTTTGCTTTTTCTTTGGTATAGATTTTTCGACAAAAATTAGTTATAATTTGGAAAAATGGCGTTTTTAGTCGAATTAACGAGAAAAATTAAGAAAAGATAAGATTTTATCACTATTTTAAGAAATATTAAAAAAATGAGAGGATTTTTTGTTGCATTGTCGAATTTCTAATTTAGAATAGAATTAGAGGATTTTTGACATTTACAAAATAGAGTATTGTGATAAATTGAGGAGGAACCAAGTTGAAGAAGATAAAAGTATGTGTCGTGGATGACAATAGAGAACTTGTAGGGTTATTGGAGGATTATATTTCTTCTCAAGATGACATGGAAGTGGCAGGTGTTGCCCATAATGGCCAGGAATGCCTGGATATGTTAAACACGATTGACCCAGATGTACTTGTTCTTGATATTATCATGCCTCATCTTGACGGGCTGGCAGTACTGGAGCGCCTTCGCGAGTTGAAAAAAGGAGTATTGCCAAATGTCATTATGTTAACAGCTTTTGGCCAGGAAGATGTTACGAAAAAAGCCGTGGAGCTTGGTGCCTCCTATTTTATCCTAAAGCCTTTTGATATGGAGAATTTAGGTAGCCACATTCGTCAGGTCAGCGGCAGCAGAAGCTCATTCTCCGCACGGAAGGTTTCCGCCTCCACCTATCGAACCCAGCCGGATGCAAAACCAAAGAATCTCGATGCCAGCATTACAAGCATTATCCATGAAATTGGTGTACCTGCTCACATTAAAGGGTACTTATATTTGCGCGAAGCCATTTCGATGGTATTTAATGATATAGAACTGCTCGGCTCGATTACAAAAGTGTTATATCCTGATATTGCAAAAAAATATAATACAACCGCAAGCCGCGTGGAACGGGCCATCCGCCATGCCATTGAAGTAGCGTGGAGCCGCGGAAATATTGATTCCATTTCGTCCCTATTTGGCTATACCGTCAGCATGTCCAAAGCAAAGCCGACCAATTCTGAATTCATTGCGATGGTGGCTGATAAACTGCGTCTGGAGCATAAGGCTTCTTGAAAGGAATAATAATAAAAAAGCCTCATTAGTTTTGAGGCTTTTTATTGTGCAATTTTTCTAGTTCTTTTTATCTTTTTCCAATTCTATTAATTTTTGAATGAGAATATGCTGTGGCATATGCATAATCTGTTCTAGTGGGACTTTTAGTTTATCGGCCAGTTTGACTGCAGTTTCAGGTGATATTTGTAAAGGTTTCATACAAGACCCTCCAATCTGTTTAAGGAAGTGAAAAAATGACACAAATATTTGCTCACCGCGGTTTTTCCGCAACGCATGCTGAAAATACAATGAGTTCCTTTCTGGCGGCTGAAAAAGCGGGTGCTGACGGGTTAGAGCTTGATGTCCAATTAACAAGTGATGGCGAAATCGTTGTCATTCATGATGAAAAAATTGATCGGACTACAAACGGGAATGGCTTTGTGAAAGACTTTTCATACAGAGAAATCAGGAAATTTAACGCCAATAACAAAGGGTTTAAAAAAGAACCAATTCCAGCTTTGGAAGAAGTTCTGGAATGGATGAAAACAAACAAGCTCTTATGCAATATTGAGTTTAAGAACGGTCTTATTCCATATGAAGGAATGGAACAAAAGGTAATAGAAATGGTAAGAAAATATAATCTGTCGGATCGGATTATCATTTCTTCCTTCAACCATTATAGCATTGTTACCAGTTATCGGTTAGCGCCAGAAATTGAAACAGCTCCGCTTTTTATCGAAGGAATTTACATGCCGTGGGTTTACTCGCAATCGATAAAAGCCAAGGGAATTCATCCTAAACATTCCACGGTACCGGATCAAATTGTCAAAACGACAATGGAAAATGGTATCGCTGTACGACCGTATACGGTTAATCGCGAAGCGGATATGCATCGCCTATTTAATGTGAATTGTACAGCAATTATCACAGATAACCCGGTTAAGGCTAGAAAGGTTCGAAAACAATATGAAAAGAGACCGTGACCACGGCCTCTTTTATTTTTTGGTCCTCGTATCCTTAAATCGAGCCTGTACCTTATTTCGTTTACGGTCGCGATAAAGGATAAATCCTGCTACAAAACCTAAACCGCCTAAAAGTAAAAGTAATCCGACGATAAATTGAAGCCATAATTTCGGAAAGGGTGCTTGCAGAACCCCAAAGGTCATGTCGCGCATTAATTTAATTCCAACCGCTGCCAAAAATCCAGGGATGACTAAAATGATGAGGGCAATAATCCGCTTCATAAAAATATCCTTCCGCTTTTTATTTAAGCATATCACATAAAAATAATAGTACATGGTTTTAATTTGTCAAGATGCGGGTTACGGTTTACAATTAATCTGAAAAAAATTGCATAATAATCAATCTAGAATAGAAAAATTTTGCGTACTTTGATACATAGGGGCGGATTTCATGCAAAATATCATGATAGTCGGGGCCGGAAAAGGCGGAAGTGCCATTTTAAAAATTTTAAAAGAATCGGAAGTGCTCAATGTCTCTGTCGTAATTGACCGGAATTTAGACGCCCCCGGTATCCTTTTAGCCCAAAAGGAAGGAATCAAAACCGGAACGGATTGGCAGCCATTTTTAACCGAAAACCTTGACATCATCATTGAAGTAACAGGCGATGAAAATGTTTTTCAAAAATTACGAAACGAAAAGAGTCAAAAAACGATTTTAATCCCAGGCAGTGTCGCCTTTCTTGTCTCTAAATTAATGGAAGAAAAAGAAGAGCTAATTGAAAAGCATCAATATGAATCCTATCTTCAGGAGCTTATTTTTAATTCGACCAATGATGGAATGGTGGTTATTGACCATCATGGATATATTATTCTTTTTAATCGAAGAGCCGAAGAAATGATGGGGGTAGACAAAGAGGAAATAATCGGTCAATATGTCACAGAAATCATCCCCCATAGCCGGCTGCCGATTATTTTGCAAACTAGAAGAATTGAAACAAATCAGGAGATGGTCTTGGGGAATGGCCGCAAGATTATCACAACTAGGATTCCGATTGTTGAGGAGAATGGAACTTTAATCGGTGCTCTCGCCGTTTTTAAGGATATAACCGAAGTGGTTAAGCTTGCTGAGGAAATCACTGATTTAAAAGAGATTCAGACGATGCTCCAAGCGATTATTCATTCTAGTGACGATGCCATTTCCGTCGTGGATGAAGAGGGCCGGGGAATTCTAATTAATCCCGCCTACACAAGATTAACAGGCCTCACACAGGAGGAAGTAATCGGAAAACCTGCAACAGCTGATATTTCCGAAGGTGAAAGCATGCACATGAAGGTACTGCAAACAAGAAGGGCTGTGAGAGGTGTGCCAATGCGGGTAGGACCGCACAAACGGGAAGTCATCGTCAATGTGGCGCCAATCATCGTAACCGGAAAATTGAAAGGCAGCGTCGGGGTCATCCATGATATGTCAGAAATGAAATCGCTAAGCAGGGAATTGAACAGAGCCAGGCAGTTGATTCGTAAGCTTGAAGCAAAATATACATTTGAGGACATTATCGGAAAATCGGATGAAATGATGCTTGCCATCGAGCAGGCCAAATTGGGAGCAAAAACCCCGGCGACAGTTCTTCTGCGCGGTGAATCAGGGACAGGTAAAGAATTGTTTGCCCATGCAATCCATAATGCGAGCGACCGAAAATATAACAAGTTTATCCGAGTGAATTGCGCAGCTATATCCGAATCGCTGCTTGAAAGTGAACTGTTTGGCTATGAAGAGGGAGCGTTTTCAGGAGCGATAAGGGGAGGAAAGCGAGGGCTGTTTGAGGAAGCTAATAACGGAAGTATTTTTCTTGACGAAATAGGCGAACTGTCCGCTAATACCCAGGCGAAGCTTCTCCGAGTTCTGCAGGAAAATGAAATTATCCGTGTAGGTGGAACTAAACCAATGACTATCAACGTGCGAATCATTGCAGCCACTAATGTCAATTTAGAAAAGGGTATTGCGAAGGGAAGCTTTAGGGAAGACTTATACTACCGTTTGAATCGTATGCCTATCCACATTCCCCCATTGAGAAAACGGAAAGAGGAGATCCCCTCGTTATCAGAACGGCTGATTCAAAAAATTAACCGTGATTACGGCCGGAACGTAGAAGGGATTACGCAGGCTGCTTTACATTTTTTGATGGAATATGACTGGCCGGGGAATGTCAGAGAACTGGAGAATATACTTGGCAGAGCGATTATTTTTATGAACTATTCCGAAACGCTTATTGATGTCCCTCATTTGCCACAACTAACAAGTAATATGGTACATAATGAACATTCCGATGATCGGATACAGGGTTCAATCTCTGTGGAGGGCACATTATCAGAAATGATAGAAAAGCATGAGGCAAAGATTATCCAGCAAACATTGGCCCGCCTCAACGGAAATAAAACACAAACGGCCAAAGCCCTTGGACTTTCAGTGAGAAACTTATATTATAAGCTAGAAAAATACAATCTTGAAAATAATAGCATGCAATAAATTTCAAGGTGTGAAATTTTTTGCGTGTTTACATTCTGATAAATAAAGCGTTTTCATAAAGAGAAATTTGGCATGATTATTGCATGTTAAATATATGGAGTTGCAGGAAAGGTGAAAGGGTTGATGATTACTTGCTGCTTGAAACATTGATTGACAAAGCAACCCAAAATGGTGCTAAAACAGTTGCAGTTGCGGCTGCAGAAGACAAGGAAGTGATTGAAGCAGTCCTTGATGCGCTAAATCGTAACTTGGCACATTTTTTACTATTTGGTGATCAAGAAAAGATCATGTCCATCCTTCAATTGAAAGGAATAGATGCAAATAGCGAGAATCGTCTTACGATTATCCATACAGCCTCATTAGCCGAAGCGGCTGATTCCGCTGTTAAAGCAGTCTCAAGCAAAGAAGCTCATGTGTTAATGAAAGGGAATCTTCCTACTAATATTATGTTAAAGTCAGTTTTAAATAAGGAATTTGGCTTACGGACAGGGAGTGTGCTATCTCACACGGCTGTATTCGAAGTGCCCGGATTTGAACGCTTTATTATCGTAACGGATGCAGCTATGAACATTGCTCCGGATTTACAGCAGAAAGTACAAATTGTCAAAAACGCTGTTGCCCTGGCCAAGGCTATTGGGATTGAAACCCCAAAGATTGCGCCGATTGCGGCTGTCGAAGAAGTAAACCCTGCCATGCAGGCAACCTTGGATGCTGCTGCGTTAACCATGATGAACAGAAGGGGACAAATAAAAGGCTGCCTTATTGATGGCCCGCTTGCATTGGATAACGCCATCTCAGCGCTTGCTGCCGAGCACAAAGGGATTCAAAGCGAGGTTGCAGGGGAAGCTGACATTCTTTTGGTACCTGTGATTGAAGTGGGAAACGCCTTATATAAATCATTAATTTATTTTGCAAATGCCAAAGTGGGTGCTGTCATCTCTGGAGCGAAAGCACCAATCGTCTTGACTTCAAGAGCCGATTCGGCTGAGAGCAAGCTATATTCGCTGGCATTGGCATTGTGTTCTGTATAGTACTAGTACACTTATTTTTCAGAGGAGGCATTAACATGGAAATTTTTAAGTACCTAGAGCAATATGATTATGAGCAGGTAGTGTTCTGCCAGGATAAACAATCCGGATTAAAAGCGATTATTGCCATTCATGATACAACCTTGGGGCCAGCACTTGGCGGTACACGGATGTGGACATATGAATCAGAAGAAGCGGCAATCGAAGATGCGCTAAGACTTGCTAAAGGGATGACATACAAAAATGCGGCAGCAGGATTAAATCTTGGCGGCGGTAAAACGGTTATCATCGGCGACCCGCGCAAAGATAAAAACGAAGAAATGTTCCGCGCTTTCGGGCGTTATGTTCAAGGCTTGAATGGACGCTATATTACAGCGGAAGACGTTGGAACAACTGTTGCGGACATGGACTTGATTCATGAAGAAACTGACTATGTTACTGGTATTTCTCCAGCATTCGGTTCATCGGGAAATCCTTCTCCGGTAACGGCATATGGTGTATACCGTGGAATGAAAGCCGCAGCGAAGGCGGCATTTGGTTCTGATTCCCTTGAAGGAAAGGTAGTCGCAATCCAAGGGGTTGGAAATGTAGCTTATAGTCTTTGCCGTCATTTACATGAAGAAGGTGCCCAGTTAATCGTTACTGATATAAATAGGGAAGCCGTTAACCGTGCAGTAGAAGAATTTGGCGCCCGTGCAGTGGACCCAAATGAAATCTATGGAGTAGAGTGTGATATTTATGCTCCATGTGCGCTAGGTGCAACGGTTAATGACGATACGATCCCACAATTGAAAGCAAGAGTAATTGCAGGTTCTGCTAATAACCAATTAAAGGAAACCCGTCATGGCGACCTCATTCATGAAATGGGAATCGTATATGCACCTGATTACGTCATAAATGCGGGCGGAGTCATTAACGTTGCGGATGAATTATATGGCTATAACTATGAACGCGCTATGAAAAAAGTAGAAACCATCTACAACAGCATTGAAAAAGTGATTGAAATTTCTAAGCGGGATGGCATTCCAACCTACGTGGCGGCAGACCGCATGGCAGAGGAACGGATTGAAAGAATACGCAATTCCAGAAGCCAATTCCTGCAAAATGGCCACAATATTTTAAGCAGAAGAAGAACCAGATAGAAACAACTGAAATACTTTAGCAAAGCGCTGAATGAGGAAATTCAGCGTCTTTGCCTTTAATATTCGAAAGTCAAGTGTTTCAGAAGTAAATTGGAGGTTTATCCGTTGCCAAATAAAGAATATCGAATTCTCGTCATTAACCCCGGTTCCACCTCCACAAAAATTGGAGTATTCGATAATGAAATTTCCATTTTTGAAAAAAACCTTCGACATGACATGGAGATTCTTAATACTTTTGCTAATATTATTGACCAGTATGAATTCAGAAAGAATGTGATTTTGGAGACACTGGATCATGAAGGAATCAATCTTTCGAAATTAAATGCTGTCTGTGGGCGGGGCGGCTTGCTTCGTCCAATCGAGGGTGGAACATATGCAGTTAACAGCCAAATGCTAGAAGACCTTAAGAAAGGTTATTCCGGTCAGCATGCATCTAATCTCGGCGGTATCATTGCCTTTGAAATAGCTTCGGGACTTAATATTCCTTCATATATCGTCGACCCGGTTGTTGTCGATGAGCTTGACCCCATCGCCAGAATCTCAGGCTTTTCATTAATCGAAAGAAAAAGCATTTTTCATGCGTTAAATCAAAAAGCTGTCGCCAGACGGGCTGCCAAAGAGCTTGGAAAAAAATACAACGAATTAAATTTGATTGTTACCCATATGGGGGGCGGAATTACCGTCGGAGTACATAAACAGGGCAGGGTCGTCGATGTCAATAATGGCCTCCATGGCGATGGCCCCTTCAGTCCGGAGCGTGCCGGAACAGTTCCGGCTGGTGATTTAGTTGCTTTATGCTATTCAGGTGAATATTTCAGGGAAGAAATTATGAAAAAGCTGGTCGGCCAAGGCGGGCTTGTCGGTTACCTTGGTACAAATGATGCACTGCAGGTTGAGCAACGAATCGCGGTTGGAGATCAGGAGGCAAAGCTGATCTATGAGGCAATGGCATACCAGGTGGCAAAAGAAATTGGCTCTGCCAGCGCTGTTTTGTCCGGAAAAGTGGATGCTATTTGTTTAACAGGCGGCTTGGCATATGGTAAAGAATTTGTTAAATCAATTATTGATCGGATTAAATGGATTGCGGACGTAATTGTCCACCCGGGTGAAAATGAGCTGCAGGCGTTAGCAGAAGGGGCACTTCGGGTCTTACTCGGGGAAGAAGAGGTTAAGGATTACCCAGGGAAATTTAAAACAGTGAAAATTTAGGGGAATTTGGGAGGGAACCAAATGGCACAAGAATATGATTTAGTCATACTTGGCGGAGGGACCGGCGGCTATGTAGCGGCGATCCGCGCCTCACAGCTTGGTTTGAAAACGGCAATTGTTGAAAAAGGCGAACTTGGAGGTACCTGTCTTCATAAAGGGTGTATTCCAAGTAAGGCACTGCTCAGGAGTGCGGAGGTGTTTGCAACAGCAAAGCGCAGCGATGAATTCGGTGTGATCACTGGAGAAGTTTCGGTTAATTTTGGCAAGGTTCAAGAACGAAAAAACAAAATTATTGACCAGTTGCATAAAGGTGTCCAGCATCTAATGAAGCAGGGGAAAATCGATGTATTTGAAGGAATTGGCCGGATATTAGGACCTTCGATTTTTTCGCCGATGCCAGGGACTATTTCCGTTGAAATGAACAATGGTTCTGAAAATGAAATGCTCCTACCGAAGAATGTCATTATCGCGACCGGGTCAAGACCGCGGACATTGCCAGGTCTTGACATTGACGGCGAATATGTCATGTCCTCTGATGAAGCCCTTCAGCTTGAAGCCCTTCCCAGCTCGATCATTATTGTGGGGGGTGGAGTAATTGGAATTGAGTGGGCCTCGATGCTTTCCGATTTTGGTGTAGAGGTGACTGTTCTTGAGTACGCAGACCGAATTATACCGACGGAGGATCACGAGATTTCGAAAGAAATGCAGCGTTTGATGAAGAAGCGGAAGATTAACATTATTACAAGCGCAAAAGTTCTTCCTGAAACATTGGTGAAAGATAATGGAGTGGCCATCTCGGCAGAAGTAAAGGGTTCGGTGAAAGAGTTCAAAGCGGAAAAGCTGCTTGTATCAGTAGGGCGGCAGGCCAATACTGAGGGCATTGGACTTGATAATACAGAGATCCAAATTGAAAAAGGTTTTATTGTAACGAATGAGGTTTTTCAAACAAAAGAATCCCATATATATGCCATTGGTGATGTGATAGGCGGGCTGCAGCTTGCCCATGTTGCCTCGCATGAAGGGATTATTGCTGTGGAGCATATTGCGGGTGAAAAAACGTCACCGCTTAATTATGCCCTAGTTTCCAGATGCATTTACAGCAGTCCCGAGGTTTCCAGTGTCGGTATTACAGAGAATCAAGCAAAGGAAAATGGGCATAAAGTAAAAGTGGGGAAATTTTCTTTCCGTGCCATTGGGAAAGCCCTTGTATTCGGTGAAGCAGATGGATTTGTTAAAATTATTGCTGATGAGGAGACCGATGATATTTTAGGGGTGCATATGATTGGTCCTCATGTTACTGATATGATTTCGGAAGCCGGCCTTGCGATGGTGCTTGATGCTGTACCATGGGAAATTGCCCACACCATCCATCCACATCCAACCCTTTCGGAAGCAATTGGCGAGGCGGCATTGGCTGTTGACGGGAAGGCCATACATGGATAGGTTTTTGGGAGAGAAATGATTTAAAGCGAACAAACGGGAGGAATGAAGTTTATGGTGGAAAAGCGTCATGAAGCTTTAGGCTTAAGCGATGAAAAAGTGCTGGAAATGTTTGAAACGATGCTTTTGGCCCGCCGTATCGATGAGCGGATGTGGCTGTTGAACCGTGCAGGTAAAATACCATTTGTAATATCCTGCCAAGGGCAGGAGGCTGCACAGGTAGGTGCTGCCTTTGCCCTAGACCGGGAAAAAGATTATGTATTGCCCTATTACCGTGATATGGGTGTCGTATTAACGTTTGGGATGACTCCAAAAGAGTTGATGCTGTCAGGTTTCGCCAAAGCAGAAGACCCTAACTCCGGAGGACGGCAGATGCCGGGACATTTTGGGCAAAAGAAGAATCGGATCGTCACCGGTTCATCGCCTGTAACTACGCAAGTTCCTCATGCGGTGGGGATTTCTCTTGCCGGTAAAATGGAGAAGAAGGACTTTGTTTCCTTTGTTACGTTCGGGGAAGGATCCTCGAACCAGGGGGATTTCCATGAGGGTGCCAACTTTGCTGGTGTTCATAAACTACCGGTCATTTTTATGTGTGAAAATAATAAATATGCGATATCTGTGCCAATTGAAAAACAATTGGGTTGTGAGAAGGTTTCTGACCGTGCCATTGGTTACGGCATGCCAGGTTATACAGTTGACGGCAATGACCCGTTAGAGGTTTATAAGGTTGTTAAGGAAGCGGCCGAGCGCGGGCGCCGCGGCGAAGGTCCGACTTTAGTTGAAACTGTTTCTTATCGTTTAACTCCGCATTCTTCTGACGATGATGACCGCTCATATCGGGCGCCTGATGAGGTTGCAAAGGCAAAATCGCAAGACCCAATCATCACCTTTGGTGCATATCTGAAGGAAACCGGCGTGTTGAATGATGTATTGGAGCAGGAAATCAATGACCGCGTCATGCAGATCGTCAATGAAGCCACTGACTATGCAGAAAATGCACCTTATGCAGCGCCAGAGGATGCATTGAAATATGTATACGGGGATCGTTAGGGGGAAGGAATATGGCAGTTATTTCATATATTGATGCAGTTACTATGGCCATTCGCGAGGAAATGGAGAGAGACTCTCGAGTTTTTGTTCTTGGTGAAGATGTGGGGCGAAAAGGCGGCGTTTTTAAGGCTACACAAGGACTGTATGAACAATTTGGTGAAGATCGCGTAATTGATACGCCGCTGGCGGAATCAGCGATAGCCGGTGTCGGAATCGGGGCCGCCATGTACGGAATGCGGCCAATTGCGGAAATGCAGTTCGCTGATTTTATTATGCCCGCAGTAAACCAAATTATTTCCGAGGCGGCAAGGATCCGCTATCGTTCTAATAACGATTGGAACTGTCCGATTGTCATCCGCGCCCCATATGGCGGCGGCGTTCATGGAGCTTTGTATCATTCACAATCAGTTGAGGCCGTATTTGCAAATCAGCCAGGCTTAAAAATTGTGATGCCATCCACCCCATATGATGTAAAGGGACTTTTAAAAGCGGCCATTCGCGATAATGACCCGGTGTTATTTTTCGAACATAAACGGGCCTACCGCTTAATTAAAGGTGAAGTGCCTACTGAAGATTATACCCTGCCAATTGGTAAAGCAGATGTAAAGCGTGAAGGAGAGGACATCACTGTTATCACTTACGGGCTTTGCGTGCATTTTGCCCTGCAAGCGGCAGAGAAATTAGCCAAAGACGGCATATCTGCGCATATTTTGGATTTGCGTACCGTTTATCCGCTAGATAAAGAAGCGATTATCGAAGCAGCATCGAAAACAGGTAAGGTACTGCTCGTCACGGAGGACAATAAAGAAGGCAGCATTATGAGTGAGGTTGCCGCCATTATTGCCGAGAACTGCTTATTTGAACTGGATGCCCCGATTAAAAGGTTAGCCGGCCCAGATGTTCCAGCAATGCCATATGCGCCAACAATGGAAAAATTCTTTATGGTCAATCCGGATAAGGTCGAAAAAGCAATGCGCGAGCTTGCGGAGTTTTAGGTTTAGGAGGATGAAATAGTGGCAACTGAACAAATTAAAATGCCGCAGTTAGGCGAAAGTGTAACGGAAGGTACAATCAGCAAATGGCTAGTCTCTGTAGGAGATAAGGTAAATAAATACGACCCTCTGGCAGAGGTCATGACAGATAAGGTTAACGCGGAAGTTCCTTCTTCTTTTTCAGGTGTAATTAAGGAACTCATTGCTGCCGAAGGTGATACAATGGCTGTTGGGGAAATTATCTGTACCATCGAAACGGAAGGCGGCGCTCCTGCTCCGGAGGCAGCTGTTTCCGCACCTGAACAAAAAGCGGCTGTAGGGAACGGTATTGCCACTCCTGTTGATCAGGGGAATCGGGCCAGGTATTCGCCGGCTGTTCTTAAGTTGTCGCAGGAACATGGCATTGATTTAACGCAGGTTTTAGGTACTGGTGCTGGGGGCAGGATAACTCGTAAGGATTTATTGCAAATCATTGAGTCTGGTAATATTCCAGCAGCAGGACAAAAAGCGGAGGCACCAGTGCAAGCAGCTAGTAAACTGCCTGTTCAGGAGGCTGTGGCTCCAAGTCAGCCTGCTCCAGCAGCTATTGCACCGGCACCTGCCGTATCGGTTCCGGTGGCAGCAGGGGATATCGAAATTCCAGTTACCGGCGTCCGCAAAGCGATTGCCACGAACATGCTACGCAGCAAGCATGAAATACCGCATGCCTGGACAATGGTGGAAGTCGATGCCACCAACCTTGTTGACTACCGCAATTCCATAAAAGATGAATTCAAGAAAAAAGAAGGCTTCAATTTAACATTCTTTGCTTTCTTTGTAAAAGCCGTTTCTCAGGCTCTAAAAGAATTCCCACAAATTAATTCGATGTGGGCCGGCGACAAGATTATTCAAAAGAAGGATATCAATATTTCGATTGCAGTCGCCACAGATGACGCTTTATTCGTGCCTGTCATCAAAAATGCCGATGAGAAAACGATTAAAGGTATTGCCCGTGAAATCTCTGACCTTGCCGTGAAGGTGCGGTCCGGAAAGCTTCGTCCGGAGGATATGCAGGGTGGTACGATAACAGTCAATAACACCGGCTCTTTTGGTTCTGTCCAGTCAATGGGCATCATTAATTACCCGCAGGCCGCGATCCTTCAGGTCGAATCGATTGTGAAACGTCCTGTTGTCATGAATAACGGGATGATTGCAGTTCGTGATATGGTTAATCTTTGTATGTCTTTAGATCACCGTGTTCTTGACGGGCTTGTTTGCGGCCGGTTCCTAGCTAGGGTGAAAGAAATCATCGAAAACATGTCTAAAACAACAACCTCTATTTACTAAAAAATTTGCCTGCAACAGCCGCCATTCAAGTTTTGATTGGCGGCTGTTTATTTTTTAAGTTTTGAAAATGTTTGCCTGAATCGAGGTTGTACCCTAAAATAGAATTAATTGAATATTAGTTCAATAAATATGCGGAAGGGGGATGAGGAGTTTGAAAAATATACGTAATCAATCTTTCCCTGTAAAAACAATAGATGATTGGAAGGAACAGGCCGAGAAATCATTAAAAGGGAAAAAGATTGAATTATTACAAAGTACCACCTATGAAAACATTGTTTTGAAACCGCTTTATACCGAGCAGGATGAACAACAGGTACCTGACTATCCAGGAGGATCTGATTTTAGAAGGGGAATTGCCCCATTAGGATATGTAACAGACGAATGGAAAGTTGCCCAGAAAATATCTTATCAAACACCCGAAGAACTTAAACAAAAGCTTCAAGAGGCCCTTGAACAGGGACAAACAGCAATTTCTTTTGAAGTTTCGAAAAACAATAGTTTTCCAGATTTATTGGCGGGTTTAGAGAAAAAATACCCATTTGCTATCAACGCCAGATGGGAACTGAATGACATTTTAAAAAATCTTGCCGGCCAGTATAGTGATGGAACAAACCTTACAGGCTACATAGGCAATGATCCCGTTTCCCTATTTGCAGAAGTTGGAGCAATCGAAGAGGAATTACTTAAAGAACGGACCAGTCAAATCCTGCAAGCAGATGGAAAGTTTCCTAATTTACGTACTGTTCTTGTCGACACCACTCCGTACCATAATGGCGGAGCTAATGCTGTTCAAGAGCTCGGGATTGCCGCAGCCACAGGAGTCTATTACTTACAGGAGCTTCTTGATAATGGCATGAACATTGAAAAAGCTCTATCAAAAATAATTTTCCAATTTTCCATCGGCAGCAACTTTTTTATGGAACTCTCCAAGCTTAGAGCAGCCCGCGTAATCTGGAAGCGGATTGCGGAACTTTACGGTGCCGAAGCGGAAGCAAGGGGTATGCAGATTGCCGCCACAACCTCATCTTTTACAAAAACTATCTTTGACTCTCATGTCAATATCCTTCGTTCCGCCAACGAGGCATTTGCCGCTGTTTTAGGGGGAGCCCAATATTTGCTTGTGGAGCCATTTAATGAATTGACTGGGCCTACTTCTTTCTCCGAACGGATTGCTCGCAACATCCAGCTAATTCTAAAAGAAGAAGCACACTTGCAGAAGGTGGTTGACCCTGCAGGCGGCTCTTGGTATGTGGAGACGCTGACCAATCAGCTAGCGGAAAATGGATGGGAATTTTTTAAGGAAATTGAGGCTGCGGGAGGCATTTTGGAGGCATTAAAGTCAAACTGGCTTCAACAGCAAATTGCTGCTGTTTATGAAAAAAGGAACCTCGATATTCAAATAAGAAAGCAAAGTATCGTCGGGACAAATGTTTATGCCAAATTGGATGAAGCGGTACCTAGCCAAAAGCAGCTAATGAAAATGGCCGTAGCCACAAAAGACTTCAAGGCCATCCGTCAGCACAGATTAGCAGAACCATATGAGGAGCTTCGCTTCAAGGCAAACCAATTACAGGAAACAACAGGTGCTGCACCTTCAGTCGGCATGCTATGTCTAGGCGAACTAAAGCAGCATAAACCAAGACTTGATTTCATGAAGGGCTTTCTTGCAGCCGGTGGAATCCATCCTGCTGAAAGCAAGCCGGTCCACACGATAGAGGATGCCAGACAATTTATCATAGACTTAAAAACTAACTTTGTCTGCATTTGCGGAACAAATGAACAGTATGAGCAAATCGGACATGAGATGCTGACAGCGTTAAAATCTGAATTTCCAAACCTAATCTTCCTTCTGGCTGGGCTTCCTGAAAAAGAACTGCAGGCCCAGTGGTACGAAGAGGGGCTTAAGCGGTTTATTCATGTAAAAAGCAATTGCTGTGAAACCATCGATGAAATCCTATCTGACATGGAGGTGAACTCTCTTGAACAAACAAAAGCCTGATTTTCAAAACGCAAAACTGTTTGGGAACCAGAATTTTATCACGGAAGAAGCATGGCGGGAAAAAGTTGATAAAGAGATTGCCTCCTCCCTTGATGATTTACTGTTCGAGACCAATGAACAAATCATGCTAAAACCGATTTATACAAAGGAAGACCGAGACGGGACAGAACAGCTCGGCAGCCTGCCGGGGCTTCCTCCATATACGAGGGGACCATATCCGACCATGTATGTGAACCGACCTTGGACAGTCAGGCAGTATGCCGGATTCTCCACTGCCGAAGAGAGTAACGCCTTTTACCGCCGCAATCTGGCGATGGGGCAAAAAGGCTTATCGGTGGCATTTGACCTGGCCACTCACCGCGGCTATGACTCTGACCATCCAAGGGTAGTCGGTGACGTTGGGAAAGCTGGGGTGGCAATTGATTCAGTGCTCGATATGAAAACTCTCTTTGACGGAATTCCGCTCGATCAAATGTCCGTTTCCATGACGATGAATGGCGCCGTTCTCCCGGTACTGGCTTTTTACATCGTAACGGCCGAAGAACAGGGAGTCAGCCAGGAAAAACTGTCCGGAACGATTCAAAATGATATTCTAAAAGAGTACATGGTCAGGAATACGTATATTTATCCGCCAGAGATGTCGATGAAGATCATTGCCGATATCTTCGAATATACGTCCAAATACATGCCTAAGTTTAATAGCATTAGTATTTCTGGTTATCATATGCAGGAGGCCGGGGCACCTGCCGATATTGAACTCGCATATACGTTAGCAGACGGCTTGGAATATGTAAAAACGGGACTTAAAGCCGGAATCGACATTGATTCATTTGCCCCGAGGTTGTCCTTTTTCTGGGCCATCGGTATGAACTACTTCATGGAAGTGGCCAAAATGCGGGCAGCAAGATATATCTGGGCAAAAATGATGAAATCTTTCCATCCGAAAAACGAAAAATCAATGGCACTCCGCACCCATTCGCAAACATCAGGCTGGAGTTTGACCGAACAGGATCCGTTTAATAATGTAACCCGGACGCTGATTGAAGCGCATGCGGCGGCAATGGGCCACACCCAATCCCTGCACACAAATGCGTTGGACGAAGCGATTGCCCTGCCGACAGACTTTTCAGCGCGGATTGCCCGTAATACGCAGTTGTTTTTACAAGAAGAAACTGGCATAACCAAGGTTATCGATCCATGGGCAGGCTCCTACTATGTGGAAAAACTGACGGATGAATTAATCAAGCGGGCTTGGACACATATCGAGGAGATTGAAAATCTCGGCGGAATGGCGAAGGCCATTGAAACCGGGCTGCCGAAAATGAAAATTGAAGAGGCGGCGGCAAGACGGCAGGCACAAATCGACTCTGCAAAAGAAACGATTATTGGCGTTAATCGCTACCGGCTTGAAAAAGAAGAGCCAATTGATATTTTGGACATAGATAATACAGCTGTCCGTTTAAAGCAAATTGAAAAACTAAATTCCTTAAAAGTAAATCGGGACTTACAGAAAGTGGAAGAGGCTTTAATAGCTTTAGCCAATGCGGCTGCTTCCGGCGAAGGGAATCTATTAGAACTTGCTGTCAAGGCGGCACGCGAAAGAGCGACGCTAGGCGAAATTTCCGATGCGATAGAAAAAGCAGCAGGCCGGCATAAAGCCGTCATCCGCTCCATTAGCGGCGTCTACAGCACTTCTTTTACAAACGAAGAAGAAATTGCCGAAGTCCAAAGAATGACAGAAGAATTCCTTGAAAATGAAGGCAGACGGCCGCGGATTCTGATTGCGAAAATGGGGCAGGACGGTCATGATCGCGGGGCGAAGGTCATTTCTACGGCATTTGCCGATCTTGGCTTTGATGTCGATATCGGCCCGCTCTTCCAAACACCGGAGGAAACAGCCCTGCAAGCGGTGGAAAATGACGTTCATGTAATTGGAATGAGCTCACTTGCCGCAGGACATAAGACACTCTTGCCGCAGCTTATTGAAGAATTAAGGAAGCTTGGCCGTGAGGATATTCTCGTAGTTGTCGGCGGCGTAATACCTGCCCAGGATTATCAATTTTTATATGACAATGGGGCAGCGGCCATCTTCGGTCCTGGTACGATTATTCCAGTTGCAGCGCAAAAGGTAATCAAGGAGATTTATAAGCGGCTTGGTTACGAGGAAGTGGCAAATTAAATGATGGGTGAACAAAAACCGGAATGGGCAAACCCGGATGATCCGGATAAATTTTCTACTGTCATTAGGAAAGGACAGGAGCAGATTACAGGTGAAGTGACTTTTCAAAAAAATGTCCGTTTTCAAAAACGAGGATCGACTGAGCCCTCGCTAGACGAATTGTATGAAGGGGTCCTTAAAGGTGATCGAAGCCTGCTTGCCCGAGCGATTACCCTTGTGGAAAGCAACGCTGAACAGCATTTTCAAAAAGCACAGGCGCTCTTGCAAAAGCTGCTGGTTCACTCTAGTAAGTCAATTCGCATCGGTATTACCGGGGTGCCTGGGGCTGGAAAAAGCACATTTATTGAGGCGTTCGGAACCTATCTATGTGAACTTGGACTAAGAGTTGCCGTTTTGGCGATTGACCCAAGCTCAAAGATTAGCGGCGGGAGTATCCTCGGTGACAAAACCCGAATGGAAACATTGGCCCGGAATCCAAAAGCGTTTATCCGTCCCTCGCCAACGGCTGGGAAGCTTGGCGGGGTTCACCGGAAAACAAGGGAAGCAATGCTGATTTGTGAAGCAGCTGGCTTTGATGTCATACTAATTGAAACGGTTGGTGTAGGCCAAAGTGAAGTTATCATTCGTGATATGGTCGACTTTTTCATGCTGCTTGTCCTAACCGGTGCTGGTGACGAATTGCAGGGAATGAAAAAAGGCATTATGGAACTGGCCGATTGCCTCATCGTCCACAAAGCGGACGGGGCGAATAAGCAAAATGCCGAGAAAACGAGGAAGGAATATAACCGTATCCTGCATTTTCTCCAGCCGGCCACAAAGGGATGGGGAACGAAAGCCTATACCTGTTCGTCTTTGACCCACGAGGGAATCGCAGATATCTGGAAGGTCATCCAAACCTTCGAAGCGACGGTGAAAACCTCAGGCGTTTTCGACGAAAGAAGAAAATTTCAATCCAGAGAATGGCTGTATTCGATGATTACCGATACTCTTCACTATCATTTCTTTCATCACCCTGGTGTGAAGAATTTGCTTCCCAAGTATGAAAACGAAGTCATCACCGGGGACGTAACGGTGGCCACAGCCGTGGAAAAGCTTTATGAGACATTTATAAACTCTAATCTATAGCTGTCGATTCATCGGCAGCTTTTCTTTTTCACGTCAGGAATAATCATTTGAAAAAAACCTATTTTAACTGTTATGATGTAGGTATGTAAGACATAAGGAGTGAATTCAATGAGCATGGATTTTAATATTTTTATGAATGATGTTGTCCGCCAGGCGCGCCAGGAAATCTCCACTGCCGGATACCAAGAGCTAAAGACAGCCGATGAGGTTGAAGAGGCTTTAAACCAAAAGGGTACAACTCTAGTCATGATTAATTCAGTTTGCGGCTGCGCCGGCGGTATTGCCCGTCCAGCGGCAGCATACTCCGTTCATTATGATAAGCGCCCAGATCACCTAGTAACGGTTTTTGCCGGTCAGGATAAAGAAGCGACAGAAAAGGCAAGAAGCTATTTTACAGGCTATCCGCCATCCTCTCCCTCCTTCGCCTTATTAAAGGACGGAAAGATTTGTTCCATGATTGAAAGACATCAGATTGAAGGCTATGACCCAGCAACAGTGGTTGCCAAGCTTCAGCAGGAATTTGATAAATATTGCGAAGAAATATAATAATTTAACCCAAGAAAGGTTAAATATCCCTATTAAACACCTCTTCATAAAAGAGGTGTTTTTTTATGGAAAATACACATAAAAAAATGGTTTGTGCCCATTTTAACTATTATAAAAGGTTCGTCTAATTTTTTGAATATTTTTATATTAGAAAAATATCTTTTCAAAAATTCATTGCTGTGTTAATATCCAATTTGTTGAATAAAAATTCAAGTCATTATATAATTTCAAATTATAATAATCAGGAGGATATCATGAAAAAGACATTTTTATTTCTAACTATTATTTTTTCATTAGTCGTTATGGCTGCCTGCGGCCAAAGTAATAAGGACGGAGCTAACGGTGAAAAATCTTCAGACAAAAAAGTATTAACAATGGCAACATCTGCTGATTTTGCTCCATTTGAATCTAGAAATACATCAGGTGACATTGAAGGCTTCGATATCGACCTTGCCAAAGCGATTGCTGACGAATTAGGATATAAGCTTGAAATTAAAGACATGAAGTTTGATGGCTTAATCGGAGCATTGCAGGCAAAACGGGTTGATATGGTCCTTGCTGGAATGTCAGCAACTGAGAAGCGTAAAAAGAATGTAGATTTTTCAACTGAATATAATCGTTCAGGTGAAATGTTCATTACTTTAAAGGATTCTAACATTAAAACAGTAGATGATTTAAAAGGAAAAACACTTGGTGTTCAATTAGGAACCATCCAAGAAGAGGGTGCTAAGGAACTTCAAAAGAAGATTAACTTTACAGCGAAGCCATTAGACAATGCTACAACTTTAATTCAAGAACTATTAACTAAGCGAATCGATGCAGCTTATTTAGATAAGTCAGTGGCTACCGGTTATATTAAAGAGCAAAATTTAGCGGGATTTGATGATCCTACAAGCAGTTCACCAGGGATGGCCATCGCTTTTCCTAAAGGCAGTGCGCTTGTAAAGGATGTTAATAAGGCTCTTGATAAATTGGAGCAAAATGGAAAGCTGCAAGAATTGAAAGATAAGTGGTTAAAAGACCAACAATAATAGCATTTTTTTAAAAGAAAATATTTGAGGTGAGGTGTAAGGCATGAATTTGGATTTTAGCCAAATTGTGCCTTATATTCCTTTTATACTAAAAGGAATATGGGTAACATTAAAATTTGTCGTTGTCGCCATTATATTTGGATTTGTTCTCGGTACCATTCTGGCATTATTGAAAATTTCCAGAGTCAAGGCTTTAAATTGGCTTGCAGATATATATACATCCATTTTCCGCGGTACGCCATTGATTTTACAACTAATGTTAATTTATTTTGCGGTTCCGCAATTAACTGGTTACGATATTGATCCATTCCTATCGTCCATTCTGGCATTTGGGTTGAATTCATCTGCGTATGTGTCAGAGATTATCAGAGCGGGCATTCAAGCCGTGGATAAAGGTCAGACAGAAGCAGCCCTGGCGCTCGGTGTTCCTTATCGCCTGATGATGAAGGATATTATTTTGCCACAGGCCCTTAAAAATATTTTACCGGCCCTTATGAATGAATTTGTTACCTTAACAAAGGAATCGGCGCTTGTATCAACAATCGGCTACTTGGATTTAATGCGCCGTGCCCAGGTTGTGGGAGCAGATACGTATCATAATTTTGAACCATTAATTTTTGTCGGACTGATCTATTGGGTCCTCGTTTTCGTTTTAACAACTGCTGGCAAACTGGTTGAAAGGAGGCTGAAATATAGTGATTAAAATAGAGAACCTCTATAAACAGTTTGGCGATAATGAAGTCTTAAAAAATATTTCAGCCAGTATCGAAAGCGGTGAGGTAGTCTCCATTATCGGACCATCAGGGTCAGGAAAATCAACCTTTCTTCGCTGTTTGAATTTGTTGGAGGATCCGACAAAAGGGAAAGTGTGGATTAATAATCAAGACATTACCGACCGAAAAACGGATATTTCGAAAGTCAGACAGGAAATCGGCATGGTCTTTCAGCATTTCTATTTATTCCCGCATATGACTGTTTTGCAGAACTTAACGTATGCACCGATGAGAGTTAAAGGTGAATCCAGGGAAACTGCTGAGAAAAAAGGCCGCGAACTATTAGCCAAAGTGGGACTATCTGAAAAAGAATCAGCCTATCCTAATAATCTTTCAGGGGGGCAGAAGCAGAGAGTGGCCATCGCCCGTGCCCTTGCCATGGAGCCAAAGTTAATGCTATTTGATGAACCGACATCTGCGCTTGACCCAGAGATGGTCAAGGAAGTTCTTAATGTTATTAAGGACTTGGCCCATACAGGTATTACGATGGCAATCGTTACACATGAAATGGGATTTGCGCGGGAAGTTTCCGACCGGATTATGTTTCTTGATGAAGGGAAATTGTTAGAAGAAGGCTCGCCGGAAGAGTTTTTCAAAAATCCAAAGACCACTCGTGCAAAGGACTTTTTAGAAAAAGTTTTATAAATCGTTGATCGTGGAAAATGAATAAGAATGTTAGATTGATGCAAACTAGGGGAAAAACGGCAGGAGGATGATTATGATCAAAATCTTTTCGTCAATCCTGATGGCACTTTCCCTATCCCCCATTTGGCCATTGGGTCCAAACCCATTGCCAGGGGACCCATTTGTAATTGTTAACAAGAGTAATAATGAACTTGCCTTTATTAGTGAGAATAGAGTCCAAACCATAGTCAGTGTAGGCACGGGCAAGACGGAGGATTTAACGCCGGAGGGCCTGTTTACGATTACGGTAAAAGCAGAGAATCCATACTATCGCCGCAGCGACATTCCAGGGGGCGACCCGAAGAATCCGCTTGGTTCTAGGTGGATTGGTTTTGACGCAAGGGAAACGGATGGCAGGATCTACGGCATTCATGGCACCAATCAGCCGGCATCTGTTGGAAAATATGTTTCTCAAGGATGCATCCGCACCCAGAATGAGGTTATTACCTCATTATTCCCGTTGATACCGCTTGGGACAAAAATTTTAGTAATATCATCCAATAAATCATTTGAAGCACTCGCAAAGGAAAGCGGTGCTATCAAATAAGAAAAAGGGACTGTCCGTCAATGCGGACAGTCCCTTAATTGTTATGATAAGAACTGGGCAATTCCAATTAGAAGAGTGGAAGCCAGCATAGCAAAGAGCATTAAATAAACAATAATTTTTCTAGATTTTTTGTTATTCAAAATGAATGCCTCCTTTTGGTTAAAAGGTTTTATCTACATTGTACTTGGAAAAGCCCAAAAGGACAACGGAACAACTCAGCAACTTAGGAAGGATTTATGAACTTTTTCACGAATAATGTTATTGTCGAATTTATGTTAAAATTGAAAAAAGGGGATTTTAAAATGATTAAAAAAATCGATCATATTGGAATTGCTGTAAAGTCTCTTGAGGCGACCCTTCCTTTTTATACGGAAGTGTTAAAGCTCCCTCTTTTAAAAATTGAAGAAGTGGTCAGTCAAAAGGTAAAGGTAGCATTTTTGCAGGCCGGCGAGACCAAGCTTGAGCTTCTCGAACCTACTTCAGAGGAGAGCACGATTGCCAACTTTATTGAAAGACGCGGCGAGGGCATACACCATGTAGCTCTTGGGGTGGAATCAATTGAAGCTAGAATTGCGGAAATGAAGGAGCATGGTATCAGGATGATCGATGAGGTGCCAAGGCCAGGAGCAGGCGGGGCAGATATTGCCTTCATGCATCCAAAATCGGCATCGGGCGTTTTATTTGAGCTTTGCGAAAAGAAACAGACAAAGGGGTAACAAAATGGATATCTATGAAGTGTTAAACGAGCTGTATGACAAACGCCGGGAGGTAGAACTCGGCGGCGGTGATGAACGGATTGAAAAGCAGCATGAAAAAGGGAAACTGACAGCCCGCGAGCGGATTGACCTGTTAGTCGATAAGGGGACGTTTGTTGAATTAAATCCATTTATTGAGCACCGCACAAACGATTTTGGGATGGAAGACCAAAAGGGGCCTGGCGATGGCGTTGTAACTGGATATGGAAAAGTGAACGGCCGGCCGATTTATTTGTTTTCACAGGATTTTACCGTTTTTGGCGGCGCTTTGGGGGAAATGCATGCCAAAAAGATTGCTAATGTAATGGATTTGGCAGCCAAAAATGGCACCCCGTTTGTCGGCCTGAATGATTCCGGCGGTGCCCGCATCCAAGAAGGGGTTGTATCCTTAGACGGCTACGGACAAATCTTTTACCGCAATTCTATTTATTCGGGAGTCATTCCGCAGATTTCCGTCATCATGGGTCCATGTGCCGGCGGTGCGGTTTATTCACCCGCAATTACCGATTTTGTATTCATGGTGGAAAAAACGAGCCAAATGTTCATTACAGGGCCGAAGGTTATTGAAACCGTTACCGGGGAGAAAATTTCGGCAGAAGACTTGGGCGGTGCCGGTGTACATAATACCATCAGCGGGAATGCTCATTTCCGCGGTGCAACCGAGGAAGAAGTTTTGGCAAATGTACGAAAGCTGCTGAGCTACTTGCCGCAGAATAATGAAGAAAAACCGCCAAGAGTGGAAGTGGCAGAAGAGGAAGATTACCGTCCTGATTTGACGGATGTGATTCCCTTTGATGCTGTCCGCCCATACGACGTAAGAAATGTTATTGAACAGATTGTTGATGCGGATACTTTCATGGAAATTCATAAGGATTTTGCCAGAAATATTGTTGTTGGGTTTGCAAGAATTAAAGGGGAAACAGTCGGACTTGTTTGTAACCAGCCAAAAGTAATGGCCGGCGGTCTTGACATCGATTCTTCCGACAAAGCAGCCCGATTCATTCGCACCTGCGATTCTTTTAATATCCCGATTATCACCTTTGAAGATGTAACTGGCTTCTTCCCGGGCGTTAAGCAGGAGCATGGCGGCATCATCCGCCACGGGGCAAAAATTTTATTTGCTTATTCAGAAGCGACCGTTCCAAAGTTGACGGTAATTCTGCGCAAAGCCTACGGCGGCGCGTATGTGGCGCTTAACAGTAAGTCTATCGGCGCCGACCTTGTCTTTGCCTGGCCGAATGCAGAGATTGCCGTCATGGGTCCACAGGGAGCAGCTAATATTATTTTCGCAAAGGAAATCCAAAACAGCGATAACCCTGAACAGACTAGGCAGCAAAAAATAGAGGAGTACCGTGAGAAATTTGCGAACCCTTATGTCGCGGCATCCAGGGGAATGGTGGATGACGTCATCGACCCGCGCGAAACTAGAATCAAGTTGATTCAAGCATTAGAGATGCTAAGGTCGAAGAAAGAATCGAGACCATATAAAAAACACGGAAATATTCCGTTGTAGATTTTTTGGGACCATTTTTAATGGTCCTTTCATTTGTAGACTCGTTTGAAAAAAAGGTATACTGAAAAAGTAAAGTACATATATTGGAGGCTTCGGCAAATGATTAACCAAGAACGTCTTTTAAATGAATTTTTAGAGCTGGTCCAAATTGATTCGGAAACTAAACATGAGGCCGAAATTGCTAAAGTGTTAAAGAAAAAGTTCAGCGACTTAGGGCTTGACGTATATGAGGATGATACAACTTCTATAACTGGCCATGGCGCTGGCAACTTGATCTGCACCCTTGCTGCAACGAAAGAAGGGGTAGACCCAATTTATTTTACCTCTCATATGGATACAGTTGTGCCTGCCAGGGGAGTTAAGCCTTCGATTAAAGACGGTTATGTAGTGACCGATGGAACGACCATCCTTGGAGCAGATGATAAGACAGGTTTATCTGTTATGTTAGAAGTGATTCGTGTGATGAAAGAACAAAACATTGCGCATGGCCAAATCCAGTTTGTGATTACAGCTGGGGAAGAATCCGGCCTTGTCGGGGCAAAAGCTCTTGATCCTACGCTAATGAAGGCAAAATATGGCTACGCGCTTGACAGCGACGGGTTAGTCGGAAACGTGGTTGTGGCCGCACCGACCCAAGCGAAAATTAAAACGGTTATCTATGGAAAAACAGCCCATGCCGGGGTTGCACCTGAAAAAGGTGTTTCTGCTATTACGATTGCGGCAAAGTCTATTGCGAGAATGTCGTTAGGGCGAATCGACCACGAGACAACTGCCAATATTGGACGCTTTGAAGGCGGCCAAGCGACAAACATTGTCTGCGACCGGGTTGATATTTTAGCTGAAGCCCGTTCTTTGATTCCTGAAAAAATGGAAGCGCAGGCTGCGAAAATGAAGGAAGCCTTTGAAACAGTTGCTTCAGAAATGGGCGGACGTGCTGAGGTGGATGTGCAAGTTATGTATCCGGGCTTCAAATTTGGCGAAGGCGACCAGGTGGTAGAAATCGCTCGTAAAGCAGCTGCTAAAATTGGCCGCAGCTGCGAGCTGCAGCACAGCGGCGGCGGCAGCGATGCAAATGTCATCGCAGGCTTCGGCATTCCAACAGTGAACCTCGCTGTCGGTTACGAAGAAATCCACACTACCAATGAGCGCATGCCCATTGAGGAGCTATACAAGCTTGGGGAAATGGTCTTGGCGATCATTGATGAAGTGACGAACCAATAAAGTTTTTCGAAGGGGGAACCTGATTTTTATGGGTTCTCCTTTTCTTTACAAAGGATACAGTCAAAATGGAATCAAATTTACCGGAAGGACGTTGCAAGGGGAGCCGTTGGAAAAATAGCGGCCTTATATTGCCCGAAGTGAAGTTGGAAATGGGCCAACTGAGGTTAGTCTTAAAAGTGGACACGTAAAAATGAGATTTAGTTTATAATACAATCATCATTTAAAAGGACGTGTTCACATGGGTAAACATAATTCCCAAGAGTATAAAGAGTATGTTGCAAAGTTAATCA